>CAYWDR010000007.1:0-33415 GCA_964457075.1 uncultured Solibacteraceae bacterium
ACGCCACCGACCCGGAGGAAATCCGGATCGCCACGCTGATCGACGGAACCCTCTTCGATTACGACGTGGAGTTCGTCCACAACGAGAAGATCAAGGGCAATATTTACAAGGCCAAGGTGATCCGCGTGGATCAGAGCCTCCAGGCCGCCTTCATCCACTACGGTGGCCAGAAGAACGGCTTCCTGCCCCTGGGCGAGCTGCCCCGGGACATGGTGAGCGGGGATGGCCGGCGGGGCCGCATCCAGGATCTGCTGCATCGCGATCAGGAGATCATGGTCCAGGCCGTGCGCGAGGAGCTGGGTTCCAAGGGCGCCATGATGACGGCCCAGATCAGCCTGGCGGGCCGCTACCTCGTGGTGACCCCCGGCAATCCCGTGAACGGCATCAGCCGCAAGATCGAGGGCACCGAGGAGCGCCGCCACTTCAAGCAGCTCATCGACACCCTGGAGATCCCCGCCAACATCGGCGTGATCGTGCGCACCGCCTCCCTGGGCGTCACCAAGGAGGATTTCCAGCGCGATCTGGAATACCTCCTCGACAGTTACAAGGAGGTCCAGCACCGCTACAAGCACCGCGTGGGCGCTGGCCTCGTGTGGCAGGAGGACGACGTGGTCGTCCGCACCCTCCGCGACGCATTCACCCCCGACGTCGAGGAAGTGAGCATCGACGACCTCGACACCTTCCACACGGCCCAGAGCTTCGTGAAGCGCACGATGCCCCAGTACCTCCCCGTGCTGAAGCACTACACGGGCAAGAAGCCCATCTTCTCCCGCCATCAGACGGAAGAGCAGATCGACCGGGTCTACAGCCGCAAGGTGAACCTGCCCAGCGGCGGCGCCCTCGTGCTGGATCAGACCGAGGCCCTCGTGGCCATCGACGTGAACAGCGGCAAGACCTCCGGCGACAACCAGGAGGACACGGCCTTCAAGACGAACATGGAGGCCGCGGAAGAAGTGGCCCGCCAGCTGCGGCTGCGCGATCTCGCCGGGCTCGTGGCCATCGACTTCATCGACATGCGCAAGGAGAGCCACATCAAGGCGATCCAGGATCGCCTCGTGGAGCACCTCAAGCAGGACAAGGCCCGCATGGAAGTGGGGAAGATCAACCGCTTCGGCGTGCTGGTCATGACCCGCCAGCGCATCCGCCCCAGCCTGCAGCACGTGAATCACGAGGGTTGCCCCACCTGCCAGGGCACGGGCAAGGTGAAGACCATCGAGGCCCTCGTCCTCTCCGTCCTCCGCCGCATCAAGGGCATCGCCGCCCGGGGCGACGTGAAGGAGCTCCGCATCAAGCTGCACCCCGACATCGCCAGCTCCGTGCTGAACGGCAAGCGGCGCGATATCGCCGAACTGGAGGAGCGCAACGACATCCACGTGCTCGTCGTGGCCGACTGGTCCACGCCCTACGGTGAAATGGCCGCGGAGATCGAACGCCACGAAGAGGACCGGGAGAAGGCCGCCGACAAGCCCGCGAAGCCCACCCCCCGCGAGCGCCACAAGGACGAGGAGACCGTCGTCCTCGGCGGCGATAGCCCCATCTCCTTCGACAAGGCCCTCGGCGACGAGAAGCGCGAGGACCGCCGCGACGAGAAGCCCAAGGACTTCAAGTACGACCGGCGCGACGCGCAGAAGGCAGCCCTGGACGAGCGCGAGCGCTTGCGGGCCCTCTTCGAGAGCGCCAAACCCGAGGATGAAGAGCTGGAAGAGGCTGGCGAAGAAGGCTCCGAGGAATCCGAGGAGGAAACCAAGGGCGAAGGTGGCAAGAAGAAGCGCCGCAGGCGCCGCCGGCGGGGTGGTGAGCGCGATCGCGGCGAGTCCACGGAAGGCGCGCCCGCCGAAGCCGGCGCGGACGAATCCGAGGCCCTGCCCGCCGCGGCCAAGCCCGCACCCCGACCCAAGGCCGAGCCCTCGCCTGCTCCCGAGCCTCCCAAGCTCACGGGCGACGTGCTGGCGAGCCTCCTGACGCCTGCCGTCCGGCCGAAGAAGCTGGGCGCGGCCAAGCCCGCGGCCGAAGAACCCGTGGCCGCCCCCAAGGCCGTGGCCAAAGCGAAGAAGGCCGCCAAGGCAGAGCCCGAGGCGGAGGCCCCCAAACCCAAGAAGGCCGTGAAAGCCGCGACATCCGAAGCCGCCGCACCCAAGGCCAGGCCGCAGCAGGATGCGGAGGCCCACCGGCCGAAGGATGGCCTCGAAGAGGCGACGCCCAGGAAGGGCGGCGTGAAGAAGGCCCCGGCCAAGGCCAAAGCCACCGCGGAGGCGCCCGCAAAAGCGAAGAAGCCCGCCGCCAAGGCCAAAGTGAAGGCCTAGGCGCCCGTGGTCCTGCCCCTCGCCTGGCTTGCCCCCGTCGCCTCCCTCTCCACGTTGGTGGGGGGGCTGGCGGTGGTGCGCCTGCTCCAGGGGCGAGCCTCGGTGATGCGGCTCATCTCGGGCCTCGCGGCCGGCTACCTGCTTTCCTTCACCCTCGTCCGCATGATCCCCGAGGCCATGGAACAGCCGGGCGGCGAAGTGAACGCCTGGTGGGTGCTGGGCGGCTACCTGCTCGTCCACGTCCTGGAGCACGGCATCACGCTGCACTTCCACTACGGCGAGGAAACCCACGCCGATGGCGGCCCCCTTGGGGGCATTCTCGCGCTGGTGGGCCTCAGCCTCCATAGCCTCATGGATGGCATGGCCCTCGCCGCGGCCATGGGAACCCACAGCGGATTGGGCACCCTGATGTTCCTTGGCATCCTGCTCCATCGCGTGCCGGAGGGCGCCACCATCGCCTCGATCTTCCTCGCCCGGGGTTTCGGAGCCCGCGCCGCCGTGGGTGCCGCCGGCGTGCTGGCCCTCGCCTCGCTCATCGGAGCTTCGGGTCTGGGGCTCTTCCACGCCCCCATCGGGCCCGTGCTGGGCCTCAGCGCCGGCTTGGCCCTCTACGTCGCCAGTTCGGATCTGCTTCCCGAGGTCCAAAAGGAAAGCGGCATGCGCAGCACCTTGGCCCTGCTGGCGGGGTTGGCCCTCTTCCTGGTGAGCGCCCGTCTGGCGCCCCACCAGCATTAGGGGCCTGCACATGAAGCTCCGGTCCCCGGCCGCGCTGTTCCTCGCGGGGCTGCCGGCGCTGGCCCAGGGACTTCCACCCGTGCCTGCGCCGGGCCCCCTGGAGGCCCCGGATCCGGCCCTGCTGCTGCCCCTTCGGCCTTGGGATCTGGACGAGGGTCCCGAGGCGCTGCTGCCCTTCGCCTACCGCGCCGAGCGAGTCTCCGCCCTCGGTGATATCTGGACCTTCGAAGCGGGGAAGATCGAATCCTCCGGCCTCATGCTGCTGGCGGACAAGATCACCTACGATCGGGCCCTCAAGGTGATCCGGGCGGAAGGAAACATCCGCCTTGAGGCCCCCGACCTTCGTCTGCGCGCCGCGTTCCTGGAGATGGATTGGCGCACCCGGGATGGAGAGGCTCGGGATCTCCAGATGGAGCTCCCCCCTTCCTGGACGCTCCGGGCGGATCGAGTCTCCTTCAGGAATCTTCGTGCCTGGTCCTTCGATGCCGTGGCCCTCTCTCCCTGCGCGGAGGAGAAGCCGGGGTGGATGGCCAAGCTCTCCAAGATGGACGTGGACCTGGATCATTTCGCGACCTTCCGGAACCTGCGGATCCTCGTCCATGGCGTGCCTACGCACATCTACCTTCCCTGGGGCTTCTACCCGGCCAAGGCCGAGCGCAGCTCCGGCCTGCTCCCCCCCGAGCTGCGCTTTGGCGGGGCCTTGGGCCCGGGCCTGGGAATGAACTGGTACCAGACGCTTGGCGAACGCGCGGACGCCACCCTCTCCCCCATCTGGTTCAGCAAGGAGGGCTTGCTCAGCGGCGGCGAGATGCGCTGGCGCCCCGATCCCACCCACTCCGGCAGCATCGCGGGGCAGAACCTCCATCAGCGCACCATCGACGAGCGCCGCTACCGCTACCAGGTCAAGGAAGTATGGCAACGGGAGGATGGATGGTGGTTCACGGCGGACGTGAACCAGTCCTCGGACAATCTCGTGGACGTGGACTTCGGCAGGGGTGTCGGAGGGTTGGGCGTCCCCAACTACAACTCCTCCGTGTACCTGGGCCGGGCCTTCACCTGGGGAAGCCTCACCTTGAACCTCGGAGAGGACAAGACGTTCTTCCTCAGCCAGGAACCGGGCTACATCTTCTACAGCCCGACCTTTCCCCCCTCCCTCAAGCGCCAGACGCTGCCCACGGCGCAGCTCCGGCTCTACCCGATCTCCGTTGGGGGGTTCTACCTGGATGGCGGGTTGAGCACCGGACGCTATGTGTACCGCATCGAGGGAGTCGAGGCCGACCCCGCCACGGGCTTTCTCGGCATTCCAGGCGCCGCCTATCCTTGGACGCGCAGTGACGCCCACCTCCGCTTTTATGGCCGGTTGGGGCAGCTCGGCCCCTTCCGCGTGGACACTGAGGTGCTGGGACGCGGAACAAAGTATGGGGCCACGTTGGAGAAGGCCGTGTTCTCACCCGACACGGGTGTGCTGGATCCCAAGACGAGCGAGGCCTACGATCTCTTTCGCGTGACCGGGGATGGGACCCGCCGGCTCCTGGCCAGCGGCCATATCCGGTTCTCCGGGCCCCAGCTGGGGCGGGTGTTCGAGCACTTCAGCTTCCTGGGCTACAAAGGGGAGATGAAGCACATCGTGGAGCCCTTCTTCGGCTACACCGCCACGGGCCCCTTCAGTGAGGCCGCCCGCGTGCCCCGCTTCGATGCGCTGGACGCCCGCCCAGGCGCGAACGATAGTGCCAGCGGCGAGCAGAGCGTGGAGCTGGGGCTGAAACAGCACTTCTTCGGGCGTTCCAACCGTCTCGATTCCTTCGCCGACCTCGTGCGGTGGAAGATCAGCACCCGCTACTACGTGAAGCCCGTGCTCCTGGCGGATGGCCGGGTCAAGCAAGGGTGGGCCAGCCTCGATAGCGACGTGGACGTGGAGCCCAACGAGAAGCTGCGCCTCTCCTTCCACCAGTCCTCCGACCTCACGGAGGGCGGCGCCGACCAGAGCCTCAGCGCCGACGTGGCCACAGGGCGGGATACCCGATTGAGCCTCAGCCTGTTCTCCACGAGCATCAACCGTTTCCTCGTCCGGCAAAAGGGCCTCCAGATCGGGGGGCTCCAGCGGTTCTGGGATGACCGGCTGCGCCTGGAATTCGCCGCGAGCTACGACTGGCGAGAAAAGTACTTCACGTCCTCCCAAGTGGGGTTGGCCTACGTGGAGCCCTGCGTCGCCTATACACTGCGCTACACCCACATCCAGCTGCCCGGCGTTCCCCTGGCCGGCCGCCGCCAGGATCGCCTGGAATTCATCATCAGCCTCAAGACGCTCGGGGAGCTGGTCACGTTTTGACTCAGCCCTCCTCCGCCAAGGCTGCCTGATTGCGGCCGGATTGCTTGGCTCGATAGAGGGCTCTATCCACGCGATCCACGAGGGCACGGGCGGATTCGGCGCCCGGATTGCCCACGCCGAGGCTGATGGAGGCGATGATCATGCGGCCGTCGGCGAGGGCGATGGGATCCTCGTCCACGCGGCGCCTGAGCTTTTCAGCCACATCGAAACCCGCCCGAAGGGATGTCTCGGGCAAGATCACGGCGAACTCCTCGCCGCCGATGCGGAAGGCGAGGTCGGAACGCCGGAGGCCGCTGCGCACCCGGGCGGAGATTCCCTTGAGCACCTCGTCGCCCACGGAGTGGCCGAAGCGGTCGTTCACGAGCTTGAAGTGGTCCACGTCGCCCAGCACGAGCACGAAGGGCCGTTTGTGGCGGGCCCACTGGTTCAGATGGTGGTCGAGGTTTTGATCGAAGGCGCGGCGGTTCAAGAGGCCCGTGAGGGGATCCGTGAGCACCTCCGTGCGCAGGGCCTCCGCCTCGATCTCCAGCATCGCGCGCTGCTCGCGGAGGCCCTGCATGAGCTCCTCGTATTCCGAACGGAGGCGGCGGGCCCGGGCCCATTCCAGGGCCCGGCGGCAGGCATGCAGGAGGCGGGGGCCCGTGATGGGCAGGCCTAGCCAATCGTGAATGCCCGATAGCAATAGCCGCCGCTGATGGGCCTCGTCGGGAACCCGGCCCAGCACGAGGACCGGGGGCAGGGGGCCGTGGCCTTTCAGGGCCTCCATGAGATGGATGGCCTTCTCCCCGGTGACGTCCGTTCCCAGGAGCAGGAGGGAGGGCTTTATTTTTTCGAGCTTCCGCCCGGCCTCGGCCGCCGCCGCCAACCGGAGGGTCAGATGGAAATGCCCGAGCTGGGCGGCCAGCATCCTCCCCATGGCGGGGCTGAGCCCCACGCCAAGCACCTTCACGTCGTGCCCCGTTTCCCCTTCGAGGGAGGCGTCCATCACGGGGCCCAAGGATTCGAGCAGTTCCTGGATGGGCGCGTCCGGCCGGAGCCAGCCGTCCGCCCCGCAGGATCGGGTGGCGATGGGATCGGGCTCGTGATCCGCGAGCAGGAGGATGGGGAGGTTGCGGAAGAGATCCCGCACCTCGCCGCGGAGCAGCTGGCAGAAGCGGAAGCCATCCAGAGGGTCCCCCTCGGCGTCCACGAGGATCAGCTGGGCCTCGTTCCAGGCCTCGTCCGCGAGGGCGTGCAGGGTGTCCGGCACGTGGAGGACGTGATGACCCTTGCCCTCGAAGGCCATGCGCAGCCGTTCCACAAGGTCGGCGTGCTTCGTGGCGACGAGGAGGTTCATGGCACCTGGGCGGGAAAGGCCCAGGGTATCAGAGCCCGGTGGCGGAAATCGCCGCGCCTATTCCAGGTAACGTTTTGCGATTCGTCGATGCAAGCCGCAGGTCAGTTCATAGGGGATGGTGCCCAGGGCCTGCGCCAATCGTTCGAGGGAATGAGGCGCCTCGGGCTCCGTGCTATAGAGCGTCATCGGGTCGCCCGGCGCGACCTCCACTTCCCGGGGCAGGGCCACGGTGAGGTAGTCCATGGAGACCCGGCCCACCACGGGAAAGGTGCGCCCACGGTGGCCCACGAGAGCCCGATTCCCCAGATCGCGGCGGTAGCCATCGGCATAGCCGCACGCCAGGGTGGCGATTTGGAGCGGGTGGGGCGCCACGAAGGTCCGGCCATAGCCTACGGTGGTGCCCGCGGGGACTTCCTTCACTCGAACCACTTCCGCCACGAGGCTGAGGGCGGGTTCAAGGCCCAGGGCGCGTCCCTCGGGGACGCAGGTGAGGCCATAGAGGGCGAGGCCGGGGCGGACGTGAGTATCGTCGGCCAGGAGGCCCCTCAGCAGGGCGTCGCTGTTGCCATGGTGCCGTTCGGAGGCATGAATCCCCGCGCCATCCAGGAGCTGCAGACTGGCGTTGAAGGTGGCGCGCTGGCGCTCCGCGAAACCCCGGTCCGGATCGTCGGCCGTGGCGAAGTGGCCCATGGCGCCTCTGATCCAGGGCTTTAGGGCACGGATCGCGGGAAGCAGGGCGGAGAGCTCCGAGGGCAGGAGGCCAAAGCGCCCCATGCCCGTGTCCACCTTGAGATGGAGCTTCACGGGGTGATCGGGGAGGATGCGGCCATAGGCCTCTAGGCTCTCCGGCCCGACGAGGGCCACGGTGAGGCCGAGGGCGGAGGCCCGGGGCAGGGCTTCGGCCCTGAGCCCCCCCAGAACGAGGATTTCCGCCTCGATGCCGCCGTCCCGCAGTTCGAGGGCCTCCTCCAAGCTGGAGACGGCGAAGCCGTGGACTTGTGCCGCCAGGGCCCGGGCGACGGGAAGGGATCCATGCCCGTAGGCGTTCGCCTTTAGCACCGCCCAGATTCCCTTGCCGCGGGAGGCCCGGTTCAAGCGATCCGCGTTCCGCCGGATCCGGCCCAGATCCACCTCGGCCCGGAGGGCGCGGCCCTCAGGGTGGGGGATGAGGGGCGTGAGGACCTGATCTTGCACCATTCGCGAACTACTCGGCCAAGCCCTTGGAGACCAGCCAGCGCTCGGCGTCGATGGCGGCCATGCAGCCGCTGCCGGCGGCCGTGATGGCCTGGCGGTAGACGTGATCCTGCACGTCGCCGGCGGCGAAGACGCCTTCCACGGGCGTGCGAGTGGTGCCCTTTTCCACTTGGAGGTAGCCATTCGCGTCCGTGGGCAGCTGGCCCGCGAAGAGGCCCGTGTTGGGCTGGTGGCCGATGGCCACGAAGAGGCCTTGCACGGGCAGCTCGGACGTGGCGCCGGAAACGGTGTCCTTGAGCTTGAGGGCGTGGATCTTCTCCACCTTCTCGCCCATGGGGGTCTCGGTCACAGTGGTGGCGATGTCTTCCACGATCTGGTTGTAGTGGATTTGGATCTTTTCATTGCCCATGGCGCGCTCCTGCATGGGCTTGGAGGCGCGGAACTGATCCCGGCGGTGGATGAGGTTCACCTTGGAGGCGAACTTGGTGAGGTAGGTGGCCTCCTCCAGCGCGGTGTCGCCCCCGCCCACCACGGCGATCTCCTTGCCGCGGAAGAAGAAACCATCGCAGGTGGCGCAAGCGCTGACGCCGCCGCCGGCGCGGGAGAGCAGCTCGTCCTTTTGGATGCCCATCCACTTGGCCGAGGCCCCGGTGGCGATGATGATCGCGTCGGCGGTGTATTCGCCCTTATCCGTGGTGAGCTTGAAGGGGCGGATCTGGAGATCGGCCTTCAGGACCGTCTCGCTCTTGATGATGGTGCCGAAGCGCAGCACCTGCTCGCGCATCTCCTCCATGAGCTGGGGCCCCATGACGCCATGGCGGAAGCCCGGGAAGTTCTCCACCTCGGTGGTGATGGTCAGCTGGCCGCCGGGCTGGGCGCCCTCGAAGACGAGGGGAGCCAGGTTGGCGCGGGACGTATAGAGGGCCGCGGTGTATCCGGCGGGGCCGGTGCCGATAATGATGACCTTGTGGTGGGACACGCGAACTCCAGGCAGGGGATCAAAGACCATGAATGTCTGATTCTACTAGGCCCAGCCCCGTGACCGAAGCAGGGCTTCGGCCTCGGCCACGTCCGAGGGCACGTCCACTCCCAGGCTCAGGTGGGGGGTGCTAGCCACGCCGATAGGGATGCCCGCCGCCAGGGCCCTGAGCTGTTCCAGCATTTCCGTCAGCTCCAGGGGATGGGGGGGCAGGGCGGTGAAGGCCCGGAGGGTGTCGGGCCGGTAGGCGTAGAGCCCCAGATGCCGCTGGAAGAGGGAGAGCTGCTGCGGGGTCATCCAGGGGCGGAAGTCGGGCTCGAAGACCTTGCCATTGCGGATGTACGGAATGGGGCTCCGGCTGAAGTAGAGGGCCCGGAGCCGATCGTTCACGACGACCTTCACGGCATTGGGGTTGAAGAGTTCGTCGGCGTTGGCGAAGGGGCAGGCGGCGGTGCCCATGGGCAGGTCGGGGTTCTCCCGCATGAGGGCCACGACGCTGGCCACGGTCTCGGGATGCATGGCGGGTTCGTCGCCTTGGATGTTCAGCACGCAGTCGAAGCGCTCGCCTTCGGCTTCAAGGGCGGCAAGGGCAGCGGCCGTGCGATCGGTCCCCGAGGGCAGGGCGCCATCGGTCATCACCGCTTCGCCTCCGAATCCCTTCACTTCCGCGGCGATGCGATCATCGTCGGTGGCCACCACCACCCGATCCACGCCTTCGGCCTTTCGGGCGGCTTCATAGACCCAGCGGATCATGGGTTTGCCGGCGATGAGGGCCAGCGGCTTGCCCGGGAAGCGGGTGGCGGAGAAGCGGGAGGGAAGGACGGCAAGCGTTCGCATTCATCAACTATCGCACCGCTCCGCCGATGAAACCCACACGGGAGCCTGCTTGACCGAACAACCCCTCGATGAGATCTGGGCCGAATGGGAGGATCTATTCTCCCAAGGCCGGGTGCATATCGAAGCCCTGAAGGCCAGCAAGGCCCCGCATCAGGTTCAGCAGGCCATAAACGCCCTGTTCCGGGCCACCCACACCCTCAAGGGCATGGCCGGGATGATGGGGTTCACGGCCTTCGCCCGCGGGGCCCATCGGATGGAGGATCTGTTCGACCTCATCCGCAGGGGCAAGCTTCGATCCACGGATAGCCTGACCGAGACCTTGGAAGGCGGCATGACGGCCTTGGAGGTGGGCTTCAACGACCTCCGCAAGGGCCGCCCGGAACCGGACGACTACCTCTACAAATTCCGCAAATCCCTTGGGGAGCTTGAAGCCCTTGGGAAGCTGGGTTCCGAGGGCACGGTGGACCTCAGCCACCTCCTCGACCTGCCCGAGAGCCACCGGAAGGGCCTGGCCGAGGAGGAACGAGCCCGCATCACCGTGGCGCTGCAGGATGGCATCGCCATCCACGGCCTCGAATTGGGCCTGGGCTTCGATGTGTTCGATCAGGTGCTTCGGGACGCCACCAACCTCCTGGGCCAGCAGGGGGAGATCATCTCCACGCTGCCCGTGGACCTTGCGGACGCGCCGGACCAGCTTGGCTTCCTCATCCTCCTGGCCACGCGAACCTTGGATATGGAAGGCCTGGCCTTGCCCGATGGAGCCTTCAGGGGGCTCCGGCTCCTCGGGGATCCCGATCGTGTCCCCCGCGCCCTGCAGGCCCAACCGCCCGCGGTGGCCGAAGCGCCCCCGGTGGGCCCCGCCGGCCCGGAGGAGGTGGCGCAGCCTTCGGCCGAGGTCGAAATCCTCCGCCTGCCCGCCACCACCGTGGTGGCCCTTGAAGCGGAGCTGGAGGAGGTGATCCAGCTCCGGGACGAGCTTTCGCGCTGGGCCAAGACCTCCGGCGCCGAAGAGGCCACGCCTTGGCTGGGCGCCATGGAATCACGGCTCCTGGGCCTCCAGCGCACCCTCCTCCAGATGCGGATGGTCAAGGTGGACTCCTTTTTCCAGCGCCTGGAACCCCTCCTCAAGGCCCTCTCCCGGGAGCTGGGAAAGCCCGTGAAGCTGGTCTTCAACGGTGGGGATCTGGAATTGGAGCGGGCCCTGGTCGGCAAGCTCATCGAACCCTTCGTCCACCTCATCCGCAACGCCTTCGACCATGGCCTTGAGTCCCCCGAAGAGCGGGCCGCCCAGGGCAAGGGCGAGACGGGGAACATCCGCATCAGCGCCTCCCAGAAGGGCCGGGTGCTCCGGTTCGATATCCGGGACGACGGACGCGGCTTCGATCTGGAGCGCATCGAGGCCAAGGCCCGGCACTTGGGGTTGTTCCGCGAAGACGACAAACCCACGCCGGACCAGCTTCACCGCCTGGTATTCGAACCCGGATTCACGACCAAGGAAGCGGCCAGTTCCATCAGCGGGCGTGGGGTGGGCATGGATGCCGTCCGGGAGGAGATCGAACGGCTCGGCGGCGAGGTACACCTCACGAGCGAGTGGAAGCGGGGCAGCCTCATCCGCCTCAGTTTTCCGATGTCCAAGGCCATCGTGGCCTGCCTCAAGGTGCGGGCCGGGGGCATCCTCTACGGCATCCCCCTGTCGGGAGTCGTCCGCGTGCAGACCATGCCCCGGCCCTATCGTGGCGGAGAGCGCATCCAGGTGCTGGGGCGGGATCTGACCTTTGAATCCCTCCAATCCTGCATGGGGCGCCCCGATCCCCCCGAGGGACAGCGCACCATCGTCGTCGTCGCCGTCCAGGCCTCCACGGCCCTCACGGGAGTGGAGCTGGCCCTCGGCGTCGATTCCATCCTGGATCGGGGAGAAGTGTTGCTCCGGGGCCTTCCCGAGCACGCCCAGCCCAACGGGGTGCTCGGGGTGAGCTTCACGGAACAGGGCGCCCTGTGGGGGTTGGATCCGGAGGGCATCGTAGGGCTTGGGATGGAGAGCCTCATGAGGCGGGTGGCCCATGCGTGAGCGGGGCCTCGTCCTCCGGGCCGCCGCGGCGGGCCGCGAGTTGTACATCGCCGCCTCCGATATCCAGGAGATCCTCCCGAGGGAAGACGTGGAGAGCTTCCCCTCGCAGTTGCCCGGCCTGGCCGGAGTCATGCCGGTGCACGGCGAACCTCTCCCCCTGCTGGATTGGGCCGCCTTCGGCACGCCGGAAGCCGGGGCGCCCCTGGTGGCCGTGCTCAAGCGACGCATCGGAATCCCCATCCAACGAGTGCTAGAAGTACGGGAAATGGAAGGGGCCACCGAGGTGGCGCTCAAGCGGAGCGACACGTGGAACCCCCTCTTGGGCCATAGGTTGCGCTTATCGGGGCATAGCCATGGCGTCCTGGATGTGGAAAAGCTGCTGGCCCTCCTGCACAATCGAAGTTCACGCCGCTGAAGCGGTGCAAGCTTCGCTGGAGGTCGATTTGACCCGTCGTTTGGCCATTCCCGTCGGTATCACCGCCACCGGGCAGTACTACCCCGATCGCGTTGTGTCCAACGACGATCTCTCCAAGACCATGGAAACCAACGACGAGTGGATCCGCACCCGCACGGGCATCTCCGAGCGGCGATGGGTCGAGCCCGGCACCGGCGCATCCGAATTGGCGATCCCCGCCCTCAAGATGGCCCTGGAAGGCCGGGGCATCGGGCCCGACGACCTGGACGCCATCCTCGTGGCCACCGTGACTCCGGATCATGTCTTTCCCGCCACGGCCTGCCTCGTGCAGCACGGCATCGGGGCCACCAAGGCCTACGGCTTCGACGTCAGCGCCGCCTGCTCCGGGTTCCTTTATGCCTTGACGACCGGCGCGTCGCTCGTGGCCAGCGGCACGCATCAGCGGGTGGCCGTCGTGGGCGTGGACGTGATGAGCTCCATTCTGAATATGGAGGATCGCACGACCTCCGTGCTCTTCGGGGATGGCGCCGGCGCCGTGATATTGGAACGCGTGGAGGAGGGCCTGGGCCTCATCGACTTTGAACACCGGGTGGATGGGGGCGGCGGCTGCTTCCTCTTCATGCCCGCAGGCGGCTCCAAGAATCCCCCCACGGCCGAGACCATCGCCAACAAGGAACACTATGTCGTCCAGCATGGCAAGGATGTGTTCAAGAACGCCGTGCCCCGCATGGCGGAGTACGCCCGCCTGATGCTGGATCGCAACGGCGTGGCCCCGCAGGATCTCAAGCTTTTCGTGCCCCACCAGGCCAACAACCGGATCATGGAGGCCGCCGCCAAGCGCCTGGAACTTCCCGAGGACCGGATGATGGTGAACATCGATCGCTACGCCAACACCACCGCCGCCACCATCCCCACCGCCCTTCATCAGGCCTTCGAGCAGGGCCGCATGACCAAGGGCGACCACGTGATCCTCGCCGCCTTCGGGGCCGGCTTCACCTGGGGCGGGGCGCTGCTGCGGTGGGCCTACTAACGCCCCTGGCCCAGCCGCGACCATGAGAATCATCGCCGGTTCCCTCAAGGGCCGAAAACTCCAGACGCCCGCCGGCGACGATCTGCGGGTGCGGCCCACCTCGGACCGGGCACGGGAGGCTCTGTTCAGCATCCTCCAGCGCTGGCCCCAGGGGCCTTTCCTCGACCTTTGCGCCGGGACGGGCGCCGTGGGGCTGGAGGCCTGGTCCCGGGGCTACGCGCCCGTCACCTGCGTGGAATCCGGCGAGCCCGGTTGGAGCGCCCTTCAAAAGAACCTGAGGGATACCGGCGTGGTGGCCCTGCCCATGGACGTCACCCGCCTGGCCCCCGATGCCTTTCCGCCCCAGTCCGTGGTCTTCCTGGATCCGCCCTACGCCCAGGCGGCGGGCCTATGGAGGGCGCTGGCCCCCCGGATCCGGAACTGGACGCGGCCGGATGGGTTGGTGGTCGTGGAGACGGACCGGGACACGGCTCTGGAATTACAGACGAGCTTCGAATTGGCCGAAACCCGGCATTATGGCGCAGCCTGCTTCCACCTCCTCCTCCCCCATTGAGGGGTTGACGGCCGTGATCGTTCCGATGGGGGCGCGCCTCCGGCTGGGCGTGTCCACCGTGTGGACCATCCTCGGATCCGTGGCCCTCCTGCTGTTCTACCTCGCGGGGCTGCCCGGCATCGAGCACTCCCCCTGGCTGCTGGGCGCGTTCGCGCTGGGCACCGCCCTGCAGGCCATGGTGGCCCGCATGTATGTGGGGCGCCTGATGAGGCTCCTTCATAGCCGGAGTGAATTGGGCCCGGAACTCTACTCCTCCCTCACCCGTTTCCCCCAAAGCAGCTCGCTGTTGTCCGCCTTCGTGGGCGTGAGCCTGGCGGTGCTCTCCTATCTCGGGCTCCGCATCGGGCTGGGGCAAGGGGCCTGGAACAGCCTCATCGTGCTCGTGCTCTTCGCCACCTTGGTCGGGATGGGCGCCATCACGCAGTACTTCCTCATCAAGCTGAACATGGTGCCCCTCCACGCCTGGCTGGCGGCGCTTCCGGGCTTCCGGGAGCATCAGGGCCGCCTCCGCGTGAACCTCCGGACCAAGGTCGGCATCGGGGTGCTCGCGAACATGGCCGCCGCGCTAATCGTCACCGGCCTATTCAGCGGCCTCACCCTCCAAGCGAGCCTCCGCCGCAGCGTGGAGGGCTATGTCCGCAACGAGGCGCTGAACTTCGTGGAGGCCACGTCGCTCGTGAGGGACATGCACGTCCCCATCGACGATCAGGAAGCCTTCCTCAAGACGCTCCGGCCCGCGGCGGGAGGATCGGTATACCTGATCCTGCCGGCGGGCGAGGGGCGGCGGGTCCTGGGAACGGTGCCGCCGGGCGCGGGTCCCGGGGACATCCTCGTGCGGAACCTCCTGCCCGATGGTTCGGAACTGGTGGCCCAGGTTCCGGAGGCCGCCTACGCCGGCGCCATCTGGCGTTCCCTGAGCCCGAACCTGCTCATTCTCGCCCTCGGGATCACCTTCTTCATCTGGCTCATGATGGTGATCCTCAAGGACATACAGAACCCCCTGCGGCTCCTCACCCACAACACGGATCGCGTGGGGGAAGGGCGCATCGACCGCATCCGCCCCATCTACTGCGACGATGAGGTCGAGGATCTCTCCGCCGGCTTCGATCGGATGGTGCAGAGCCTCCAGAGCATGGTGGTCTCCATCCGCGGGGCCAGCCGGGACCTGGGCCACGCCGCCAGCGCCATCCAAGGCTCCGCGCTCGGGGTGCGCAGGGCCACCCAGGGCCAGCGGGAGCTCATCGAGGGGTTCAACGCCGGGGTGCACGAGCTGAGCGAGACTTCCGTGAGCATCAGCGCCTCCTCCATGGAACTGAGCCTCAGCGCGGAGAGCACCAACGCCACCATCATCGAGATGGCCGCCAGCATCCAGCAGATCAACAAGAGCATGGACAGCCTCATGCTCGTGGTGGATGGCATCACCAGCGCCATCCGGGATTTCGACACGGCCATCAAGAGCGTGAGCAAGAACACGGATCAACTGGTGGCCCAGGCCGAGCACACGCGGGAATTCGCGGAGAGCCTGGAACAGAGCACGTCAGCCATCGATGACAGCGTGAAGATCGCCCGGCGCTATGCCAAGAAGGTGTTGGAGAACGCGGCGCGAGGCATGGAACTGGCCGGCCGCAACCAGGAGAAGATGCGCATCATCGAAGGCGTGGTGCAGGATTTCCAGGGCACCACCCGGAACCTGCTTCTCATGGGTTCCGAGATGGCCAAGATCGTGGACACCATCGAGGGCCTCACCCAGCAGACCAACATGCTGGCCCTGAACGCCGCCATCGTGGCCTCCCAAGGCGAGGAAAACCAGAACAAGGGTTTCTCCGTGGTGGCCGACGAGATCAAGCAGCTCTCGGAGCGCACCTCCGGCAGCACCCGCGAAGTCCAACGCATCATCGAGAACCTCCAGAACACCATCCGCTCCGCCTATGATCAGGTGGAGCGGGGCCTCGACGCCGTGCAGCAAGGCGCCAATTCCGTGGCCCAGAGCGAGGGCACCCTCCAGGCCATCCTGGAAAGCGTCAGCGAGAACGACAGCGTGGTGGAGCTGATCCTGACGGAGACGCGGCAGCAGGCGGGCCATGCCAGCCTGATCCACGAGGCGAACCGGAACATCCATGGACAGGCCGAGACCATCCGGGCCGTCATGAAGGAGCAGCAGGCCACCAGCAACTACATCCTCTCCCTGGCGATGAACGTGCGGGAAGCCACCAGCGTCGTGCGGGACTCCACCCAGGAGCAGAGCGTCGGCAGCGATGAGATCGCCCGCGCCATGGAACGGGTGCGCGCCCTGGCCGCCAGCCTCCACCAGATCCTGGCCCATCACGAGGATCACATCCTCAGCCTGAGGGGCACCATGGACCGGATCCTCAGCATGGCCCAACAGGGTGACGAAGCCGTGGCCGCCAGCGCCGAGTTCGTGGACCGCCTGAACGTCCAAGTGAATCTGCTGAATCGCGAGGTAAACCGGTTCAAGCTGTAGCTAGACTGTCCCATGCTCCGGATTTCCATCAAGACCAAGCTGACACTCGTCATCAGCCTGCTCGTGCTGGGATTCATCCTATTCAACGTGGTGATCTACCCCAGGTGGACCCGGGAGCTGGTGCTGGATCAGGCCAAGCTGAGCGCGCGGCAGGTGGCGGAAACGGCCAGCTATGCCCTGGGGCCCAACCTTACCCACGGGCGTACCCGCGAGGTGGCCAAGATTCTCCAGGGAGTCCAACAAAAGGTGCCCGCCTTCCAGTTCAGCGCCGTCTATGACGGCTCCGGGAGGACCCTCGATAGCACGCCCAACGTCCCCGGATGGCTGGCCCAGGAGCGGCCGAAGGGCCCCCTGACCGTGGCCCAGGTGATGACCCGGGGGGACCTCCTCGTCGTCACCGCCCCGATCTTCTACGAGGATCTGCAGGCCTCCAAGGTGGGCATTCTCGTCATGGGTTTTTCGACGGAGGACACCGAGGCCTCCATTTCGCGAAACATCCGCGCCAGCCTCCTCGTGGGCGCCGTGGTGATGGTGCTCGGCGTTTTCGTGGCCGCTTTTCTATCCAACCGCTACCTGCGCCCCGTGCTGCAGCTCACCCAGGCGGCGCAGGCCGTGGCCAGTGGCAACCTGGAGAGCCCACCCGTGGCGGTGCGTACCAGGGACGAATTGGAAGACCTTTCCAAGGCCTTCCAATTGATGACCGACCGGCTGAAGGTGAGCCGGGACGAGATCGAACGGCAGAACCGTCTTTTGGAATACCGCGTGCAGGAACGCACCCGCCAGCTCATGGAGACCATCTGGGAGCTGGAGGAGATCCGCGCCAACCTCGAGCAGCTCGTGCAGGAGCGCACCCGGGGCCTGGAGCAGAGCCGGGGAGAACTGAAGGCCTGGGCGGAGACCCTCGAAGAGAAGGTGGAGGAGAAGACGCAGGAGCTGCAGACCCTCAACCAGAACCTCCTCACCAGCTACCAGAAGTTGCAGGAAGTGGACCGGCTGAAGGACGAGTTCCGGGCCAACATGAGCCACGAACTCCGCACGCCCCTGAATTCCATCATCGGATTCTCCGGGATGCTGCTGCAGGATGAGCTTTTGGGCCAGGAACTGCGGGACGATATCCAGATCATCTACCAGAACGGCCGCACCCTCCTGGGGCTCATCGACCAGATCCTCGACCTCTCCAAGATCGAAGCCGGCAAAATGGAAATGGAGCTCCAGGAGATGGATCCCCTCCAGATTCTCGATGAAGTCCGGGGCATGGCCCAGGGCCTCGTGAAGGAGCGTCCCATCAAGCTTGCCTACCAGCGGCCGGAGGGCCCCTACCGCATCCTCGGCGATCCGGAGCGGCTTCGGCAGGTGTTCAACAATCTGGTGGGGAATGCCGTCAAGTTCACGGAGGCGGGAGAGGTCCGGATCCTCGCCGAGACCGAGGGGCTCACCTTCCGCGTCCACATCCAGGATACGGGCATCGGCATGACGGAGGACGAGATGGCCCGGTTGTTCCGGCCCTTCCAGCAGGTGGACGGCAGCATCACCCGGCGCTTCGGCGGCACGGGCCTGGGCCTCGCCATATCCCAGCGGATCATGGGTTACATGCATGGCCACATCAAAGTGAGGAGCGAAAAGGGGCGGGGCAGCACGTTCACCGTGGAGATGCCCCTGCTGCACGAGGTGGGCGCGTGAGCGCGGGAGCGGATTCCCTGGGCCGGATCCTCTGCATCGAGGACAACCCCATGAACTGGCGCCTCGTCCAGCGCCTGCTGGGCCAGGCGGGGTTCGAGATGCACTGGGCCGAAGAGGGCATGCGCGGTTTCGAGATGGCCCTGGAACTGAAGCCAGACCTCGTGCTGCTCGACATCAACCTGCCGGGGCTCTCCGGCTTCGAGGTGGCCACCAAGCTCCGCCAGCAACGGGACCTGGACACGACCCTCGTCGTGGCGCTCACGGCCAAGACCATGCGCAGCGACCGGGAGACGGCCCTCGTCACCGGCTGCGACGGATTCATTTCAAAGCCCATCGACCCCTTCCACTTCGTCGAACAGGTGAAGGGCTATCTCGCCGGGCGCCGGGATCGCATCGAGCAGGGCAGGGAAGGCGCCGCGCTCCGCCAGTTCACCCAACAGGTGGTGGAACACCTGGAAGCTCAGCTCAAGGAGGCTCAGGAAAGCAACCGGCGCCTCATGGAGGCCCAACGGGAACTGGAGGCCCGCAACCGGCACCTCAGCAGCCTCTTCAATCTCAGCCAAGCGATGGTGGGCGAGCATGAACCGGAGCGGATCTTCGAGCGGGTGCTGGATCAGGCGCAACGGGAGCTGGGCCTTCAGCAGCTCGTGGCCTACCGCGTGCATGACAGCGGCGGCTACATGGAAGGCCGGGCCTGGGAGGCCCACGGCACCCGCCCCCTGCAGGTGCTGGGCGTGGATCATCCCGTCGTGGCGCGCATTCAGAACCTCGCGTGGGACCAGGCCTTCGGCGACGAAGAGCTGATCCACAGCCCCCTCTGGGAGCCTGGACTGGAATTGGGCTGGTGGACCCATCGTTCCCAGGGGCTCGTGCTTCCGCTGGCGAGCCGCACGGGGATTCCCGGCCTTTGGGGCCTGCTCGCCGCCGCCCGCGGTTCGGGCGCGTTCCAGGCCCACGAACGGGAGCTGATGGGCCTCTATGGCGGCATCCTCCAGGTGAGCGCCTCCAACGCCAGCCTCATCTCCACCCTCAACCAGGCCCACCAGGCCCTGGCCGAAAGCTATGAACGCGTGGAGACATCCTTGGGTGAGCTGCAAAAGGTCCAGCACGCGGCGGGCCAGCGAAGCCGGAACCTCGCCGTGGGCGACCTGTTGAACGCCCTGGCGCCCCGGATGCTCACGGATCTCGAAGCCCTCGCCTCCGGCGGGGACCCCGATGCCAGCGCCCGGGTGGGCAGCCTCATCAAGGCGGTTCTCCGCCGGGGTGGGCAGGTGGGATCGGCCATGCCGGAAGGCCTGGACCTCCATTCCCTGCTGCCCCAGGAACTCGAGATCCTCCGCGTGCTTGGCACGGTGCCCGTGGGTCTGGACGTGAGGTTCAAGCTCGAAGCAACCTCCGCCCGGCTCTTCGGCGTGCCTTCGGATTTCACCGAGGTCATCGGCTACCTGCTTCAGAACGCCCTGGAAGGCATCCCGCCCGCCCGCCACCTCGTCATCCGCACCGAAGGCGAAGGCCGGCACCTCGCCATCACCTTCGAGGATGACGGCGCCGCCATCCTCCCTGAATTGCAATCCGTGGCCTTCGAGCCTTTTTCCGGGCTCTCGGGCCCGCCCCTGGCGGAGGGGCGGTTCCCCGCCCCGGGACTCGCCGCCTGCGCCCAGTTGATGGGCGCCTATGAGGGCGTGATGAGCCTCACGAGCGAGGAGGGGCGTACCATCGCGCGGTTGGACCTTCCGCTCGAGGGCTGATTCACCCCTTCCGGGTGACCACCTTTTCGATCCGCTTCTCCAGCGAAGGGGCGAGAATCAGGCGCTGCACATAGACGCCGGGCGTATGGACCTGATCGGGATCCAGTTCGCCCACTTCCACGATTTCCTCCACCTCGGCGATGCAGACCTTCCCGCACGTGGCCGCCATGGGGTTGAAATTGCGGGCCGTCTTCCGATAGACGAGATTGCCCAGGCGGTCGGCCTTCCACGCCTTCACGAGGGAGAAGTCCGCCTGGATGCCCGCTTCGAGGATGCATTCTTTCCCGTCGAAGATGCGCGCGTCCTTGCCTTCGGCCACGAGCGTGCCCGCGCCCGTGGGCGTGAAAAAGGCGGGAATTCCCGCGCCACCGGCCCGCATGCGCTCAGCCAGGGTGCCCTGCG
This sequence comes from uncultured Solibacteraceae bacterium, assembly GCA_964457075.1. Classification (GTDB taxonomy): domain Bacteria; phylum Acidobacteriota; class Holophagae; order Holophagales; family Holophagaceae; genus JAFDVN01. The sequence goes on from CAYWDR010000007.1 coordinate 20,092, forward strand.
GAACCAGCTCCACATCCAGCTCGCCGCTGAGGTACTGGCGCTCGAACTCCGCGTTCTCGCCCACGTAGGAGCTCACCATTTTCTTGATCTGCCGGTTCAGCAGCAGGAGCCCCAGGCCGAAATCGTCCACCCCGGCGTTGTTGGAGTAGCAGGTGAGGCCCGTGACGCCCTTCTTCACCAGGGCCGCGATGAGGTTTTCGGGGATCCCGCATAGCCCGAATCCGCCCACGGCAAGGTGGGCTCCATCGAATACGTCCTTCAGGGCTTCGTCGGCGTTGGCCACCCGCTTATCGATCATGGCGTTCCTCGTGCGATCCCTCCAGTTTGACATGGCACAATGGGGCCATGAAGCGGCTACTGCGCGTGTTCCTGGGATTGGCCATGGCGACCCATCTGGCCGCGCAAGCACGGGCGGATGGCGATGGAAGGGCCTCGGCCCCGTTGCTGGATCCGAAGGAAGGGCACCTCCGGAACATCCGCCAACTGACCTCCGTGGGCTCCAACGCGGAGGCTTACTGGAGCGCGGACGGCCGGAAGATCGTCTTCCAGAGCACGCGGGAGGGTCATCCCTGCGATCAGCTCTACACGATGAATGCCGATGGCAGCGACTCCAAGCGGGTCTCCACGGGCAAGGGCCGGGTCACCTGCGGCTGGTTCCTCACGGGAGGGCGGATCCTCTTCGCCTCCACCCACGGGGATGCGCCTGGCTGCCCCGAGGCCCCGCCCTTCACTCCCGGCACCTACCGCTGGCCCGTATTCCCCGGATACGACCTCTACACCTGCAAGCCCGACGGTTCCGGGCTGAAGGCCCTGGCCGCTTCGGCGGGCTACGACGCCGAAGCCACCGGCAGCCCCGATGGCGCATGGATCGTGTTCACCTCAGGCCGGAGCGGGGATATCGACCTCTGGAAGATGCGATCCGATGGCAGGGACCTCCAGCGCCTCACCGATGGCGTGGGTTATGACGGCGGCGCCGTGTTCAGCCCCGACGGGAAACAGATCGCCTGGCGCACGAACTACCCCGTGGGCGAGGCCGCCACCGCCAAGTACAGGGATCTCCTCAAGCGGCATCTGGTGGAGCCCATGCGGATGGACCTTTGGGTGATGGACGCCGATGGCAGGAACAAGCGCCAGCTCACCCAGCTGCCCGGCGCCGCCTTCGCGCCCATCTTCACGCCCGATGGGAAGGGCGTCGTTTTCGCCAGCAACCACCACGACCGGAATGGCCAAGGCCGCACGTTCGATCTCTTCCGCGTGAACCTCGATGGCACGGGCCTGGAGCAGATCACGCACGCTGGCACCTTCAACTCCTTCCCCTGCTTCAGCCCCGACGGCAAGCAGCTGCTTTGGGTGAGTGGGCGGGTCATGAACGGCCCCCGCCAATTCAATGTGTTCGTGGCGGAGTGGGTGCCTTGACTCCCAAGGAGGCCCAGAGACGCCCCGCCGTTTTCCTCGACCGCGACGGCACGCTCAACGAGGAAGTGAATTACCTCCACCGTCCCGAAGACCTCGCCATGATCCCGGGCGCGGCCCAGGCCGTGGCGCGGCTCAACGCGGCTGGGATTCCCGTGATCGTGGTGACCAACCAGAGCGGCATCGGCCGCGGCTACTACGGCTGGCAGGATTTCGCCGCGGTGATGAGCCGCATGGGGACGCTCCTCGCCCTTGAGAACGCCCGGCTCGACGCCGTTTACGTATCCCCCCACCACGAGCGGGGCCACGGCGAGTACGCCGTTCGCGAGCATCCCGACCGCAAGCCCAATCCGGGCATGCTCCTGCGGGCCGCGGAGGAGCATGGATTGGACCTCGCGCGATCCTGGATGGTGGGCGATAAGGACATCGACATTGAAGCCGGGCACCGGGCTGGCTGCCGCGCCTGTTTGGTGCGCACCGGATATGGCGCCAACCAGGATCCGGGCGGGGCCGAGCTGGTGGCGGACACCCTCGCCCACGCCGTGGACCACGTCCTCGCAGGTTGGCCGTGGGAAAGCCGCTGATCGAACGCACCGGCCTCGTCGAAGGCCGGGTCCTCAAGAGGTACAAGCGATTCCTGGTGGACGTGGCCCTGAAGGACGGAAGCGTCGTCACCGCCCACACCACGAACACGGGCTCCATGAAGACTTGTTGGGAACCGGGGGACCGCGTCCTGGTGGAACCCGCCTCCAACCCGAAACGCAAGCTCCCCTGGACCTGGCTGGCCTGCGAGCGCCCTGGCGGCTGGGTAGGAGTGGAGACGGGCCTGCCCAATCGCGTGGTGGCCGAAGCCGCTCGACGGGATCGGCTCCCGGGCCTGCCCGGTCTCACAGACGTTCGCACGGAAGTGAAGTACGGATCGGAAAACAGCCGCATCGACGTCTTTGCCCGCGACTCCCAGGGGCGCAACGTGTACATCGAGGTCAAGAACACGACCTTGAAGGAGGGCGATTGGGCCACCTTCCCGGATGCCGTCACCGAACGCGGCACCAAGCACCTCCGGGAATTGCAGGGAATGGCCGCCCAGGGCCACGTCGCCGCCATCGCCTTCTTCATCCACCGCATGGACGTGGACCGCTTCGACGCCGCCCGGGACGTGGACCCTGCCTATGCCGCCGAGCTGGACCGGGCCGCGGCCGCAGGAGTCCGGGTCCTTCCACTCCGGGTCCGGATGGTCGCCACTCAATCGCCATCCGGGGAATTCACACTGGCCTGGGACCTTGACGGTCTGTGCCCCTGGGTTCGCCGGTGACGAGGTGTACGCAAGGCCACCCCCTTGCGTTGGTCCCCGGCCGCGCTGAGTACCGGGGAGAGACGGTCCTTCGGTTCCGGGCTAAGATGGAAGTTCTACCTGGAGTCGACATGTCCGTCACGGCCGAGCTCAAGAAGACGCCCCTCAACGCCGCCCACCGGGGCCTGAACGCCAAGATGGTGGATTTCGGGGGCTGGGACATGCCCGTCCAGTATCCGGCGGGCATCCTCGCCGAGCACGAAGCCGTGCGCACGAAGGCCGGCCTCTTCGACGTGAGCCACATGGGCGAATTCCGCGTGAAGGGCCCCGACACGCTCCGCTTCCTGGACTGGCTCACCCCCAACGCCGTGGTCGGCCTGGCGAAGGGGCAGATCCACTACACGGGCTTCCTCACGGAGCAGGGCACCTTCGTCGACGATCTCCTGATCTACCGTGAATCCGACACCGAGTGCCTGCTCGTGGTGAACGCCGGCAACATCGATAAGGACTTCGCCTGGGTCACCGGGAAGGCCAAGGGCTTCGACGTGAGCGTCACCAACGAGAGCGACGCCACCGGCCAGATCGCCCTCCAGGGGCCCCTCGCGGAAGGCATCCTCCAGCCCCTCACGGGGACCGATCTCCAGACGATCAAGTACTACTACTTCACCCACGGCGAGGTCTCCGGGATCCCGTGCCTCATCAGCCGCACCGGCTACACCGGGGAGGATGGATTCGAGCTCTACTGCGCCGCCGGCGACACCGGGAAGCTTTGGGACCTCGTGCTGGCCGCGGGGCAGGGGAAGGGGCTGATGCCCGCGGGCCTGGGCTGCCGCAACACGCTGCGGATGGAGTGCAAGATGGCCCTCTACGGCCACGAGATCACCGATGAGATCCACGCCCTCGAAGCGGGCCTTGGCTGGATCGTGAAGTTGGCCAAGGGCGACTTCCTGGGGAAGGCCGCCCTCCAGGCCGCCAAGACCGCCGGTCTCACCCGGAAGCTCGTGGGCTTCAAGACCTTCGAGAAGCGCGACATCGCCCGCGACGGCATGGCCGTGTTGAAGGATGGGGAAAAAGTGGGCTTCGTCACGTCCGCCGCCCCCAGCCCCACCGTGGGCGCCAACATCGGCCTCGCCTACGTGCCCACGGGCATGTCGGAAGTCGGGAGCCGCATCCAGATCGACATCCGTGGCCGCGCCGCCGAGGCCGAGATCATTCCTACGCCCTTCTACAAGCGCGCGTAGGCATCTAGACTGGTTCCCACCACCATTGGAGGCTGCATGTATCCTGCCGATCTCAAGTACACCAAAGACCACGAATGGCTGAAGGTCGCCGCCGATGGCACGGCCCTGGTGGGGATCACCCACTACGCGCAGGACGCCCTGGGTGACGTGGTCTTCGTGGACATGCCCGAGGCCGGCGAATCCTACGCCCATGGCGACGAGTTCGGCACCGTGGAATCGGTGAAGACCGTCAGCGAGCTTTACATGCCCACGGGATGCGAAGTGCTCGAGATCAATGGCGAGCTGGAAGCCCACCCCGAGTACGTGAACGAGGATCCCTATGGCAAGGGATGGATGCTCAAAATCAAGCTGGCGGGCGATCTGGCGGGCGACCTCATGGATGCCGACGCCTACCAGAAGCTGGTGAGCGCCGAGGCCCACTAGCCTCGGCCCTTCCCATGCGACTGCCTCTCATCGCCGCCCTGCTCTGCGGCGGGATGGTCCTGTCCTCCCGGCAGGCCCCTCCCGCCGCGGCCGCCGCCGCGCCTTCCCAGGCCGGCGTTCACCAGGATCCGAGGCTGGTCCGCCTCCGGGATCTCGTCGGCTCCTCAGAGAAGGCCCTCGAAGAGGATGACGAGGATGCGGCCGCCGCACGCGTGGAGGAGGCGGAGACGCTCACCGCCGACTGGCCCGAGGAGCTGCTGAAGGGCCTCGAAGCGCAGAACCTGCTCCAGCGCCTCAAGATCGTGTCCGAACAGCTCGGCGAGGAGGAGCCTGGCATGGGGCTCAAGGCCGAGGAGGAAGTGGTTTCCCTCAGCGGCGTGGAACTCCAATCCGAGTTGGCCCGCGTCAAGGCCGGCGAGCAGGGCGTCATCTATGATTTCCCCATCGACTTGAACGATAAGGTAGTCACCTGGGTGAACCTCTTCTCCACGACGAAGAAGGGCTTCATGGAGGGCGCCCTTTCCCGGGCCAGCCGCTACCTCCCGATGGTCCGTCAGATCTTCAACGAAGAGGGCGTGCCAGAGGATCTCGCCTACCTCGCCGTCATCGAGAGCGGTTACAAGAATGACGCCCGCAGTTATGCGAAGGCCGTGGGCATGTGGCAGTTCATGCGAAGCACGGGCCGGATCTTCGGGCTCAAGGGCAGCGCCTGGGTGGAGGAGCGGCGGGATCCCGTGAAGGCCACCCGCGCGGCCGCCCGCTACCTCCGCCGCCTCCATGAAATCACCGGCGATTGGTACCTGGCCCTCATCGGCTATAACGCAGGCCCCCTCACCACCGAGCGGGCCATCCTCAACGTGGAGAGCCGCAACTTCTGGGATCTCTACCGGAGCCGCTGGCTGCGGAACCAGACGAAGAACTATATCCCCGAGATGTGCGCCGCCGTCCTCGTGGGGCGCAACCCCGGGAAGTACGGCCTCGTCGTTCCCCAGCTGCCGCCCTACGTCTACGAGAGCGTGCAGGTGGAGAAGGCGACTAGCCTCAGCGTCATCGCGCGGCTCTCCGGCACGGACGTGGCCACGTTGAAGGATCTGAATCCCGAACTGCTCCGGGGTTCCACGCCTCCGGGCAGCTATCCCTTGCGCGTGCCGCCCGGCAAGGCGATGCAGGTGAATCGAATGCTGGCGGGCCTCAAGGGCACCCAGCGATTGGATTTCAAGACCTACGTCGTCCGCAAGGGCGACACTCCCGCCAAGGTGGCCAAACGGTTCAAGGTGGGCGAGCGGGACCTTCTGGAGGCGAACGACCTCACCCCCAAGCAATTCAAGACGGGCAAGCGGATCCAAGTGCCGCCGCCGCCCACGCAGCGGTTGGACGAGAAGGATCTCCGGAGCCGCCCCGCCATGGAGGACCGCCCCCTTCCGGACCTGCCCGTCATCCCCGCCACCGAAACGACCGCCCCTCCTTCGCCGAGCGCCCCTGCCGCCGCCCCGCCCGAGGCGCCGGAGCGCCCGGCCATCCACGTCGTCGCCAAAGGCGAAACGCTCTTTTCCATCTCGCGGCAATACGGCATCACCGTGGAGGATCTTCGCCGGTGGAACCGCTTAAAGGGGAACATGGTCCAGCTGGGAGCGAGGCTGCGGCTGCATCCCCGATGAAATTAGGGCTTGCATGAACGGGGCGGCGATGGCATTCTAACTACTCCCCCGGGGCTTTAGCTCAGCTGGGAGAGCGCTTGCATGGCATGCAAGAGGTCACCGGTTCGATCCCGGTAAGCTCCACCAAACAAGGGCCGCCGCAAGGCGGCCCTTCCTGCTTTCAGCGATCAGCCATCAGCTGCCAGCAGGGCCGGAATGCCTCAAGCTGATGGCTGATCGCTTATTGCTGAAGGCTCCTCATGCTCGCTTCCCTCAACCACGCCTCCCTCCGCTTTGGTCCCCACGAAGTGTTGAAGGACGTGACCTGGGCCCTGGAAGAGGGCGAGGTCTGGGGCCTGATCGGCCGCAACGGCGCGGGGAAGAGCACCATCTTCAAGCTGCTCCTGGGCCAGCTCGAACCCGACAGCGGCACCGTGGTGAAACCCTCCCGGGAGCGGGGCGTGCGCTTCGGCCATTACGCCCAAGACCTCGTGCCGGAGACGGGCGGCACCGTGCTGGAGGAGACCCTCGCCGCCTTCGGCGACGTGGAGAAGCTCCAGCACGAGATGCGCGAGCTGGAGCACCGGATGGCGGAGCCCGGCGTGGAATTGGACGCCGTGATGGAGCGCTACCAGAAGGTCACCGAAGCCTTCGAGCGCATGGACGGCTTCAGCATCCGCGCCCGCGCCGAGAGCATCCTGCAGGCGCTCGGCTTCAGCCAGGCCCAGTTCGAGCTGGACGTACACAGCCTCAGTGGCGGCCAGAAGAGCCGCGTGATGCTGGCCAAGGCCATCCTTCAGGGCGAGGATCTGCTGCTGCTGGACGAGCCCACGAACCACCTGGATCTGCCTTCGCTGCGTTGGCTGGAGGAATTCCTGCAAGACACCAACGCCACCGTGGTCGTCATCAGCCATGACCGCTACTTCCTGGACCGCATCGCCGAGTCGATCCTGGAGATCGAACTGGGGAAGAGCCGGATCTACGAGGGGAACTACAGCGAGTTCGTGGAAAAGAAGGAGCAGGAGCTCGAACTGCAGGAGCGGCACTTCGAGCGCCAGCAGGATTACATCAGGAAGCAGGAGGAGTACATCCGCCGCAATATCGCGGGCCAGAACACCAAGCAGGCCCGCGGCCGCCGCACCCACCTCTCCAAGCTCCAACGCATCCAGAAGCCCCTCTCCGACCGGCGCAAGGTGAAGTTCTCGTTCCCCGAGACCCTGCGCAGCGGCGACGTGGCCCTCGTGCTCGAGGAGGTCTCCGTGGGCTGGGATGGCAAGGCCCTATGGGGCCCGCTGGATCAGCTCCAGGTGAAGCGCGGTCAGAAGATGGGCGTCGTGGGACTCAACGGCACGGGCAAGTCCACGCTGCTGAAGGCCATCATGGGCGAGATCCCCTTCGTCGCGGGCCGCGCGCGGCTCGGATCGCAAGTGAAGGTGGGCTACTTCGATCAGCACCACAAGAACCTCGACAAACGGAACAACGTCTTTCAGCAGATCCACGCGGTGAATCCGCAGGCCGTGAAGCAGGACGTGCTGGGCTTCCTCGCCAAATTCCAATTCCGGGGCGACGACGTGGACAAGGCCGTGACGGCGCTGAGCGGCGGGGAGCGGGCGCGCCTCTCGCTCGCCACGCTCATCCGCGAGGGCGTGAACCTCCTCCTCCTGGATGAGCCCACCAACCATATGGACATCCCCAGCATGGAGGCCGTGGAGGACGCGATCCTAGCCTTCCCCGGCGCCGTATTGCTCGTGACCCACGACCGCTACCTCCTGGGCCGCGTGGCCGACCACCTGCTGCGCGTCCACGAGGGGCGGGCCGAGACCCGCGAAGGCGGATACGAGGATCACCGCGCCTGGGTGGATCTCGACCTGGGCAATGAAGGAGGCTCCGCCTCCGGAAGCCCGAAGGGCGCCCGGGAGCGCTCCGCGGGGCGGAGCGCGATAGGTGGAGAGGCCGGCGACGGCGTGAAGGAGAACCCGAAGGCCAAGGCTCCCGAAGCCCGAAGCCCGAAGCCCGAAAGCCCCATTCCCAGCTCCGGCCCTGCCAAGCCCAAGTCCGTGGACAAAGATAAGCAGAGGCAGGTGAAGCGCCTGGAACGCCACGTCTCCGAGGCCGAAGCCAGGGTTTCCGAACTGGAGGCCCGCATGGGCGCCATCCAAAAGGAACTCGCGGAAATGGATCCTTCCGACTGGCAGCCCTTCAGCGAGAAACTCAACGCCCAAAAAGCCCTGGAGGAGGAACTCGCCTATGCCATGACGGCGTGGGAAGAGGCCCAGGGGGCGCTGGAAGCCGCCCTGGGGTGAACGGCACCGGTTGTATTGGCACGGCCCCTAAGGGAAGCTGAAAGGCTCGGAGGGGAAATGAGCCTGCTCTTGGCCGTGGACGTCGGCAATACCAACATCGTCCTGGGGATCTTCGACCTCTCGAAGGGGCCGAAGTCCCCGCTCATCTGCTCCTGGCGCCTCGCCACGAGCCGGGAGCGGACGGTGGACGAGTACGGCCTCTCCACCCTCGCCCTCCTTCGCCACCGGAACATCGAGTCCCACGAGATCGGCCGGATCGCCATCTCCTCCGTCGTCCCCCCCCTCCACCCCGTGCTGGAGGGCTGGTCCCGCGCCTACTTCCATGTGGATCCCTTCTGGATCGAACCGGGGATCAAGACGGGCTTGAAGATCGCCATCGATAACCCGGCGGAACTCGGCGCCGATCGGCTCGTGAACGCCGTGGCCGGGCTGGAATCCTACGGCGCGCCCCTGATCGCCGTGGACTTCGGCACCGCCACCACCTTCGACGTGGTGAACGAGAAGAAGGAGTACCTGGGCGGCCTCATCACCCCCGGCCTCAAGATCAGCGCCGAGGCCCTCTTCCAAAAGGCCTCACGTCTGCCGCGCATCGAGATCGCGGAGCCCGAGCGCCTCGTGGGCCGCAACACGGTGCAGGCCATGCAGGCGGGTCTCTTTTATGGGTATGTGGGGCAGGTGGACGGCATCCTCGAACGGTTGCGAGCCGAATTCCCCACGGCGGCCGTGGTGGCCACGGGCGGCCTCGCGCGGGTCATCGCCGAGCACAGCAAGCACATCCAGCACATCGCGCCGGATCTGACGCTGGAGGGCCTCAGGCTGCTCTGGCTAAAGAACCAGGGATGAGGCGGGCCCGTGGCTGCTTTTATCACTGTTCATCACTGTTCATCACTGGCCATTTCTTTTTCCTTCTCCAAGGCTTCCGACTCGGCTGAAAAGGAAAAACAAAAGAAAACCGGTGATGAACAGTGATGAACAGTGATGGCCAACATGAGCGGCAGGGCCGAAGGGTTCAAATCGGCCAACGCGTGAGCGCCGCGTAGCTGGGCCGCATCGTGAATTTCACGCCCCTTCTCCGGCTGCAGCTTGTGGACTCCACGCAGGCCTTCCTCCGGCGCCACCCGGAGCTGCATCCCTGCGCCGTGCTGGCCGACGCCCAGACGGAGGGCCGGGGCCGACAGGGCCACCGCTGGGAGAGCGGGGCAGGGCAGGGGCTCTGGCTCTCGGCCAGCCTCGTGCCCCCGGAACTTCCCCCCGGGATTCTCCTGCAGCGCGCCATGGAGGCCGTCGTGCAGGTCCTGGCCACCCCAGGGCTGGAGCTGGGACTGAAATGGCCCAACGATCTCGTGGCCCGAAATGACGGGCGGCTGTTCAAGCTGGGTGGCATCCTCGGCGAGCGCGTGGGGAGCCGGCTGATCCTCGGGCTGGGCGTGAACCTCACTTCGGCCCCCGATCTCCCGGGCCGTGCCTTCCCGGCCGCCTGCCTCCAAGACTTTGGGAGAGAGGCTCCTGACCGGGTCCGCCTGGCCATGGGAATCCTTGAACAGTGGCAGAACCTAGGGGCCGTCCTTCCACGGGCTTTTCGATGGCCGGCGGAAGGTCAAGCCTTCCGCTGGGAAGGGGGACAGGGTGTCTGCCTGGGCTGGGAGCCGGATGGGCGTCTCAAGGCCACGACGGCTGAAGGAATCCAGAGGATCAGTGCGGGAGAGGTTCGAGGGCTCTCCGACTGAAGGGCTCAGCCCTCCCAGCTCTCCTTCAACCGCTGCCACCCCTGCTTGCTGATGGGCAGGCGCGTGCCATCGCGGAGCAGCGCATCCCGGCTGTCCTTGCCATCGGGCTCGATCTTCGCCAGCCGTTCGAGGTTCAGGATGTAACTGCGGTGGATGCGGATGAACCGATCCCCCGGCAGCTGCGTCTCCAGGCTGGAGAGCGTCTGCTGCTTGAGGATGCTCCGCCCTTCAAACCGCAGGAGGACGTAGTCATCCTGCGCCTGCACGTAATCCAACTTATCAAGCGGAACCACCGTGACCTTGGCGCCGTCCTTCACGACGATGCGCTCCAGCTTGGGGTGGGCGGCCGCGCTCAGGGCCGGGGCCTGGGCCACGGGGCTCTTCCGGCCGGCGTGCTGAACCCGGGCCTTCTCCAGGGCGGCGTCGAAGCGCTCCTTGGAGAAGGGCTTCAAAAGATAGTCCACGGCGTGGGCGTCGAAGGCCCGCAGGGCGTGTTGATCGAAGGCGGTGACGAACACGACGGCAGGATCGCCTTCCAGCAGTTCCAAAACCTCGAAGCCATCCAGCTTGGGCATCTGGATATCGAGGAAGAGGAGGTCGGGTTTCAGCTCCGACGCCAGTTTTAGGACCTCGAAACCATTGGTGGCCTCTCCCACGATTTCGATGTCCGTGTGGGCGTTCAGGTGCTCGCGCACGATGGCGCGGCCGAGATCCTCATCATCCACGATCAAGGCGCGAAGCGGGCTCATGGAGACTCCCCTGGTTCAAGGTTAGGAATGGCGAGGCGCACGCGATGGTAGGAGGGACCGGCTTCCAGTTCCAGCCGGGCCCGCTCGCCAAAGCGCCCCATGAGGCGCTCCCGCACGGCCTTGAGGCCGAGGCCCAGGCCGGGGGCGGCGGGTTCGTCGGGATCCCGCGGGTTCTCCACCTGGATGAAGGTCCGCCCGCCTTCGGTCCAGGCCCGGATCTGCAACACTCCGCCCTCGGCCACCTGGGCGATCCCGTGCTTGATGGCGTTTTCCACGAGGGGCTGGAGCAGGAGGGGGGGCAGTTGGAGGGAGGCGGCCGATTCCTCCACCTCCCACTGGACCCGGAGCCGCTTGCCGAAGCGCACCTGCTCGATCTCCAAATACGTCCGGAGGAGCGCCAGCTCTTCGGAAAGGCTCACGGCGGCGCGCTCCCCCAGGCCCAGCGTGATGCGGAGGAAATCCGACAGCAGGACGCACATGGTGCGGGCCTTGGCCGGGTCCAGGCTGGTGAGGGCGCTGATGCTATTGAGGCTGTTGAAGAGGAAGTGGGGGTTGATCTGGGCGCGCAGGGCCTTCAGCTCCGCCTCCTGGGCGAGGGTCTTCAGGGCCTGGCCCGCCTTCTCGGCTTCCCGGCTGCGCTCCAGGGCCAGCATCAGGTAGTGGAAGGCGATCCCCGCCGCCTGGAAGAGGGCGCCCAGCGTCCACAGAACGGGAAAGGCCTTGGAGACCTTCGAGGGCAGGGTGGCGAGGCTGGGGATGAGCGCCAAGGCCCGGGCCTCCAGGGAGGCGAGACCCGCCCATACGAGCCCCACGAGCAGCGCGTCCACGGACCAAGCCATCCACCGCGCCGAGGAGAGCGTGCGCTCCAGCGGCAAGGCCCGGCAGAGGTACCAGGCCGAAAGGACGAGGAAGGCGCCGGTGAGGGTCTGAGCCCCGGCGAGGGCGAGGGCCTCGGTCCACGTCCACCCCTGGCTGCCCCCCAGCACGGCCATGAGTCCCCCGAAGGGGACCCAAGCCAGAAGATAGGCCGCAAGCGTGGTGCGCCGCGCCAGGATCGGATGCCTCACGCGGGCTTGATCTCCAGTCCACCGAAGAGCACAAGTCCCGTGATCACGAGGCGAGGCCGGGGTTCGCCTTCCGCCGGGGCAGGGCCATGGTGGGTCTTGTCCTCGATGCCGCCGAGGGCCGCCGTGGCGCGGACGCTCACATCCCAACCCTCCGGCACCCTCAGTTCGGCGCCGCCGAAGAGGACGAAGACGTCGATGCGGGCGCTGCCCTTCATCTGGGCCCGGCTGAGATCCGCTTCGAAGCCGCCGAACATGGAGGTGAGCTCGCCGCCTTGGAAGTCCTGGGTGGCCAAGCGCCGCTCCACGCCTCCGAAGATGGCGGATCCGCTGAGGAAGTCCTCGGAGGCCATGAGGTGCTGAGGCACGTCCCGCTGCCGGCGGAGGGCGTGGTTCACGAGAAGGATGCCCACGGCGACGACGATGAGGGGCCCGATGAGATCCTCGAAGCGGCCCAGATCGAAGTTGTGGAGCAGGAGCAGGGTGCCCAGCCCGCAAAGGATGAAGCCACCCACGGGGGAGCGGCCCTCGGGCCGGTTGATGAGGCGCATGGCGCCCAGGGCCACGAGCACGAGGGGCCAAAGCCTCCAGATGAAGTGGTCGCGGACGAGGCCCAGATTGGAGAGGAAGAGCAGGCAACCCAGGATGACGATGCCTGCGCCCAGGATGAGCTGGGGACTGGTGCGTGCGGGCTTGGTTTCATTCATGGGAGTCGGGCTCCACGGAAGCGGGCGCTTCAGGCTTCGAGGGACGGATCAGGGCGCGGAGGATGACGAGGAAACCCCACCATACCAACAGCAGAGGCCACCATGTTTCCACTAGGGTCTCCTGTTCCAGCATCACCAGCTGGAACACGACGCCCAGGCCGAGAAGGAAGTGCCCCTTGCCATGCAGCGCCCCGTGAACCGCCAGCTTGGAGAGGCCCAGCACCACGAGGATCATGGGCCAGAGACGCCAGGGTTCGTCCAGCGGGATCAGGCCGAAGGGAAAATCCGCCGGCAGCAGATGCAGGCGGTAGGCGAGGAAGATCAGGCCGAAGCCGATCAGTCCGAGCCCCAGCACCAGCCTCCCGCGGGATCGGCTTCGGAGGAGGTTGTCGTCGGAGGAAGTCATCGTCGGACTCCAAAGCTGCGACCTGCGCCCGCGTAGCCCCCGAAGATCGGGAAAAGGCCGGGAAGGGTGAGGAGGGTCAGCAGGAATAGGAAGGGCACGCTCATGGAGGTGGGTGGTGGGGACTCCATGTCCCGGTATTCAACCTACGGGGCATCCGGGCCCCGGGGCGGCCGGGATCGGTGAACGGCGCTCAGGGGTCGGCGAAGATCCCTTCCCAGGCCACTGAGCCGCCCCGGCTGCGCTCCCGCCATAGGGATTCCAGGCGAGGGCCCTCCTCTGGAGCCAAGGCGAATCGGAGCGTGGAGGTGCCCGAGTCGAAGGCCTGGTCCAGCACCTTCGCACCCGGAAAGGCGCCCAGCAGCT
>CAYWDR010000008.1:0-32212 GCA_964457075.1 uncultured Solibacteraceae bacterium
ATGCCCGGATCCGAGGGGGGCCGAGGTGGGCAACCACCCCGGCCTACCCGACTGGAATGCGGTCCTTTATCACTGTTCATCACTGTTCATCACTGGTTGATCTTTTCTTTTTTTGATTCGGCTTGGAGCAATTCCACTTGAGCTCCTTCGGCCTAGGCCTTTACGCCGGCTCATGCTCCAGTACTTCCCGCAGCCACGGCTTCATGCGGATGCGCTCCACGCTTCGCTCCAGGTGCAGCTCCAAGGGGCTTGTTCCTTCAAATCCCATCCGCGGCGCGGCGGCCGCGGCGAAGCCCAGGCGGCTGCCCTCCTGCAGGCGCAGCGGCAGCTGGCTCACGGGCCGCACTTCGCCCGTGAGGCCCACCTCCCCCATGAAGAGGCACTTCGGCTGGAGGATGCGCCCCGAGGCGCTGCTCACCAACGCCGCGATCACGGCGAGATCGGCGGCGGGATCCTCCACTTCGAGGCCCCCGGCCACGTTCACGTAGACGTCCCGGTCGTGGAGCTGCACGCCGCCCCGGCGCTCGGCCACGGCGCAGAGCATGCCGAGGCGCTGACCGTCGATGCCCAGGGCCGTGCGGCGGGGGATGCCAAGTCCCGCGGAGGCCACGAGGGCCTGGATCTCCACCACCATGGGGCGCGTGCCGCTGAGGACGACCGTCGCCGCGCAGCCCGGCCGGGGCTCGGCGTCGAGGAAGAAGGGGTTGCCCTCGGCGGGCACGAGGCCACGCTCCGTCATGGCGAAGACGCCCAGCTCGAAGGCGGCGCCGAAGCGGTTCTTGAGGGCGCGAAGGAGGCGGTGGTGATGGTGCCGGTCCCCCTCAAAGCTGAGCACGGTGTCCACGAGGTGCTCCAGCACCTTGGGGCCGGCGAGGTTGCCATCCTTCGTCACGTGGCCCACGAGCACGAGGGGCGTGCCCGTGGCCTTCGACCACCGCGCCAGCTGCTGGGCACAGCCGCGCACCTGGCTCACGCTGCCGGCGCTGCTTTCGAATTCGGGGTCGAAGAGGGTCTGGATACTGTCCACCAGCAGCAGGCCCGGCTTCATCCGCTCGGCCTGGGCGAGGATCTCGCGCACGTCCGTCTCCGCCAGGAGGTGGATCCCGGGGCTCTCGGTGCCCAGTCGCTGGGCCCGCAGCTTGATCTGCCGCTCGCTTTCCTCGCCGCTGGCGTAGAGCACCTTGCCTTCGACTTGGGCGGCCCACTGGAGCACGAGCGTGCTCTTGCCGATGCCGGGTTCGCCGCCCAGGAGCACGACCATTCCGGGAACGACGCCGCCGCCCAGCACGCGATCCAGCTCGGCGAGGCCGGTGGGCGCGCGCTGGGTCTCGCTCAGCTCCACGTCGGGCAGGGCGATGGGGCCGTGGTGGTGGCTCACGGAGTAGCCGCCACGCAGGAGATCCTTCCGCAGGCTGCCCTTCACTTCCTCGATGGTGCCGAAGGCGCCGCACTCGCCGCACTTTCCGAGGGGCTTGGGGTAGCGCGCGCCGCAGGCGGTGCACTCGAAGAGGGGGCTATTTTTGGCCATGGGGCCATTCTAGGCGAATGAGAATAAAAAGCGAAAACATAATGGATTTGACGTGTCACAGCGCCTGCTGTGATGACCATCAAGTCCCGGGATGGGCCGATCCCGCTGAGGCGATCTCGCACCTATCGTGGAGCAGCGGGCCATACCGCGTGGGGGATTCCATGAACCCAACGATCATCTCCGGCGTCGAGCCTGCCTCGGCGAAATCGAAGCCGGTGGGCAGCGATCTTGAGATCGCGCAGGCCGCGGAGCTGCGCCCCATCCTTGAGATCGCGCGGGAGCTCGGGTTGGAAGAGTCCGAACTGGAACTGCACGGCCCCCACATGGCGAAGGTGAGCCTGGATGCGCTGGATCGCCTGGGTTACCAGGCCATGGGCCGCTACATCGACGTCACCGCCATCACGCCGACGCCCCTGGGCGAGGGCAAAACCACGGTGACCGTGGGCCTGGGCCAGGCCCTGGGCGCGCGCCTGGGGCTCAAGGCCGTCACCTGCATCCGCCAGCCCAGCCAGGGGCCCACCTTCGGCATCAAGGGGGGCGCCGCCGGCGGCGGCTTCAGCCAGGTCGTCCCCATGGAGGCCTTCAACCTCCACCTCACGGGCGATATCCACGCCATCACGGCGGCCCACAACCTCTGCGCCTCGGCGTTGGAGGCCCGGATGATGCACGAGTCGAAGTTGGACGACGAGACCCTCTTCGACCGCCTCTGCCCGCGCAAAGCCGACGGCAGGCGCCGATTCACCCAGACCATGAAGTTCCGCCTCCGGAAGCTGGGAATCCCCATGGATGATCCTGACGCCCTCACCACCCACGAGCGCCATCGCTTCGCGCGGTTGGACGTCAACCCCACCGCCATCCAGTGGCGCCGCGTGCTTGATACCAGCGATCGCTTCCTGCGCGGCGTGAAGGTGGGGCTGGGCCCTGAAGAAGCCGGCCACGAACGGGAGACGGGCTTCGATATCGCCGTGGCCAGCGAACTCATGGCCATCCTCGCCCTGGCCTCGGGCCTGGAGGATCTGCGCCACCGCATCGGCCGCGTGGTCGTGGCCCTGGATCGCGCAGGCCAGCCCGTCACCACGGAGGATCTCGGCGTGGCCGGGGCCATGACGGTGCTCATGAAGGACACGCTTAAACCCACGCTCATGCAGAGCCTGGAGGGCAATCCCGTGATGGTTCACGCGGGTCCCTTCGCCAACATCGCCCACGGCAACAGCTCCATCATCGCGGATCGCATCGCCCTCAAACTGGCCGACGTGGTGGTCACGGAGAGCGGCTTCGGCGCCGACCTCGGCATGGAGAAGTTCTTCAACATCAAGTGCCGCACCTCTGGCCTCGTGCCCGACGCGGTGGTGCTCGTGGCCACGGTGCGCGCGCTCAAGATGCACGGCGGCGGTCCCAAGGTCGTCGCGGGCAAGCCCTTGGCGCCGGCCTACGTGCAGGAGGATCTGGCGCTGCTGGCCAAGGGCCTTCCCAACCTCCTGCACCACATCGCCATCGCCCGGAAATTCGGCGTGCCCGTGGTGGTGGCCGTGAATGCCTTCGCCACGGATAGCCCGTCCGAATTGGAATTCGTCCGGAACGCCGCCGTGGCCCAGGGCGGGGCATCCGACGCGATCATCTGCCATCCCTGGTCGGAGGGCGGCTCTGGATGCGAAGAACTGGCCCGCGCGGTCTTGCGAGTGACGGAAGAGCCGGGTTCCTTCCGCTTCCTCTATCCCCTGGATTGGCCGATCCGCCGGAAGATCGAATCCATCGCGAAGGAAATCTACGGGGCTGATGGCGTGGATTACACGCCGGAGGCCGAGGCGCGGATCGGAGAGTTCACGCGGCTGGGCTACGACAAGATGCCCATCTGCATGGCCAAGACGCACCTCAGCCTCGGACCGGATCCTACTGTCAAGGGCGTGCCCCAAGGCTTCCGCCTGCCCATTCGCGATATCCGCGCCAGCGTCGGCGCCGGCTTCCTCTACCCCCTCGTCGGCCAGATGAGCACCATGCCCGGCCTGCCCGCGAGGCCGGGCTTCTATGACGTGGATGTGGACCTCGTGACGGGGCGCATCGTCGGGCTTAGCTGAAGAAATAGGCCGTTACTTCAACCACCGCGTGAACCACTCCACATTCGCCTCGCCGAGGCGCTGGAGGGCGCGGGGTTCAGTGGGGCCGTGGGCTTGGCGGGGGATGACCTGCATTCGGCATTCGACGCCTTGGCGCTTGAGGGCGTTGAAGAGTTCGTAGCCCTGGCCGATGGGGACGCGCTGATCGCCCTCGCAGTGCTGGATGAGGGTGGGGGTGCTCGCGCCCTGGATCTGGAAGAGGGCGGAGTGGGCGCGGTAGCGGTCCAGCTGCTCCCAGCTGTCTCCACCGAAGTAGTCGGGGATGAAGCCGGGGATGTCGGTGGTGCCGTTGAAGCTCATGAGGTTGGTGACGCCAGCCCCCACGCTGGCGGCCTTGAAGCGCTTCGTTTGCGTGATCGCCCAGCTCGTCATGAATCCGCCGTAGCTCCATCCCGCGATGCCCAGGCGATCGGGATCCGCGACGCCAAGGGCGATGACGTGATCCACGCCGGCCATGAGGTCCTGGAAATCGAGCCCGCCCCAATCGGCCTCGTTGGCGAAGCGGAAGTCCCGGCCGTAGCCCGAGGAACCCCGGATGTTGGGGCGCAGCACGGCGAAGCCCCGGGCCGCCAGGGCGGCCAAGGGGTACTGGGAGGGGGAGGCCACGTAGGTATGGCCGTAGACCTGCGTGGGGCCTCCGTGGGGCAGCACGAGGAGGGGGGCCTTGGCGCCGGGCTTGGCGTCCAAGGGGTAGGTCAGCAGGCCCTCGATCTCCAAGCCCTTGGCGCCCTTCCAGCGTACGGCCTCCGTGCGGGGCAGGGGGTGGCGGGGCGCATCCTCGTTGGGCCGGGCGATGACTCTGGGGAGGAATTGGGCGACGGGGCTGAAGGCGATGGCAGGGGCCTCGGAGGATGTCTGCACGACCATGCCGAGGCTGTGGCCCGTGGGGTCGATCCCGATGAAGTCACCTGCACCCACCATGGCCCCCGTGGCCACGGTCCAGGCGCCCGTCTCCAGGCGCAGGAGGCTGCCGTTTTCCACCTTCATGGCGTAGAGCCCGCCCTTCACGCCCACGGGTTCCGCGAAGAGGAGGTGCTTGCCGTCCCCGGCCCAGCCCAGCAGCTCCGCCCGGCCATCCCGCGTGGGTGGGAGGGGGCGCACGGCCCCGGAGGCCAGATCCAGCAGGGCCAGCCGGTGGGAGCCGGGCCAGCGGGGCTTGGCATCGCTGAGGGTGAAGGCGAGGGCCTTGCCGTCCCGGCTGAAGACGGGGGAGAGCTCCGCCGCGGAGGTGGCGGCGAGCACGCGTTCCGTACCGGACTCCACGTTCACGAGGGCGAGGTCGGCGGTGGTCCAGTGATCGGCCTTGGCGCTTTGGGCGTGGGCGTACGCGAGGGCGGCGCCATCGGGGGCCCAATCGAAGGAGAGCACGTGGCGGGGCGCCGGCGTCAGCAGTCGCGGCGGGCGGTTGCCCGAAGCATCCGAGGCGAGGTTGATGAGGTAGATTCGCGCGACCTTCGGCTGTTCCTCGTGCCAGCGGGCATCATCCTTGGCGCGGTCGCGCTTTTCCTCCTCCTCGGATTTGCCATCCATCATCGTGAAGGCCAGGCGGCGGCCATCCGGGGACCACTCGAAGGCGCCGACATCGCCCTTCCCGCTGGTGAGCGCCTCCGCCTCGCCGCCGTCCATCCGCAGGGCGTAGAGCTGCATCTTGCCGCTGCGCGGGCTGCGGAAGGCGAGCAGTTTGCCATCGGGGCTCCACTTCGGATCGAAGCTGGATTTATCCGCCACCGTGAGGGCCCGGTGCGAGGCGCCGGAGGTGGCCGCGAGGTGGATCCGCGTGCGGAACTCGCTCTGCTCGGCGCCCATCAGGGCCGTGCGCACGGTGTAGGCCACCCAGCGGCCATCAGGGCTCGGACGGGGGGCCTCCAAGCGCTTGACCTGCAGCATGGCTTCAGGCGTCCACCCTGGGGCGGGCTCTTGGCCTGAGAGGGCCGCACAGGCGAGCATCGCGAGGACGATATTCCGCATGGTCACTCCGGGGGGACGGGTCAGGGTCCATTCCCGGGAGGCGGATCGTCAAGGCGGTTCTAGGTTTTTCACTCCGACCGGGTGAAGGCGTCGTGGATCTCCTCGCCCGGCAAGAGCCGGGCGAGGGCTGTGTCCAGCTCTTCCATGGTGTCCACGATCAGGTCGGCGCCCGTGGAGAGGAGCTCCTCGCGGCTGCCGTAGCCCCAGGTGACGCCGAGGGCCGTGAGGCCGTGGGCCTTGGCGGCGATCATGTCCTGATGGCGGTCGCCCACCATCACGCCGCCCGGTTCGATGGTGCCGGCCGCGCGGAGGCCGCTCATCACGTCCACCTTTTCCTGCCACTTCCCCTTGAGGGTGGAGCCGAAGATATCGTCGAAGATGAGGTTGAGGTCGAACTGGTAGGCGATGCGGCGGGCGAAGACGCCGGGCTTGGCGCTCACGATGTAGATGCGGTGCCCTTGCCGCTTGAGGCGGTGGAGGATGTTCACCACGCCGGGGTACAGCTCGTGCTCGAATACGCCGTCTTCGCGGTACGCCTCCCAATAGCGCTCAAGGGCCTCCTCGCGCCGGGCGGGATCCTCCAAGCCCGGGATCTGGCCCAGGCTCTCCCGCATGCCGAAGCCGATCCAGTTCCGGATCGTGGCTTCATCGGGGCAGGGGAGATCCATCTGCCGGCACACCTTGGCCACGCAGTTGCGAACCCCCAGGAGGGGATCGACGAGGGTTCCATCCAAATCGAAGCAAATCAGGCCCATGCACCCAGATTAAGGCCCCGGGACAAGGGAGGGTCACTCCTATGTCGCCGGGGCCTCCGTTGGGGATTTAGGGCGCCAGGACGAAGGCCAGGGAGGCCGACGCGTCATATTGGGACTGGCGGTATTCGCCGTTGATGGCCCGGGCGTACACGTACAGGAATTCGGCGAAGCCAGCGAGGGTGCATTTCCCTAACAGGTGCGCGGCCGTGGGTGTGAGCGTGATGGGGACGCCAGGCACGTTGCCGCTTTGGGAGGGCGGGGTGAGGGGGTTCACGCCCCGTTCGCATAGGAAGGTGTAAGTGGCGTAGCCGTGGGGGTGGGCGGCGGCGAAGGTGAGGGTCACCACGTCCGTGGGGGCGTGGTACTTCAAGACGCCGCAATCCGCCCCGGCATAGGTGCCCCCGATGTGAGGCAAGGTGAGGGAGGCCGTGCAGGAGGCGTTTTCGAAATGCGCGTGGAGGGGGCCGCTGGTGGCCAGCAAGGCGCCAAAGGCGTTGAAGAACTGCACTTCGATCGTGTGCATGCCGTCGCCGTAGCCCACGGAATCCATGCGGGTGCCCAGATCCATGTTGAACCAGAGCAGGGCCTCCGCGATGGAACGCACGGGGTAGACGTGGGATACGAAGGGGAAGACGGAGGTGGTGGTGATGGTGTGGAGGTCGTAGTGGTTGGTGATGGCGTTCCACTTGTAGTCCGTCCAGGAATCGTTTCGCGGCAGGCCGTCCACGAGCACCTTGTACCATCGGGCCCCCTGGAGCCAGGCCCCGATGTGGTTGACGCGGAGGGGCAGCACGCCGCCGAAGGGCGCGTTTTTCACCTGGTAGAAGTAGGCCGGATCCACGGTGGTATCCGCGAGGCCCCCGACGATGCGGTCGAAAGGCACGTTGCCGATGCCTTTGAAGAGGGGGCCGGTGATCGCGGAGGAGAGGCCAAGCAGCAGCTCGTCGATTTCCGAGTCGCAGCAGACGAGGGCCCTGCCCAAGGGAAGGATGGCCAAGCTGGAGGGCCTTTGGCCCAAGGCCACCGCCGGGCGCGTCACGGCGTTGCCGTGGGCGAGATCCACGATGGCCAGCCGGTTGGCGGGATCCCGCTCGCAGAGCGCAAAGCGCTCCTTGGCCTCATCCAGCCAGGCCATCATGAAGGGGGCGGTGAAGCCCGTGGCCACCTCCGTGGCGGCGCCGTTGGAAAGGTCGATCTCCCGCACCCGGCCGCCCCCGGCGGCCTGCTCCGTGACGTAGGCGTAGCGGTAGTCGCCCGAGAGCAGGAGGCCGATGGGGTGATCCAGGCCCATGGCGATGGTGGACGTCGCGCCGGAGGCGGCGTCGATGCGGAGGAGCCGCCCCGAGGGCGCGTATTCCACGACGTACAGGGCCGTGTCGCCGGCGTCGAACTGCATCTGGTGGGGGGCCTGCAGGCCGCTGGCGAGGACGGTGGCCATGGCCCGCGATGCGTTGTTCAAGTCCACGCGCAGGATGGTGCCGCCTCGCTCGGAAACGAAGGCGTGCCGGCCATCGGGCTTCACGACGATGTCCTCGGGATGCGTGTAGCCGCTGCCCAGCACGCGGTAGCGCGCCCCGAGCTTGTAGGTCGCCCACTGGATGTGGAGGTCGTATCCGTAGGCCTGGACGAGCACCTTCGCGTAGTTGCCGGCGTTCGTCCGCACGGCGAACACGTCCCCGGGCGTGAGCTGGTTGGAGGCGTCGTTGTCGCCGTTGATGGCCGAGGTCCCGTAGGTGAGCAGCTGGAGGGCGGCGCTATCGAGGCTGGCGAAGTCGATGTGGCCAAGGTTCACGATCCGGGCCCCGCCCGTGGGCACCATCCGGCGATGGATGGCATCCTCCTGCTCCCACCAGATGTCTCCAGGCCCGGAGAGGCTGCCGCCCTCGTGGCCCGTCTCCAGATCGAAGATGTAGGTGCCATGGAGCACGGTGGCCCCTTGGGAAACCGTGGCCACCCGAGGGCGGATGAGGTTGAGGATGGAGACGTTGCCGGCGTATTCAACGAAGGCCAGTTGATTCGTGGGCTCGATGAGGTCGCACCCGATGGCCCCGCCCAAGCCCGTCACGAGGGGATGGGAGACGTGGTGCAGGGGCAAGGGTGGAGCCAGGGGGGATACGGGCTCTGGCGTCAAAGCCGCTTCTACGGCGGTCGCCGGGAGTTCGGCGACGGCGATGCCACCGTCGAAGGACATTCCCTTGTGCTTGCTTTGCTTGATGGTCATGGCGCCTCCAGGCATACCGCCCCCGTGGGCATGAGGGATCCTGTCCCCACCAGCCTCGTGAGAAGTAGCGAAATTTAGGTTAAAAACAGTTTGCCGGCTTGTTCCTAGCCGCGATATTGCAATATCGGCGACATGAATGGGGCGTCAAGGTCGCAGCCATTCGAGGCGCCCAGACGCGAAAAGGGCCGCCGCGGGAATCCGTGGCAGCCCGGCTAATGGCGTTGATGACTCAGCCTTTGTAGGCTTCGATGCACTTGCGGATGAAGGCATGGGCCTCTTCCTTGCCCACCCAGCCGTCGCTATGGACGTCCTTCTCCTCGAGATCCTTGTAGGTCACGAAGAAGTGCTCCACTTCCTTCATGAAGTGGGGGGGCAGATCGGCGAGGGTCTCCACGTGGGCGTAGTTCGGATCGTCGTGGGCCACGCAAAGGATCTTGTCGTCGCCGCCCTTGTCGTCGTGCATCTTCAGCAGGCCGATGGGCCGAGCGCGGATGACGACGCCGGGGTAGGTGCTGCCGTTGATGAGCACGAGCACGTCGGCGGGGTCGCCGTCGGGGGCCAGGGTCTTGGGGATGTAGCCGTATTCGGCGGGATAGTGGAAGGGGCTGTAGAGCACCCGATCCACGGTCACCAGGCCGTTGTCCTTATCGATCTCGTACTTGATGCGGGAGCCCGCGGGGATCTCGATGATGGCGTTGACGATTTCCGGCGCGGTGCTGCCGGGCTCGAGCTTGAGCGGGGACATGGGTACTCCTCAAAGACCAGAACGTCCATGTTCCCATGAAGGGGGTCACAAGTCAGCTGCCGATCTCCCCCGTGGCGCTCTGGACGTAGTTGGGCAGACCCATCTTTTGGACGAGCTCGATCTGGGTTTCCAGGAAGTCGATATGCTCCTCCTCGCCGTGGAGGATGCCTTTGAGCAAGTCGCGCGTGATGAAGTCGCCCACCTCCTCGCAAAGGCGGATGCCCTCCTTGAGGGGCGCGATGGCGTCCATCTCCAGGGCCAGATCGCCCTTCAGGATCTCCTCCACGTTCTCGCCGATGCGGAGCTTGTTGAGGTCTTGGAGGTTGGGGAGCCCTTCGAGAAAGAGCACCCGCTCGATGACGCGATCGGCGTGCTTCATCTCGTCGATGGATTCCTTGTACTCATAGTCGCCCAGTCGCTTCATTCCCCAGTTCTTCAGCATCCGGCTGTGGAGGAAGTACTGGTTGATGGCCGTGAGCTCGTTCACGAGCACGCGGTTCAGCAGTTGGATGACGCTGCGCTCGCCTTGCATGGGGCCTCCAGGGGGTGGGTACCCAGCCTAGGCGCCATGCCCGCGCAGGGCAAGCCGCTGGATCAGGAAGCGGCGGCCACCCGGGGCGCGACCTCGTCCAGGGTGCGGAAGGGGCAGGATCCACAGCCCTGGAGCAGCTGGAAGCCCGCGATCATCTGCTCCATCTGGGAGGTGCAGCGCCCACAGGATCGTTCGCCACCGCAGGCCTGGAAGACCTGATCAGGAGACTTGGCACCCGCCTCGATGGCCCGATTGACCACCTTTTCCGTGAGGGCGTTGCAAATGCAGGCGTACATGGGTCCCGGCTCCAGAACCCAATTTTACGATTATGAGACTGAGAATCAAGTGATCAATTTCACGACCCTTCGGAGGCGGGGAGCCGAAGATGCACGGTGGTCCCCTTCCCGGGTTCGCTTTCCAGGAAGAGCAAGCCCCCGTGGGCCACGACGATGCGGTGGCAAACGGCCAGCCCCAGGCCCGTGCCGCCGCCGAAGGTGGTGAAGAAGGGATCGAAGACCCGGGTGAGGTCTTCGGGGGGGATGCCGCAGCCGTTGTCCTGGAGGGTGAGGTGCCAGTGGGCGCGGCCCTCCAATTCTTCCTGGGAGGCCCGCAGGACGACCTTGGGCCGGGGCTGGTCCTGGGTGGCGCGCCAGGCGTTTTGCAGGAGGTTCAAGGCCACTTGGCGAAGGAGGTCGGGGTCCCCCCACCAGCGGGCTTTCCGGGGCACCTTGTTATCCCAGGCGGCGGCCTCCGCCAGGGTGGCGCTTCCTAGGGCCTCGTCCCAGAAGGCGTGGAGATCCAGCACGGCCGGCTTGGGGCTCAGGTCCCGGCTGAAGGTGAGGGTGTTGGCCACCACGCGGTTCAGGCGCTGGATGTCCTCCTGGAGTTTGCGGGTGAGCTCCAGGGGGCCCTCCTGGCCCGATAGATCCTGTTTGAGCATGCCCACGTACAGGTTCAAGGCGCCCAGGGGGTTGCGAATCTCATGGGCCAGCTCCGCGGCCATGCGGCCCATGGCCTCCAGGCGTTCCTCGCGCGTGTCCTGCTGGCGGCGCAGCACTTCCTCGGTGACGTCCCGGAGGATGACGATTCGCCCGCCCCCGGGGA
Organism: uncultured Solibacteraceae bacterium; assembly: GCA_964457075.1. Lineage (GTDB taxonomy): Bacteria > Acidobacteriota > Holophagae > Holophagales > Holophagaceae > JAFDVN01. The sequence goes on from CAYWDR010000008.1 coordinate 10,968, forward strand.
CGGGGCGGTGCTCCTCCTCCAGGAAGCGCTCGGAACCTTCGGGCGATTCCAGGCGGCGCAGGCCGGGCTTCGATTCCAGCAGCCACGGTTCGGCACCGTCCTGGAAGGTTCCGGGAAGGCCCTCGGGACGGTTGGTGAAGCGGAGCTCCCCGTCCTCGCCCAGAACCCAGATGGCGAAGGGCACGCTCTCCAGCACGGCCTGCAGCTCGCCCTGGAGCTGGCCCAGCTGCCCTTGGAGGGAGGTATACCGGGCCTGCAGCTGATCACTGGCGGTAGTGAAGGCCTGGAAGGCCTCCAGCAGCTTTTGCGTGTCCCGGGTATCCATGGCCCCTATCGCAGCAGGCCGAGGAAGGCGTCCCTCATCTCGCCCTTGGCTTCGGCCTCGGCGAGTTGGTGCAGGGCCTGCCGTCCGGCGGGGAAAATATTCGCGAGGGCCCGGGCGGCGCCCAGGCGGATGGCCGGCGTCTCCGATCCGGAGAAGAATCCCTTCTTGCGGATCAGCTCATGAAGGGGCTGGACGCAGCGGGGGCTTTGGATGAAGGCGAGGGTCTCAAGCGTCTTGATCCGGAGCGCTTCGGGGGTGCGCCGTTCCTGGAGGAGATCCAGGAGGGTGGGGACGGCGGTCTCCGATCGCATCTGGCCCAGGCCGAAGATGATCTCCAACTGGGTCTCGGGATCGGAGTCCTTCAACATCGCCAACAGGTGGGGTTCGGCGGCGGGTCCGCCCAGTTTCCAGGCGGCGCGGACGGCGGCCCGGCGCACCCGTACCTCCTTCGCCCTCAGCAGGGGCAGCACCTCGGGGAGGGCGCCGGCATCGCCGGCCTCGGATAGCAGGGTGAGTAGGTTTCGAGCGAGGAACCAAGGGATGGGGCTCGCGAGATCCTCTCGAATGGGCGGGAGGGCCAGGGGCCCGAAGGCGCGCAAGGCGTCCATGAGGCGGCCTCGCCGCCCGCGATCCGGCTCCTTGCCCAGGGCCTGGATCAGATGGCGCACCATGGGGCCGCCGAGGAGCTCGAAGTAGCTCGCCGTGGCGGCGATGGAGTGCTCTTTGCCGTACCGGAAGAGGCAGGCCAGGGCCTTGTCCAGGGCCTCAGGCTGCTGGAGGCTCGCCTTCAGCCTGCCCAGGGCCTCCGTGCGCCAGGGATGGGCCTCGTTGAGCATGGTGGCGTGGCTCTGCAATTCCTGGATCTCTTCCAGGATCAGCACCAGCTGCCCCCGGCCAAGGGGGGCGGCCAGCAGGTGCTCCAGTCCCTCCTCCGTGTGGCGGTGGACGAGGGGATCAGGCTCCCATCCGAAGTGGGAGCGAAGCCCATGGTCCAGCTGGCTCTCCACCTCAAGGGGCAGGCCCGGATCCACCGACCAGAGGGCCATGCCGGCGAGGGTCTGGGCGGCTTGGGCGCGGAGGGCCGGGGTTTCGGACTGGAGCGTCTCCAGCAACCGCTCCAGGCACCGCGTCATCGCCCCCGTGCGTTTGGCATCCAGCAGTTCACGGAGGAGGGCCAATCGCTGCTCCAGGCTCAGCCGGAAGAGGGCCCCCTCGTCCAACACCTTCACGAGCTTGGCCTCGGGGCTGAGGGCATCCCACTCAAGGCGCCGCTGGAGCACCTCTGCGCTCGACGCGTCATAGTTCATGCTCCGCAAGTGGCTGGAGAGGCCCTTCAGCAGGCTGGATCGTTCGGGCAGCGGCTCGAGGATGGTTAGGAGCGGGCCCTGGAGTTCGTCCCAGGTCACGTTTTGATTCAGCAAGGTGCTGACGGCCACGGAAAGGATCTCCGGCGCCAGGGCCTTGATGCCGAGGCCCAGGCCCTGGGGCTTCTCCGGCAGGGAGCCGATGCCGGCGAGGATGCTCAGCTGGCGGTCGGAGGGGAGATCCATCAGCACCTGGCGAAGCACGCCCATCTGGGAGGCCGTGGGCATCCTATCCGTGAGCCCGAGGGTCTGGCCCATGATCGAGAGACCGCTGAGGTCGGCAGCCTCGAAGGCATCCAGGAGGGAGGCTCCCGCGCCGGTGAGCCGGTCCCGCACGGGCGGCGGCGGAAGGGTCCGGAGGAGGGCCTGCCGGACGAGGTTGATCAATTGCTCGGGCGGGCCGAAGGCGCGATATTCGCCGGAGGGGGTGGGCACCGCCCATCCACCGCTGTCGCCGGCGCCCAGTTCCGCCCGGGGCCTGGGCGCGGCGGCCTGGGCGGGGGCGGCCTGGACCAGGGCCGGGGCTCGATCCTCGGAGGCGCCGTCGGCCCCGGCTTCGCCCTCCCGGATTTCCCGGTATTGCACCTGGCTCACCCGGATGGCGGTGATGCCCTCCCGATCCAGCTGGGGCTGCACGCCGCCCAGTTCTTCGAGCCGCTGCGGCTTGAGGAGAAGGATCTCCAGGAAAGCTTGAATATCGCGGGGCGTGACGCCCTGCTCGAACACGAATCCGCTCACATGGCGATCGGAGATGGCGCGGATCAGGGTGGCCATGTGCGGGCCCTGCACGTCCACGGGCTGCCCGTTCACGAAGGCCTTGCCGGCCCCTACCACCAGCTGAAGCTGAGGCGCCTCCTGCAGCCAGACGCCGAGCGCCGCGTGGACCGCCTTCAGGGCTTCCTGGCTGCGCGGATGCGCGGCGGTGTACATCTGCATGCCCTTGAGCCCCATGGAGAGGGCCTGGGCGAGTGGAAGAAAGTCACTCATCCAACCACCTCGGGCATGGGCTCCATGGGTTCCCTCCATTCGCGCCGCAGCTGCGCGTAGTGGACCTTGAGGAAGGCCAGGCGCCGGGCTCCCTCCTTCCGGGCGGGTTCCGTGTTGAAGCTGGCGACGATGCCCTCGGCCAGGGCGAGCCAGGATTCTCCGCGCCGGAGGATCTCCTCCGTGTCGATGGGCTGGAAGGCCCCGCTGATGCACCCGAAGTGGATGAGGCTGGCGGCCCCCACCTTGCTGAGCTTGTCGCAGTCCCAAAGGCAGGCGGTTTCGAGCGGCTCCAGCCGCTTGCTGAGCTTCAACCCCACGTGGTGCTCGATGGCGTGGCGCACGGCGGGGATCTTCTCCTTCGGGAAGTCCGTGGCCGCGAGGATTTCCTCCACGGCGGCGCTGGCGTCCTGGGCGTGGGTGTCCTTGCTGAGGGGATCCTTCAACCGCTTGCGCACGTCATGCAGCCAGGCGGCGCATTCCACAACGTCGAGATCCGCGCCCACGAGGGGGCAGAGCCAGCGAGCCAGCTTCACGGCGGCGAAGGTGTGCTCGAATCGGTAGTTGAAGATGGGCTTTGGGCCCTGCTCCGATTCGTGCCCCACGCGCCAGAAGCGGAGGGCATCCGCGTCCGAAAAGGACCGGAGGGCCGCTTCACAGGCTTGGCGCCATGGTTTGACGAGGTTCACCCCTCCAACCTACACGGAGGCGCGAGGTTGGGCTAGAACGATGCCGTTGGCACTCCTCATTCCTCCGGTTGAACCTCAGGGGGCTTGGAACCTTTTAATACGCGGGGCGCCACCACCAGCGAGACGCCCAGGCAGGCGAAGGCGACGGCGAGGGGGAGGGGCTTGCCGGCGGGCAGGTCCTGCGTCAGCACCTTGAGCGCGGCAAGGCCGAGCAAGGGGTAGACCAGCCACCCTGTTTCGGAGGTCGCGACCCATCGCGGCAGGCCGGCCGCGCCCATGGCCACCATGGAGAGGACGGCGGTCCGCAGGGCCGCGAGCGAGGCGGGCTCGGGAAAAGCCTGCGCCGTTCCCAGCACCGCCAGCGCGGCCCCTCCGAGGCCGGCCCAGAGGGCGAGGAGGAAGGAGGGGAGTTTCCGCCACCACACCAAGGGAGTGCGGGGCCGCTGAGTGGCGGCATAGACGTGGGCCAGGGCCATGCCTCCGATGAAGGCCGCCAGCACCCCGGGCTCTCCCAGGGGCGGCAGGGGCGCGGACCCCCAAAAAGCCTCGCCCGCGAGCCCCGGGATCCCGAGCGTGATCGCCATGGAGGAGTAGTAAACGGCGCAGTGGGTACGCAGGATCCAGCGATTCTGCCGGACGCCCAGGATCAGCGAGAGGGTGCCCAGGGCGCCCAGGGTGGGGACGAGGGCGGTGCGGGGCACCACGAGGAATCCGCCCAGGAGGGTGAAGACCAGGGCCAGGGTGGTGAAGAAGAAGAAGTTCACCACCGCTTCCTCCTGCTTTTCGAGGAAGGCGAAGGCTACCGCGTAGCAAGCCAAGCCCGTGGCCAGGGCGGCGATCCCGAAAGGGATCAGGGTGGAACCGGAGGCGAGGGCGATGCGGATGGCGCCGCCGAAGCCCACGACGACGGCCAGGGAGCTCTGGGTGATCTCGAAGACGTTCACCTTGCGGTTCTTTTGGATGGTGCGCGCGGCGATGCTGCCCACGTAAACCACCACCAGGCCCAGGGCCAGGGCGAGGGAACCGCCGAGGGAGAGTTCCCGGTAGGCCTCGGGGGGGTCGCCGGGCGTGGCGGCGATGCTGGTGAGCACGAGTACGGCCAAGTTGGCCACGATGGCCGCAGGCCAGCGGAGCGCGTGCCACTTGCGGCCGTAGGTGAGCCACAAGAGGCCGCCCCCCGTGGCGAGGAAGAGGGCCGTATAGGGGATCGGGGCGTTGGTCGCGGCCATCAAGGCGAATCCGGTGGCCAGGGCGGCGATCAGGGTCACCCAGGCCACGGTGCGGAGGTCCCCGCGCCATGAGATCCAGAGCAGGCCCGCCGTGGCGGCGCCGATCCAGAGCGCGGAGGTCAGGGGCGTCAACACCCCGAATCGGGTGGTGGCCTCGAAGAGCAGCGGGTAGATGAGGAAGGCGGAAAGCAACGTGTACAAGCTGGCCACCCCGCCCTGGCTGCGGAAGGCGGCCACGGCCCAGGCGGTGGCGTAGAGGATTCCGAGCAACACGCCGAGCCCCTTGGGCAGGGTTCCACCTTCGGTGAAGGCCCGGATGAGGAAGGCCCCGCCCAGGATGAGGAAGGTCCGCCCCGCGAGTCCGAGGACGTTCACGGTGGTGGTCACCGGCTCGCCTTCGCCCTGGACCGGGGCCGCCGCGCCAGGCTCGCGCTTGACGTTTTCCACGCCGAAGGCGGCGACTTCCATCTGGCCCATGCGGCGATGCAGATCCGCGATGGACGCTTCCAGCTGGCTGATGCGGGCGTCCATCGACTCCGCCGGAGGGTCGGCAGGTTCGGGGACGACCTCGTGATTGGCCATGGGGCACGCTCCGAGGATCTGGGTTGAAGGGCTCAGCCCAGTTCAGGCCCCAGGCGATCCCCCGTCAAGGGATGGGGCTGTGATGCCCGACACGAACCCGGTCAAGGGGTCCTCGCGCGCAGGCCTATTGAGCTCGCAAGGAACCCACCGAAACCGTCATCGAGGCCGGCCCCCCGCTGGCGGGCAGGAGTTGGCCTTCGGTCACGCTGATCGGGATCACGGTGCCGGCGCCCAGGTTGGCGGCGGGCTTGAACTGGAGTGCCAGCTTCAAAATCGTCGCATCCATGGGCTTCGCCATGCCTTGTCCCTTCTGGGAAACGGTCACCCGCAGCCTTCCGTCCTGATGGAGGCCTTTATGGAGGCGGGGTGCCTCGCCGAGGGCGAAGACGTCCCCGTTCTGGACGAATTCGGCGTCCGAATCGTCCACCTTCACCACGTCCGCCATGGCCGGGGCCCCGACGAAGGTGAAGGCCACGCCCCGGCCCAAGACCGTCGAAGGCCCCACCAACCGGAGGATGAGTTTGCTGCTGGTGCTGCCCGGATCCTTCATCAGGCGGAACTCCCCGCTGGCGGGATCCGCATAGGTCAGTCCTGTGGCTTTCGGAGGTGGAGGTGGAGGTGGAGGTTGGGGATTCGAGCCCCCTCCGCCTCCCCCTCCGCACGCCAGCAGGAGCGCCAGCGATCCAAATGCGAGCATTCGTTGCGTCCTAGCCATGGCTCACCATCCCATCTTCGTGAACAGCTTCTCCAGATCGGCATCGTCGATCCGGCTATCTCCGTTGAAGTCGTACTTGGCGAGATCCGCCGGAGCGGTGCTGCCCACGGCATTGGCCAGGCCCAGCAGTTGGGGATTGGAGGCCGTGTTGCCATCGAAATCCGTCCCCCGCACGGTGACCGTGGCCGTGGCGCTCTGGGTAGGATCCGCCACGCTGGTGGCTGTGATCCTCACGAGGCCAGGTGCATTCGGCGCCGTGAAGCGGCCGGAGGCGTCGATGGAGCCGGCGCTCGCTGCCCAGATCACCCGGGTGTCCGTGGGGTGATTCACCGTCGCGGTGAAGTCAGCCGCGTCGCCGGGGAAGCACCCCATGAAGCCGGGCTGGATCCTTAACTCGGGGATCGGCCCCGTCAGATGAACGAAGGCGGGAACCCATTCCTGGTCGAGGCGGTTGCCCGCGCCATCCGCGGCCATGAGCTTCAGATTGACGGGCCCCTGGGGGAGGTCTGGCGGGAGATCCACGCGGAACTCGGCGGTGGGGCCCGAAGGGAGCGGCAGGGGCAGGGGGATCCAATCTCCGGTGGTCTGGTAGAGGGCCTGGACCTGCGCCAAGCCCACCTCGTCCTCCACGAGGAGGCCGAGCTGATTCGAGCGGCCTTCGCGGGTCGAACTGGTGATTTCCCCGTCGGTCAGGATTCTCATGTATTTCAAAAAGGGCGGCGCCCCATCCGCTTGGGTGGTGTCGAAGGCCATGGAAGCCACGACGTGGCCCGGTTGCCCGTTCACCCCATAGGCGTCAAAGGGCACCTTGAGGGTGTAGGCGCCCGGCGCGAAGGTGAGGCTTGCCCAGGCCGGAAGATCATCGCCCGTGCTCAAGATGGGGCCGCTCCCCACCACGGACGCGCCCTGGATCAGTTCGAAGGAGAGGGGCGCGGTGGTGCCACCTCCCGCCTGGTCGAGGTACAACGGCGTGCCGCCGAAGGCATGCGCGCTCCCAAGCCAAGCTCCGGTTCCATGCATGAGCAACTTTCCCGTCCATGCATGGGGCGGCTCTCCGAGCACGAGCCGCGCCGAATGCGTGGTGTAGAAGGGGGTGTCGGGCTGGAAAAAATGATGGACGTTGAGGGTGTTCAGATCGGGGATTCCCAGGAGACCGCTTTTCATCAGCGGTTCACCCGGCCCGGTTCCGCCCGCGTATCGGCGCAACACCATCCGGCTTTGGTTGTAAGGGAAAGTCGGGTATGGCATCGGGGAGAGATCGGCTTCCATCTCGAAAGGCGGAGTCAGCACCCAAGGGGCCGGAGAACCGGGATTCGCGAACCACCCGATGGAATCCCCGATGGCAATACCAGGCCGGTTCACGTACCGATAAGAATCTACCCAGATGGAATCGATGCCGGGTTCCATGCGGGCCTTCAACTTCACCCGCTGGCCGGGGGGATTGCGGAAGGTGCCGCCCTGGGCGATGCCCTCCTTCAAGGCGTATTTGAATTCGTGGTACCGGCTGGTCTCGCCTTCCCGGGACCACCCGGAGAGCACCAGATCGAATCCGTAAGCGGGCGACGCAGTCGAAAAATAGAAATCGGAGACCCAGCCCCCACCAAAGCCGGACCCCATCCCCGACGCATGCGTGAAGGTGGCGCTCGCACCCGCGACCGCGAGGGAAGCCACATCCTTTCCATCGGCATCCCGCCCGATGAAGGTCGCGTGATGCACGGCCTCCTGGTCGAGGCTGATGTTCAGCACCTTTTTTCCGCGGGCTTCGATGCCCTCCCGCACGATGACCGATGCGCCGGGCGCCTCATGGGGCCCGATCAGGTATTGGCAGATCACATCGTATTTCCGAGGAGGGAGCAGGAAGGAAGGGTGGGGCAAATTCGACTTATAGGCATAGTGGAATCCATCCTCGGGGTCGGCGTTTTGATCGAACAGGAGAATGGTCCACGGGGCCTTGTCGAAGACCAGCTCCAATTGAGCGGCCTTGTAGAACACCACGGGAACGGTGAGGGTGTCGTCGGGGGCGGCGGCCACCAGCTTGGCTCCGTAGGCCAGCGTGGGAGGCGGTGCATAGGGCAGGGTGCCGTTATCCACCGTGAGCGTCAGGGTCACCTCCTGGGACTGGCCCGCTCCCAGGGGCAGGGTGGAAGGGGAGATCGACCACGTCGCGCCGGCGGGGGAGTCTTCCTGCATGCCCAACGTGTAGGTGCGGGAGGCGGCATCCATGTTTTGAATCCGCACCTTCAGGCTCTTGGTCCAGGTCCCCTGATCCGCGTCCACCAGGCCGAAACTGAGGTTGTTGGGCACCATCACGGCTTTGGCCAGGTGGGAGGCCACCACCTGGATGCGCCCGCTTCCCTGGGTGAAGGCATCCTCCCCCAGATCCTTGGCCTTTTCGGCCAGCACGGCCTTCACCACGTCGGGCGTCCAGGTGGGATGGAGTTGCAGGAGCAGGGCCACGGCCCCGGCCACATGGGGGGTTGCCATGGACGTGCCGCTCATGGACTGGTATCCCCCGCCCGGCTTGGCCGAACGAATCTCCACGCCCGGGGCCGTGAGATCCGGCTTGAGACCCAAGTCGGGCTGGCTGGGGCCCCGGGAGCTGAACCACGCCATCCGATCCTGGAGATCGGAGGCCCCCACCGTGAGGGCCTTCCGGGCGCATCCGGGGGATCCCAAGGTGGAATACGGGCTTCCGGAGTTGCCCGCCGCCACGGCGCACACGACGCCAGCGTTCACCGCCGTGTCCACGGCCTGGGAGAGGGGATCCTCGGGATCGCCGGGCCCGCCGAGGCTCAGGTTGATCACGTGAGCCCCATCGTTCGTGGCCGGGTTCTGATCCGGATCCACCGCGCGATCGATGGCGGCGATGATGGCGCTGAAGGAGCCGGATCCCCCGGCATCGAGAACCTTGTAGGCCATGAGCTTGGCCCCCGGCGCCACGCCCTTGAGGGTGCCGTTGGCGGCGACGATGCCCGCCACGTGGGTGCCGTGCCCGTGATCGTCGAAGGGATCCGCATCCCCATTCACGAAGTCGTAGCCGCCGATCACCTTGAAGCCCGACCCGAAACCGCCCCCCAAGTCGGGGTGGGTGTAGTCGATGCCCGTGTCGATCACGGCGACCCGCATTCCCTGGCCGTCGGCCCCATAGGTATTCCACATCTGGGGGGCGCCAATGAGGGGCACGCTATCGGCGAGCAAGGCCTTGGCGCGTTCATCGCGGAACACCTTGAGCACGTCAGGGCGCTGCTTCAGCTTCTTGAGGGTCCCGGGGGAGACGGTGGCCGCCATCCCGTTGAAGGCGAACCGGTAATGGCGAAAGGTCCGATCGTCGATGCCGGGTTCTTCGGCCTTGATCCAGGCCTTCAACGTCGATTGGGCGCTCGCCAATCGATCATGGTGCTCCTGCAAGCGACCCGCCCTCTCGTGGGCGGTGGTGGCGGCCAAGGTCCACTTCTTGGCCAGGATCGGTTCCTCCCGCATCTGGATGATCACCGAGGCGGGTCCCTCCACCACCATGGGCTCCGCCCGCATCACGTCCTGAGGCGTGATCACGATGGGCGCCACCTCTCCCCGGGCGGAAACAAAGGCCTTGTGGGCTTTGGCACCCCTCGCCGAGCCCTCTGAATATCCACGCCCCTGAGGGATCCCGGCCGATAGAGCCACCACCATCAGGCAGGCGAGCATTGGATATCTACTCACGGAAACTCCTTCGTTGAAGCCCTTTACACCCATTGTGCCTGTAGATCGCGAGATCCGAAATTCATCCATGACGTCCCGTCGCCGATAGGCGGGGGCAGCCTGGAGGTATCGCCATGTCACATTCGCGTTTCCGTGGAGTTGCGGCCGCCCTTCCAGCGCTGCTTGCGGGCCTTCCCGGAGGGGCTCAAGAGGCTGCCAGAGAAGATTGGACCCTTGAGGCCCTCAAGAAACTCATGGAGACACCCATCGAGGTCGCCTCTACCCGGGCCGAGACGATTTTCACGACGCCTTCTTCCGTCTCGATCATCACCCGGGAGGCCATCGCTCAATACGGCATCCAGACCGTGGCGGAATTGCTGGACCGCATCCCCGGGGTGTCGATGTATCGCACCCACTTCAAGCAGTACATCACGACCTCCCGGGGAATCCTCCAGGAACAGTACGCGACCAAGGTGCTCCTCCTCATCAACGGCGTGCCCACCTGGAACGGATCGACGGGAGAGGGAGAGCCTTACCGGGTGGACGTCGCCGATATTGAGCGAGTGGAGGTCCTGAGAGGCTCGGCCTCCGTGCTCTACGGCTCAAAGGCGTATGTGGGCGCGGTGAATCTCGTCCTCCGGCGGCCCGATGCCCGGGAAGGGGAAGTTCGGGGTGGAGGGGCTTCCCGGGGCGGATACCAGGGCGGCCTCCGCTATTTCGACCAGCCGGGGAAAGCACAAGTGCTTGTCGCCGCCAACGCGCGGAACGTGGAGGGCAGGACGATTCCCTTCAAGGGAGAAGATGGCAGCACCCAGGGATTCACGGACTACCTGCGCCTGAAGACGGCCACCGCCCAAGGCGTGTGGGGGGCGCACACGCTCCTTTTCAATGCCTTCGCGGCGGATGAAGGCTTCATCGGAAACGACCCCAGTTGGCTGGCGGGCATCAATCAGAACCACCATGTGGCGGGGCGGTTGTTCAGCTATGGCTTCCAGGAAAGCTTTGGGGAGTCCACCCACCTCAAGGCGGGGCTTTCCTTCGATTGGAACGCCCGCGATTTCGCGCGGCGCCAGGACAACACGCGGCGCAGCCAGGTGGAGGGCTACCGGGAGGCCGCCACCCTCAAGGTGAACACTCAAATCACCAAGGCCTTCGGACTGGAGGCAGGCGCGGATTTCGATAAGCGGGTGTCCGTGGAGTACACCGACACCTCCCAGATCACGGGCGCGACCTTGTGGGATTTTAACATGCGGGATCGCTCGGTCAGCGAAAAGTCCTTCTTCATCCAGGGGCGCTATGACCAGGGCGATTTCACCCTCGTCGCCGGAAGCCGCTATACGGACAACCAGCTGGCCGGGTCGAACGTCTCGTCGCGTCTCACGGCCGTGTACAGCCTGGGCAGCCATAACAGCTTCAAGCTCATCGGGGGGCAATCCTTCCGGGCTCCCACCCTTTTTGAGCTGTATTTCTTGACCAACTCCTTCACCGTCTTCGGAAATCCCGAACTCAAGCCGGAAAAGGCCACCTCGATCGAATTGGCCCACACCATCGGTTTCGGCGCCTTCGGAGAGTATTTCCTTCAGACCCTGCTCTACCACGCGCGATACGAGGACAAGATCGCCCGGGTCAGGCGCTATCCGCTGGTCGTGAGCGATCCCGCCGACCGATCCGTGATGTATCGCAACACGGACCCCTTCACGGCCACGGGGCTGGAATTGGAGTTCCATTACCAGAACGGGACCGTGGACCTTTTCTTCAATGCGGATTCCCTGTTGAAAACGGATTCCGGCGACGAGGTGCTGACCCCGGCTCCCACCGGGCACTACAACTTCAAGTACGTGCCCAAGACCAATCTGAGCGCGGGGTTCTCCCTCACGCAGGGGAATTGGGTGGGATCACTGGCGGGAAACTACGCTTCCGCGGCCGAGGGTCCCCTCGCGTCCATCGGCGGGCAAGGCACGATGGACGCATCCTTGAGCTACCGGCATCCCTTGCGCAAGCTGCGGGTGCTCCACACGGCCTATGCCAAGAACCTCGGGGACCGCGTCACCCGCATCGCCGAGTACACCCGCCGCAACGTCAATGATGTCCCCCTCGATGGCATGGGGCGCCAGATCGGGTATGCGGTGAAGGTCGAGTTCTGACCCCTCAGGCACCAAGCTAGGAACTCGACCTCCAACGGGCGTAGGCCCTTAGCGCTTCCTCCAGCTGGGCCTTCCAATAGCCCGGATCGTGCCCTCCGGGCCCCTGATGGAATTCATGAGGAATCCGGAGCGCCAGCAGATGGTCGGCCCAACGCTGGTTCGCCGCGAGGAAGAGGTCTTCGGTGCCGCAGGCCGAATAGAAGTAGGGCAGCCCCCGTCGCGCTCGAAGCTTCAGGCCTTCCACGTGTTGGAAGAGGTCGTAACGAAGGCGTCCGTCCCCATCGGGGGGTCCAAAGGCCCGTGTGAAGAGGGTCTGGATCGGAGGCGGCAGGGCCCCCACCTCCATCGGCCCCCACTGGGGAAGCTCCACCGCGCCGCTCAGGGCCCCTGCGAATCCATATCCCTCCGGATGGTTCACGCCCTCGTACAGGGCGGCGAAGCCCCCCAGACTAAGGCCCAGGATGGCGCGGTTCTTCCGCGCCTTCGCGGCCGGGAAACGGCGGGCCAGGGCGCGCGGCAAGTCCTCTCTCAAGGCCCGGCCCATCCCGTCGCGGGCCTCGCCCCGAGCGTCCAAAAAACCCGTCTGGCCTCCATCCACCGCCACCAGGATCACGCGATGAGCGGCGGCCATCCGAGCCGCTCCGAGAGCCTGGAAGTCGGTTGCGCGTCCGCCCCCTCCGTGAAGCAGCACCGCCACGGGAAGCCCTTCCTTGCCCTGGGGCCGGAACACGACGCAGCGCAGGGGTGTGGATAGGTGGGGACTGACGACACGCAGGGGCCTCCCTTGGGCCCGGGCGGCCAGAGCCATGAGCAGGAGCAGCGGCCACCGCCTCATGGGAGCTTCGCCTGGATGCCTCGGGCGAATTCCCAATGGGGATCCAACTCGAGGCTCTTTTGAATGGCCGCCTTCGCCGCCTCGATCTGTTTGGCTTGCAGGAGGGCCTGGGCCTGCCAGGCCAGGGTCTCCGCCTTGCCCCAGGCCGGCGCCCACGGGTCATCGGAGGGCGCTTCCCGGGCCGCGCATTCCACCGCCTCCTTCAGCATGGGAAGGGCGGCCTTGGGCCCCCCGCCGAAGAAGCTCGGGGTATTCAGGGTGTGGATCGCCTCGAAGAGCCTCACCCGCGGGTTGGCCGGGTCCGTCTGCCTCGCCTCCGCGAAGCAGGCCCCTGCCTTGGGCGCGAAGGTCATGGCGGACATGGGGTGGAGCCCGATCCGCATGCCCCAGATGACCCCACGCAAGGCCAGACAATCCGCATCCTTGCGCTGGACGAGGCGGTTCTCCGCCGCGTCCAGAAGGGCCTCTACCTCTTTGGGCGTGGGCGCAAGGCCCGCCTTGGCCACCTCCGCCAGGGCCTCCCAGTAGGGGGCCATGACATGGCCGCCCGCCAGGGCCCAAGGGGATTGCAGCGTCCGGAGTTCCACGGGGGAGAGCCGCATCAGCCTTTGAACTTGGGCCTGGGGACCCTCTGTCTTCCCCGCGGCCGGTGCGGCCTGGGAGAGGATCACGAGGGGAAGGAAGAGCGCGTGTCGCATGGAGCCTCCTGGGTGTCCGGATCCAAGCTACGACTCGCTGCGCCTCCATTTCGAGGCCGTCGAACGAAGGGGGTTTGGGAACCTCCGAAGCAGGTCTATCCCCCGACCAACCGTTTGCGCACGGCGGGCAACCGTTCCCGGCTGACGGGAAGCCGGGTGCCATCCCTTAGGATCGCTTCACCGGGGAGGCCCGGCTCAGCCTCCAATTCGGATATGGCCGAGACCGCCACCATCGCGCTCCGGTGCACCCTTAAGAAGGCCGGGGCCAGCATCGGCTCCAATTCCTCCAAACTGCGGTCCAGGATGAAGCGCCCCTCCGGCGTGTGGACGAAGAGCAGCCGATTCTCGGTCCTTAGATGCGTCACGTCCTTCCATTCCAGAAGTCGAAGCCGTCCTTTGACCTGGACGGTGAAGCGCTCCGGCACCCGGTGCTCTTTCAGTGATTGAAGGCTGGCCAACACCTGTTGGACGTCGAGGAGGGGACGCAAGGCTGCCACCCGTGCGATGGCCTCCGCTAGGTGTCCGGGCTCCACGGGCTTCATGAGGTAATCGCAGGCCGCCCACCGGAAGGCTTCCACGGCGTAGTGATCATAGGCCGTCACGAACACGATGGGAGGCAGAACCAGACCCTCCTCGCGAGCCCTCGACAGCAAGCCGAACGCCCCTTCGGGCGGAAATTCGATGTCCAAAAAAAGGCAGTCGGCCCGGTGGGCCCGGATCAACGCCAGCCCGCTGACGCCATCCTCCGCCTCGCCCAAGGGCCGCGCATCCGGGCGCGCCCGCGCGATCAGGCCATGCATGAGGTCTCGAGCCGGAGGCTCATCCTCGATGAGGAGGTAGGTCCACATCAAGGTAGCTCGACCCGGGCCTCGCACCCGCGGGTCATGGGAGGCCACCATAGCCTTCCCCCAAGCGCCTCCAGCCGTTGGCGGACGGTCTTCAGCCCCACCCCCTCAGGAGATGCATCGAGCCGGCCCACGCCGTCGTCGATCACCCGGATGCAGCGGGGTTCCGCCCAGACCTCCAATCGGCAGGGTCCCACCTTGCTTCGAAACCCATGCTTCAAGCTGTTCTCGACGAGGGGCAGCAGGAGCAGGGGAGGAATCAGAACCGTCTCCGCCTCTGGAACGAGGTGGACCTCAAAAGCCAAGCGGTCGCCAAAGCGGGATCGCTCCAGCTCCAACAAGGACTGGAGCACGTCGCACTCCTCCTGCAGGGTCCAGCTCTCCCGCTCCAGGGCCACCATGGTGTGGCGAAGCAGCCGGGCCAGGCTGCGAATGGCGGCCTCAGCACCCTCGGGGTCGGGGCGCACCCGCGCCAGGATGGCGTTCAGCCCATTGAAGAAGGTGTGGGGTTGCAGCTGAGCCTGCAGGGCCAGGTAGCCCGCCCTGGCCCGGGCCCGCTCCAGCTCTTGGGTGCGCGCCACCAGGGTCACCGCCGTGTGCCGGCCGACCGCCAGGCTGGTCATGAGGAGGCTCACCAAGTAGGTGACGACGATCCCAAAGCCGCCAAAGGCCTTGGGTCCCGCCCATAGGCGCAGGATCCCGAAACCCAGCCCCAGCATGAGGAGGCTCAAGCCCAGCCAGGTCGCCTGCATCCGAAGGGCCGCCCGTCCGGGGCGATCCCGAAGATCCGGATCGAGCCACCGCCTGGGCACAAACTGAAAGCCTCCGCCCATGAGCGCCGTGAAGAACACGCAAATGCCCGTGTACAGCCCCAAGTGGGCCCATTCTCCAAAGGTCAGGCTGAGGAGCAACGCCAAGGCAAAGCCGATGGCCACCACCTGAAGGAGAAACCGGCCCACGCGTCGAAGGGCGCTCGGAGGGGACAAGAAGGCCATGGCAACAGCCTAGCCATCCCCACGCCCCGGGGCCCAACCCAATCCCACGAACTCGGCCGATCCGGCGACGAGCCGCGGACTTAAACGGTGGGATTCACTCCTGACCCATCGGCAAGGTGAAATGGATGGTGGCGCCGCGATTGACCTCTCCCTCGGCCCACGTGCGGCCGCCATGCCGGTGGACGATCCGGCGCACGTTGGCAAGGCCGATGCCGGTGCCTTCGAACTCGGATTCCCGATGCAGGCGCTGGAACACGCCAAAGAGCTTGTCCACATGCTTCATATCGAAGCCAGCCCCGTTGTCGGTGACCTCGAACTCGACCTCGTTTTCCCTCTGCTGCGCGATCACCTTGATTCGGGAGGGGCGGCTGTTCCGGGAGTACTTGATGGCGTTCGTGAGGAGGTTCACCCAGACCTGCTTGAGGAGGCTGGGGTCCCCAACGATTTGGGGCAAGGGGCCGATGTGCCACTCGATGGCCCGGTCCTGCGTATCCAAGGCCAGTTCCTTCATCGCGGATTCCACGAGTTCCTTCATGTTTACGGGGGTCAGCCGCATCTGGGATCGCCCGATGTGGGAGAAGGCCAGCAGATCCTCGATCATGACGACCATGCGTTTCGCCGAGTCATCGATTTTGGACAGGTACTTCATCGATCCCTCCGTTAGGGCGGGCCCCGCGCCCTCTCGAAGCAGATGGGCGAACGCCAGGATGTGGCGCAGGGGGGCGCGCAGGTCGTGCGAGATGGTGTAGGAGTAAGCCTCGAGCTCCTGATTGGCCTCCGTGAGCTGGGTCGTTCGATCCACCACCCGCTGCTCCAGCTCGGCGTTCAAACGGCCTACCTCTTCCTCGGCCTTTCGCCGTTCCCGGACCTCCGCCTCCAGTTCGGCGGTCCGCTGCCGATCCCGCTCCTGCATCTTCTTCTCTTCAGTGCGGTCGCTCACCAGGGCCATGGCTCCGGAGGAGCCTCCGTCTGATTCCATGAGCGGGGCCGCGGAGATGTTCACCCACAGCTCCGTGCCATCCCGGCGCTTCAATTTCGTTTCCCTGGATCCCCTGATCCCCGTCGTGGATGCCTTCGCATGTTCAAACTGGCCCTCGTCCATGAAGGTGGAGATGGGCATTCCGAGGATCTCCCCGATGGGATAACCCAGCATGTCGGAGGCCCGCTGGTTTACGAAGGTGGTCCGATGATCCGAATCGATGGTCCACACGCCTTCCGTGGTGGATTCGACGATTCTGCGGTACCGCTCCTCACTCCGGGCGAGGCGGGAAAAGGCCGAGGTTAGCGCCAGAGCCTGGGCCAGAATCCCGGCAAGGGCGGACGCAAAGGCCACGGGATCCGACCCCAGCAGGTCCGTCCGCTCGGCCCCCAAGAATAGAACTCCATAGGCCTCTCCGCCATAGGCCACGGGTACCAGAAGGCCTGAGGCGACCCCGGCCAAGGCCAGGATCGATTCATCGCGCTCGGAGGGGAAACTGAGCACCTGACCGCGATTCGCGCATTCCATCAGGAAATCCTGGTGGTCAAAGAAGGTCTTCAAGGACGATTGAAGGGTGGGGTCGTATCCGATGGATTGGTGGAGTTTCGGCTGCCCATGGGCGTCGATGAGGTATAGGGCACCGCGGGAAATGCCTGCGGCATCCAGGGAGGTGCCCAGCACCTCCGACAGGTTGGGAGCCTGATCCGAACGGCTTGTGAGCCTGGCGCACGCGCTGGTGAGGATGGCGAGCTGGGCTCCTTGGATATGCATGGCCTCCTGAGGGCGCTGGGGGCTCGCCTGTCTCTCCAATTGCTCGGCCATGCGGAGGAGGTGCTCGACGCGAATGCTCTCCAAGGGCTCGACGGGAGGCGGGGGAGGACCCATCTGGATGGCGCGGATAACGGCTTCCGCCGCCTCCTCCAGCCCCGGTGTCCGGGGGATCAGGGCGTTTGCGCCGGCCCGGTGGGCAAGGGCCTGATCGGCCGCCTCCAGGCAGTGGGACGAGAAGAAGACGATGGGGATGTGGCGGAAGAGGGGATTTTGGCGGAGGGTCCGGCAGAGATCGAAACCGTCCATGTCGGGCATGAGGATGTCGGATAGGACGGCTTCCGGCGGATTGGAGTTCAAGGCCTCCAAGGCCGCCCTGGCATTGGAGGCGACGTCCACTTGGAATCCTTGGCTCTCCATCTGGAGTCTGGCCAGCTTGAGTTGGACGTGGTTATCGTCCACCACCAGGATGTGATGCCCCTCGCCGAGGTTTTGCCGGAGCTCCGGATTGGGGGGCAGGTAGGACTGAACGATTTCCACCAGGCGGGAGGGCTCGATGGGCTTGACCAGGCAGGCGGCGAATCCGATGTGGGTGGCCCGAGCCGCTTCCAGGCGGGCCAGAAAGCCCGATAAGGCCAGGATGGGGACACTCTTCGCGCCGGGGAATTCGCGCAGGCGGTGAACCAATTCAAAACCGTCCATATCAGGGAGGAACAAGTCCTGAAGGATCAGGTCGGGCAGGCCCCGGGCCATGTGGCTTAACGCCGAAGCCCCATCAGGGGCCTCCAGAACCCGGTACCCCTCGCCCTGCAGGGTGACTCGAAGCAATTTCAGCGAGATCGGGTTGTCTTCGACCACCAGGACCGTAGGCATGGATCCCCCTCAGACCCGCCCGAGGGCCTGGGCCACCACCAGGGGCAGGGCCAGGGTATCGATGGGTTTGGAGATGTAGCCATCGCATCCGGCCCCCAGCGCCCTTTCCTCGTCTCCCTTCATGGCGTAAGAGGTCACGGCGATGATGTGGATATTCCGCGTTCGAGGATCCGCTTTCAGCCGGCGGGTCAGCTCGAGGCCGTCCATGCCAGGCAGTTGGAGGTCCATGAGGATGAGCCGCGGGTGGAAGGCCTCCATGACCCGCAGGGCCTCTTCGGCGTCCTGGGCGGCCAGGACCTCGTAGCCCTCGCCATCCAGGAGCACGCGGGCCAGCTTCAGATTGGTGGGGTTATCGTCGACCACGAGGACCCGCTCAGCCGCCATGGAGGACCTCATTGCCCTCGAACTTCAAGTGGTCGCGGATGGCCTGAAGCAGGGATTCCAGACTGGTATCCCTTTTCTCGACCACCGCCTCGGCGGATTCCAGGAGTCTCGCCCGCTCCGCCTCGGAGAGATCCTTTTCGGTCCACACGATCACCGGGATGCCCCGCCCCCAAGGTTTCTGGCGCAGGTGGGTGATGAATTCGAATCCGCTCATGCCGGGGAGGAGCAGGTCCACCACCGCGGCCGCCGGCCTTTCCTTTTCCAGCTGTTGGAGGGCCATGGCCCCGTCAGCCATGAGGAGCACCCGCAGGCCCATGCCTTCGATGGCGGCGCGAGCCAGCTGCTGCATGGAGCGATCGTCCTCCAGGACCATGACCGTGCCCTCCGCGGAGGGGAGGCCGGCCCGTTTCAAGGACTCGACGAGAATCTCCCGGCTGACGGGTTTGACGAGCAGATCGTCCACGGCAAAGCCCGCCCCGATGCCCTTTTCCGCCACGAGGGTGACCACCACCACCTTGATGTCCCGATTCAATTCCGTCTCCCGGATGGCGGCGAGGGCCGTCCAGCCCGACATATCCGGAAGCAGCAGATCCAAGGTGAGGGCGTCGAAATGACGCTCTCGGCAGGCCTGGATGGCTGCTGCCCCCGTGGCCACGGATTCCACCTGATAACCCTCGGCCAGGAGAGCCTCCACCAGCCACTTGCGATCGGCGGGTTCGTCATCCAGGACCAACAGCGCCGGTGAGGAGTGGCCAAGGTCCCTCCAAGGGGGCTCCGCGGCGGCCGGGACATTGAGGACACAAGGAAGCACGGCGGCGAAGACACTGCCCTTTCCGGGCGTGCTTCGAACATCGATGCGGCCGCCCTGCGCTTCGGCCAGGCGTTTGGTGAGCGCCAGGCCCAGTCCCGTGCCCTGGTAGCGCTTCGTGGTGGAGGCATCCAGCTGCTGGAATTCCACGAATAGCCGGCCGAAGTCCTCATTCTTGATTCCGATGCCTGTATCCTCCACCTCCAAGCGGAAGAAATCGGATCCTTCGGGCTGGCACCGGATCCAGACGTTGCCCCCCTCCGGTGTGAATTTCAGGGCATTGGAGAGGTAGTTGTACAGGATCTGCTTGATCTTTGAGGGATCTCCCCTGAGGCCGGCCAGGCCGGGATCCATGTCCATGTCCACTCGGATGCGCTTGCCCGAGGCCACGGCGCGCAGGACGTCGCGCACTTCACCCACAAGCTTGGGCAGGTCGAGAGCCTCCACCCGGAACTCGATCTTCCCCGCTTCGACCTTGGCCAGGTCCAGCACGTCATTGATGAGCTGGTGCAGGTGGCGGGCGCTGGACAGGATGTCCCCCAGGTATTCCTGGTGGCGTGGCGATACGGGGCCGGCCTTGCCATTGGTCATGAGCTCCGTGAAGCCGATGATGCCGGTCAGGGGGGGGCGCAGCTCGTGGGCCATATTGGCGAGGAATTCGCTCTTCATGCGATTGGCCTGCTGCACTCGCCGGTTCTGCTCTTCCAGCTCCTCGTTCTTCCGGCGGAGCTGCTCCTCCAGGGTTTTTTGGGCCGTGATGTCCTTGGAGATCAGCACGAATCCGATGGGCTGCCGGGAGGCGTCCCGGCGCAGCGTGATGGCCACCTGGGCGGTGAAGCGCTGACCATTTTTCCGGATGCGCTGGAACTCTCCTTCGAACTTGCCGGTGCTCAGCGCGGTGGCGAGGGCCTCCTGGGCGCGGCCAGTGGCCACGTTCTCTGGAATGTGGAGGACGCTGGCGTTGGTTTTTCCCACCATCTCTTCGGCCGAGTACCCGTAGGTACGGCGGGCGCCTTCGTTCCAGGCCAGGATATTGCCCTCCAGGTCCATGGCGACGATGGAGTACTCCGTAGAACTCTCCAGGACGTTGTTGAGGAAGGTCGTGGCATCCGTGAGGTCCCGGTTCCGTTGGGTGATCTGGGCCTCGAGGAGCTTTTGATCCGTGATGTCGCGGGCCGCGGCGAATACGCCGCGAAGCCGGCCGCCGGCGTCCTTGAAGGTAGTGGCGTTGTAGGAAACCACCGTTTCCTTGCCGTCCTTGGCCCGGATGGTCAGTTCGTAATTGGTGACCCGCCCCTCGGCGAGCACCTTTCGGACGCCATCCTCGGCCCGCTGGGGGTCGGTGAAATACTCCTTGAATGGGGTTCCGATGAGCTCGTCCCGGGTGGCGCCTGTCACCTCGCACATCTGGAGGTTCACGTCGGTGATGACGCCAAGGGTGTCCGTCGTCATGAGGGCATCGATATTGGATTCGATGAGACCCCGGGTGTAGGTCTGCTGCTCGCGCAGCTCCTGCTCGATGCCTTTCTGCTGGGTGATGTCGCGGGCCGCGGCCAGAATGCCGCCTATCTCGCCAGAGCTTTCCCGGAAGACCGCGGCGTTGAAGGAGACGGGAACCTTCCGGCCGCTCTTGGATTTGGCCATCAGTTCGTAGTTGGTGACGAGGCTCTGGTCGAAGGTCTGATCCACGCCGGATCGGGCCCGCGTCGGGTCGGTGAAGTAGTCCACGAAGGGACTTCCGATGAGCTGTTTCCGGTTGTACCCCCAAAGTTTGGCCGTCTGCTCGTTGACGTCGGTGATGACGCCGTTGGGATCCACGGTCATGAGGGCGTCCACGGAGGACTCGATGAGGCTGCGGTTATAGTTCTGCTGATCGCGGAGCTGCTCCTCCAACCGTTTTTGGGCGGTGATATCGCGGGCGGCGGCCAGTATGCCCGCCACACGGCCCGTGGTGTCCTTGAAGGTGCCCGCGTTGAAGGAGACCACCGTGCGCTTGCCGCTTCTTGACTTCAGGACCAGCTCGTAATTGGTGACCATCTCCTCGTCGAGGGTCTGGCGCACGCCCGCCGCGGCGCGATCGGGCTCGGTGAAGTAATCCTTGAAGGGGCTGCCTACCAATTCGTCCCGGGAATACCCGGTGAGGCGCACCATCTGCTCGTTGACGTCGGTGATGGTGAGGTCCGGGTTAACGGTCACCAAGGCGTCAACCGACGATTCGATGAGGCCACGATTGTAGTTCTCCGATTCCCGCAGCTTCTCCTCCAGGCGGCGCTCCTCGGTGACGTCCCGGGCCACGGCGAAGATGCCCCTGACGTTGCCCGTGGTGTCCTTGTAGACGGAGGCGTTGAAG
>CAYWDR010000009.1:0-1621 GCA_964457075.1 uncultured Solibacteraceae bacterium
CGAACACATCGTGCGCGCCGTCATCCAGCTCGCCCACAACCTCAACCTGCAGGTGGTCGCCGAGGGCGTGGAAACGGAGGGCCAGCGGGACATGCTCGAACTCCTGGGCTGCGACATCCTGCAGGGTTTCCTCCTCGGACGCCCGCTCCCCCCGGATGCCTTCGAGGCGCTGCTGGAATCCATCGCCGCCAAGGCCTTCCTGGAAGGAGAAAGGCCCCACGAGGACGACGTGACGGCGCCGCTGGCCCAAGGGCGCAAAGGCGCGGAACGGCGGCCGAGGGCGCGGGGCTGAGGCAGGCGTGGGATGACGTCGTCCGCTACGGGCCCACCCGCGCTGCGCTCCCCGCCTCCGGCACGCGGTGGACCTCCTCGTCCACCCACTGCGTGAGGGTGAGGTTGAGACCTTCGGCTTCCAAGTAGGCCACGAGGAGGCCCTCCAGAAAACCCTGCAGTTCCTGGTGCTGGCGCAGATCCAACTGGGGCCAATCAAGATCCGGCTCGCCGTGCTCAAGGCGGGCGCGGTCCCGCATCTGGGACAGGAGCCCCTCCGTCTTGGGGACGTAGCGGTGCGGGGGCGAGGCGGCGAGGCGGCCCACGCGGTAGGCCTCGCCTGGGGCGAGCTCCGCTTCCGCCTGGGCGATGGCCTGAGCGCGGTTGGGCCAGGATCCAGACGTGCCGGGATGGGCCAGGGATTCCCAGCGCCAGCGGGTCCGGGCGTGGAAGCTGCCGCAGCCGAGCCGGAGCTGGTGGGCCTCCAGGGACCGGAAGGCCTGGGCCGCCAGGCGGAAGAGCTCCGTCTCGTAGCCCAGCCAGTCCCGGCGGGTCAGGGCCTGGCGTGCCTTATCGAGGCCCTGGGCCATCTCCGCCAGGGGCTCCGGCACGCCCCCCCCCTCGGGCTCATCAGGAAGGGCGGCCAAGGCCTCCTGGCGCGCCTGCATGCGCCTGAGGCGGAGGAAGACCCGGAAGCCGCGAGTATCCGTTCGGTTCATGGGGGATCCCATGGCCTATCGGGGCAGCCAGGCGTTATGGAAGGCTTCGGTGAAGAAGGCGAAATCCCAGTCGTTCCCCGATCCGACCGTGCGGGCCACCTGTTGGGGGGCGTTGGGGCAGCCCCACACCATGGCGGTCATGCCCAGATCCAGGGCATCCTGGTCCGTGTCGCGGTCCCCGTCCAAATCGGCGAGGAGCATGCCTGCCTTGGCGTACTGGTTGGGGTCCGCGTGGGAACGGGCCACCATGGGCAGGAGATCCATGTAGAAGTTGAAGTTCGGCGTCGTCCAGAGCCCGTCGGCGCTGATCGTGCCGGCCTGGTGGCCGAAGCGGGGGTCGTCGAAGGAGAGGATGATGCCTTGGTCCGTCGTATTTTCCACTCGGGCCTGCAGGCGCACGGTCGTGCGGATGGGCAGGATCTGGGCGCGGCTCAGGATGCCGGAGGGCAAGGCGCGGTCGCCGATGAAGGAGCCCGCGGGATGCACTTCGGGAAAGCGGATGCGCACGGGGGCGGGCATGCCCGGCGCGGAGCCCACGTTGACCGCGGCCCAGGCGCGGATGACGGCCTCCACTTCCGCCGGGCCATAGAGCTCGCCGGTGGTAAAAATGCCGCTTCTGAATTTGGTCAATA
>CAYWDR010000009.1:1631-31189 GCA_964457075.1 uncultured Solibacteraceae bacterium
GCGGGCCGGATGGTCTCCGCCTGTTTGGCCAACTGGCGGGCCGCGTCGAAATCCGCGTCGGAGGCCAGGTGCTCCGAGAGGGCCTTGAACCAGATCCGGCCGGCCTTGTCGTTGCCGATGCCCGTCATGCCGCCCGGCAGGTAGACGCTGTGGCGGTCGTCACCGGCGCTGCTGGAAGCGCCCATGGCGAGGAAGTAGAAGAAGCGGTTCACGGGGCCGCTGCTGAAGTGCACGTCGATGCTGTCGATGCCGTCGTACCACTCGTTGGCGCTGATGCCATCCACGCTGGGCTTGTACATGACCCGCAGGGGGTGCTGGGCGCCGGCGTTGCGGCCCACTTCCCAAGCTCCCAAATCGGCCGGGGCGAAGTCGGGGATCGTGGCGCCCGCGGCCCCGCCATCGCCGTAGGCCTGCACCATCTTCCCAAGGATGTCGGAGGTAGCCTCGTTCAGGCCGCCGGATTGGCCCTCGTAGATGAGGCCCGCCGTCTCCTGGGTGACGCCGTGCGTGAGTTCGTGGCCCGCGATGTCCAGCTCCGTGGTGGCCTTGAACACGCCCCACACGGGATCCGCCGGTGATCCGCCCTCCCCGAAGACCATGCCGAAGTACCAGGGGGCCCAGTAGGCGTTGTCGATCATGGGCACCATGCCGTACCACCAGCTCAGCTCGATGGGGTGGACGATGGCGAAGGTGGAGGTGCCCTGGTCATCGATGCCGTCGCGGCCAAAGACGTTCTTGTAGAAGTCCCAGGTGGTGGAGAGGCCGTAGTGGGCGTCCACGGCCGTCGTCTCGCCGGAGGGGGTGCGGGCCCCTTGGAGCCATCCGAGGCTGCCGTCGGCGTTGAAGTCCAAAAGCGTCCCCACGTTGGGATCCAGGGCCAGGGGGATCAGGGTGCCATCGCCCCAGGCATTGCCGGTGTTCAGGGTGTAGGGTTCGAAGCCCAGGAAACCCTGGATGAGATCCACGGTGCCGTAGCAGGTGGT
Organism: uncultured Solibacteraceae bacterium; assembly: GCA_964457075.1. Lineage (GTDB taxonomy): Bacteria > Acidobacteriota > Holophagae > Holophagales > Holophagaceae > JAFDVN01. Next base: position 2,615 of record CAYWDR010000009.1, read on the forward strand.
GAGGCCCACCTGGGTGTAGCCCTGGGATTGGAAGTAGGGCTGGGGCTGGGTGCCGCGATCCTTGGCGACGAGGGAGAAGGTGCCGTCGGCGGCCTGGGCCGTGGAGAGGGGCACCGTGCCCCGGAAGTAGCTCTGGCCCGTGCCCTGGGCCGGCGTATCGTCGGCGGCCCGCAGGGGCTGGATGGCGTTCCACTTGCGCAGGATGGCGCCCGTGGCGGCGTCGACGATGTAGTTCATCTCCTTGTGGCCGTCCTGGCGATTGGCCAGGAGGGTGCGCACCTCGTAGGCATGGACGTAGGGCTCCGCGGGAACCCGGGCGTGGACGCTCAGGCCGAGGTCCACGACGGTGGCCTTGCGCTGCGCGTCGTAGCGGGTGGCGATGCCCCCCGTGAAACGGGTGGGGAAGACGACGGGCTCCACCTTCATCCGGGCCGCGGCGGCCCCGGCCCTGGGGGCCAGATCGCGCAGGACGAGGGCCTGGGCCTCCGCGGCCCCCAGGCGGGGAGCGGCGGAAGGGAGGGTGATGCCCCCCTTCACGCCTTGGGCGAGCACGCGGATGGTGCCATCGCTTTCCATGTGCACCACCGCATCGCCCCCCCAGACCCGCTGGCCGGCATGGGTCTGATGGAAGCGCGTGACCGTGCGCCCCTGATCGTTGGTGAAGGAGGGGCGAGGCGTGAAGTCCGCGCGCTCATCGAGGCCCAGCCGGGCGCGCAGCCGCACGAGCTCCTGCTTGGCTTGGGCGGCCCGGGCGGGCTGCTGGGCCTTGAGGGCATCGAGCTGGGTTTTGGGAAGCCGGGGAAGGCCGGCGGCGAGGGGGCCGGCGCCGGTGGCCAGGGCGAGGGCCAGGGCCGGCAGCGGGGCTAGACGCTTGGAGATGCGGGACATGGGGGCTCCTGGATCAGCGGGTGATGAGGGTGCCGGCGGCGACGGTGATATCCGTCATCCGCAGCTTCCGGTCGAGGGTGAAGGCATCGTCATAGGGAGTGCCGATGTCTTCGGGGATGGCCCTCGCCTTGGGCACCGAGAGGGAAAGCACGGCACCGGCCGGGGGGCGATTGGCGGCGTCCAGGGTGAGGGCGATGCGGCAGAGGGGCGCGCCCGAATCCTTGGCGCCGTGGTCGCGGCCCTTCTGGTAGAGGCCCACGGAGAGCAGGTTGCCGGGCTTCACGCCACCCACGAGGGCCACGGGCTCCGTGGGATCCCCGGCCGCGCTGAGCAGCTCGTAGACGCCGGCATCCTCCAGAAGCAGGCCGCTGGGGAAGACGTCGAACTTCACGCCCGCCGGAGCCTGGAGATTGAAGCCCACGCCGCGGGTGCGGGTGCCCGCGGGGCCCACGAGGTTAAGCACCAGGCGGGTGGGCGTGGTGGAGGCGTCCTTCACGAGGCGCCATCCAGAACCGGAGGGATCGGCATAGGCGAGGCTCGCGGCCGGAGCCGCCGCCTGGGGGGCGGACGAGGATGAACCGCCGCCGCAGGCGAGGCCCAGGGAGAGGAGAAGGGCCGCGAGGGCGAGGGAATGGGTGCGATTCAGCATGGGGATCCTCACTTGGGCAGCCAGGTGTTCTTGACGGCGTCGACGAAGGCGCTCACGTCCCCGTCGTCCACCCAAGGGGCGTTGAAGACGGAGTGGGCGAGGCTCAGGCCGTTGCTGAGATACCAGGAGAAGGCGAGGGTGCCCATGTCCACGGCGTCCTGATCCAGATCCTGATCGGCGTCCAGGTTGATGGTGAAGGCGCGGCCCTCGGCGAACTGGTTGGGATCCGCCTGGCTGGTGGCGGTGATGGCCCACCAGCCCTTGTCCTGGGGGGTGGTCCAGCTGCCATCGGCGTTGATGCGCCCGCCCTTGCCGACCATGCCTTCCGAGCCGTTGTACAGGGAGGGGCCGCCCACCGTCCAGCCGACCTGGGTGTTGGCGGCATTTTCCACCTTCACCCGGGGCCGCACCGTCTCGCCCTGGGGGAAGAATTCCTTGTTGGACCAGCCGGAGAAGTGGCTGGTCTCCACGTAGTCACCGTCACGCCAATCGGCGAAGGCCACCAGGGGGCGGGGGGCCTGACCCGCCGCGAGGCCCACGTTGATGGCGGAGAAGGCCTTCTCCACCGCCAGCACGTGGGCGTGGCCGCCGCCGTAGAGATCCGTGGCGGCTTGGAGGGCGGCCTCCCGGGCCATCTCGAAGGAGAGGCTGCCGGTGCCATCGCTCACCAGATTTTCCGTGACGGCCTTGAACCAGATGCGGGTGGCGGCGTCGAGGCCGATGCCGGTGAAGCCCGCAGGGTAGTAGGGGCTGTGGCTTGGGTCGGAAGGGGTGGCGGAGGCCCCCTCGGACAGCAGGTAGAACATCCGGTTCAAGGCGCCCCCGGAGAAGTGGCCATCCAGATACCTCAGGCCGTCGTACCAGGCATCCACGCTGCGGCCATCCCGGCTGGGCTTGTCCATCCAGCGCAGCGGCGTGCCATGGCCCACGTTTTCGCCGATCTTCCAATCGGCCCCCGTGACGGGAATGGCGCCGGCGGGATCCCCCGTCCCACGGGAGGCGTAGGCCCGCACGGCCTGGGCGAAGATATCGGAGGTGCCCTCCGCCAGGCCCGCCTCTTCCAGGCCGGCGGCATTGACGAACCGGGCCGTGGAATCGGAGACGCCGTGGGCCATTTCGTGGGCGACGATGTCGAGATCCGTCAGCTCCAGGAGGCCGTTGGGGTTGCCGGGATAGCTGCCGTGGCCGAGGGAGATGCTCTGGGCCCAGGAAGACCAGGAAGCGTTGTCCGTGAACCACTCCATGTAGCCGCCGTTCATGTGCACCTGGGCGAAGACGCCCGTATCGTTGCCATCCATGCCCAGGCGGCCGAAGACATTGGCGTAGAAGTCCCAGGTGGCGGTCATGGCGGCGAGGGCATCCGCGGCGGCGGTTTGGCCGTTGGACCCGTTCTCCGTGCCGGGCACGCGGTTCCACACCTGCCCGTCTCCCCAGTCGTTGGTGGCGTTGCCTTGGAAGAGGTACATGTTCCAGGTCATGGCGCCGGAGGGATCGTGCTCCGCGTACCAGGCCTGGAGGCCCGTGGGAGCCCAACCCGAGCCGTCGTCGCTGAACCAGGCGAGCTGGGGGTTGGCCACGGAGCCGCGGCCGTTGTCCCAGAGCGTGAAGGTGCCGTCGTTCATCTGGGTGGTGTTGAGGGTCACGGCGCCCCGGTAGTAGCCGTTGCCGTTGCCGGTGGCCGGGGCCGCGAAGGGCGCTTTCCCCTGGGCCGGGGCCTGGGCCCGGCTCGTGTGGAGGGCGTTGTTGATGCGCAGGATGCCGCCGCTGCGGGCATCGATGAGGTAGGTCCGCTCGGAGGGAGCATCCACCCGGTTATGCACGCGGGTGCGCACCTCGTAGGCCCACACGAAGGGCTGCTCGGGCTGCACATGGACGAACAGCTTGCGATCCAGCGCCGGCCTGCCCGAAACGGGATCCTGGGTGAAGGCAAGGCCACCGGCGAACTTCGCGGGGAAGACCACCCGCTCCACCTTGGGAGCGTCGGGCATGGGGCCCTGGGGGGCCAGGTGGCGGAGGGCGAGGGCCACCGCGCCCTCCGCGCTGAGGCGAGGCTCGCCTTCCACCTTCACGCCGCCCTGCACGGCCCGGGTGAGGGTGCGCAGCCCGCCGCCGGGGAGGACGTGGATGAGGGCCTGGCCGCCGAAGACCCGGTAGCCCTGGTGGACCTGATCCAGGCGGACGATGGCCTGGCCTTGGGTGTTGGTGAAGACGTGGCGGGTCACGAACGCATCGGAGCCGCCAAGCCCCAGCTGGGCCCGGAGCGCCATGGCGTGGTCCCGCGCCATGGCCACGCGCTGGGGCTGAAGGGCGCGGGCGGCGGCCTGGAGGGCGTTCGCGGCCTTGGAGGCCTGGGCCATCAGGGGGCCGGCGGCGCCCGCCAGGAGCACGGTGAGGAGGGCGGCCTGGGCCGCGCGGGTTCGGCGCATGGAAGCTCCGGTACGGAAGGGGGTCAGGGGCTCAGTTCGCACGAAGCACCCCCACGGCGATGGGCATGTCCACGAGGTGGGCCTTTTCGACCATGGCCACCGTGGGATTCACGCTGAAGGGCCCGATGTCCTCCGCCTGATGGCGGGCCTTGAGGATCGCCAGGGGCAGCGCGTCGCCGGCGTGCAAGCCCGCGGCGGCATCGAACTCCAGGGCGATGCGGGCGAGGGGCACGCCTGATTCCTTGGCGGAGGCGCGGCGATCCTTCTGGAAGATGCCCACGGTGAGGATGTGGCCGCCCTTCACTCCGCCCGCGAGGAGCGTGGGTTCCAGGGGATGGCTGGGAATGGGCTCGCCCGTCCAGGGGTCCCGGGGATCCGTGTTCAGGAGCTCGAATACGCCCGCGTCGGAGATGGGGAAGTCGGTGGCGTGGCGGGTGCCCGGGATATCGATATGGAAGGTGCCGTACTTCACGGAGGAGGGAGCTTGTAGGTTGAACCCCGCGCCCCGGGTCTTCAACCCCGTGGGGCCCACGAGGTTCAGCACGAGACGGGTGGAGGTGGAGGAGCCATCCCGCAGGAGGCGCCAGCCGGGGCCCACGGGATCCGTGTAGGCGAGGCCGGTGGCGGCCTTGGCCGGCGCGGCCACGGCCGATCCGCCGGATCCGCCCCCGCAGGCGAGGGCGAGCCCCAGGAGCAGGGCGGAGGTAAGCAAGAGGCGTTGGGACATGGGCGTTCCTCGCGGTGGAAATGGAGGGTGTCCGGGGCCCTGAGGGGCGCCGGGAGGGGGTGCGGAGCTGGAAAGACCGGGTGTGTCTCCATTCCAGGCCCATGCGAGGAAGCCCCGGGCATAAAATAATTTATTTCGTGCAATTGTTAAGAATTTTTAAAAATTTTATAAAATTTTAAATATTTTTAGTTTCAAATTACCGATAGCATTCAAATAACTTCACTCGCTCGATCCCTGGCGTGGAGCCCTGAATCCCCGGGCTATACCGGGTTTGAGCCGATCCCGCCCACGGACGATACCTCTGGAACTCGCCTCCCGCCTTGGAGCCCATGAAACACGCCCCCGACAACAAGACCCTCATCCCCGGCATCGTGGAGGCCATCCGGGATCAGGTGCTCCGGGGCAACCTGCGGGAGGGCGAAGTCCTCCACCAAACGGAGCTGGCCCAAACCCTGGGCGTGAGCCCCGTGCCCCTGCGCGAGGCCCTTCGGCGCCTCGAGGCGGAGGGGCTCGTCACCTTCCTTCCCTACCGGGGCACCATCGTGACTCCCGTGACGGCCGCCGAGGTGCACCAGATCCACGTGGCTTCCGTGGCCCTGGAGGTGGCCCTCCTCCCCTTCGCGATGCCCCGCCTCACGGAGAAGGATTTCCAGCGGCTCTACGACCTGTGCGACCAGCTCACGGGGGAATCCACCACCCCGGAGCTGGTGGCCCAGTGGTACCGCATCCTCTTCCGCCCCGCGGGCATGCCCCTCATCCTCCAGGCCATCGAGGGCCTCGTGTGGCGCTCCGTGCGCTTCTTCCCCCAGATCCAGAAGGTGCGCCAGCAACATCGGGCCATCAGCCCCACCCGCCGGGACGTGGTGGCCGCCTGCGAATCCGGCGACGTGGCCAAGGCCCAGGCCACCCTCACGGACTTCCTCGGTCTGCACACGGACGCCCTCCTCCAGGCGATGACGGAATCGGAGCGGACGCCCGTCTCATGAACCGCCCCCACGACCAAAGCACCCTCATCCCCGGCATCGCCTCGGCGGTGCGCGATCAGATCGTCCTCGGCAAGCTGAGGCCGGGCGACGTCATCCACCAGACGGAGCTCGCCCGCTCCCTCGGCGTGAGCCCCGTGCCCCTGCGGGAGGCCCTGCGCCGGCTTGAGTCCGAGGGGCTCGTCACCTTCCTCCCCTACCGGGGCACCATCGTGACCCCCGTGACGCCCTCGGAGGTCCGCCAAAGCTACGCCGGCATGCTGGCCCTGGCGGAGGTCATGCTGCCCGTGGCCCTGCCCCGCCTGCGGCCCGAAGAATTCCAGATCCTCCGGGATCTGGCCTGGAAAATGGACGAAGGCGAGACCGTCACCCTGGAGGAGGCCCTCAGCTTCTACACCACCCTGCTGCGCCCGGCGGAGATGCCCCTGCTCCTCGAAGTGGCGCGAAGCCTCATGCTGAGGGGCACCCGCGTATTCGCCCAGCTCCACCTGAACCGCCTCGCCCTGCAAAAGGTGAAGCCCACGCGCCTCGAACTCGTGGAGGCCCTGGAATCCGGGGATCTGCCCCGCGCCCTGGCGACCTTCCGCCAATACCACCTCATCCGGCAGGAGGGCCTCCTGAAGGCCATGGCGGAGCAAGCATGAGCAGCCTCCTGGATACCCAAACCCTCATTCCCGGAATCATGGAGGCCATCCGTTCCCAGATCCTGAAGGGCGAGCTGCCCGCGGGCCACCGCTTGCGCCAGGCCGACCTCGCCCAGCAACTGCGGGTCAGCCCCGTGCCCCTTCGGGAGGCCCTGCGCGGGCTGGAGGCGGAAGGCCTCGTCACCTTCCTCCCCTTCAAGGGCGCCATCGTCACGCCCGTCACCATCGCCGAGATCGAGGAGATCCAGGATCTGAGCATGGCCGTGGAGCTGGCCCTCGCCCCGATGGCCTTCCCCCGGCTCACGGCCGACGACTTCAAGCTGCTTCACGCCCTCTGCGGAGAGCTGGATCAGGGCAACCGCTCCCCAGAAACGGTGATCGAGTTCTACCGCATCCTCTTCCAGCCCGCCCAGCGCCCCCAGATGCTCCGCATCATCGAGAACATGGTGTGGCGCACCGTGCGCTTCTTCCCCCTCATGCAGGCCATCCGAAGCGAATTCCGGCAGGTGAGCCCCACGCGCCAAACCCTCATCAAGACCATCGAATCCGGGGATATCGAGGCCTCGAAACGGGTGCTCCTGGCGTACCACAAGGTGCGGGTGGATGCCCTCGTGGCTTCGCTTCGCGAACAGGGCCCGCCGGCGGAAGAGGGCTGAACCCGGAGGGTGCGGTTGGGTTCCAAATCCACCCCGTTCAAGGGGGCGGATCGCCCGTTGGGACATCCCCCTTCAGCCTTTCGCTACGAGGCCCGAAGAACCCTTCAGCGCGGTGACCGCGCATTCCGATGGGACGCGCCGTGATCCGCTTGGGCCTCAAACTCGCCTGCTTCTGCGCTTTGGTGACCCTGGCCCATGTCTGGCTGCAGCGGCCCCCTCAACAGGCGCTCGCCTACGATGAGGGTCAAACCCTGAGAGTCCTCGCCGCCGCGCGGGCCCTGCGCTAAGGGCCCCGCCGGTCCCCGCAGTCTGGCGTCCTGCCCCTATTCCGGAAGTGAGGGCTGACTGGATCCAGGATCCGGTCCTACCCTGGGATCCCTCCCGGATGCCTCGATGCCCCTTTCCCTTCGGTTCGTGAACCCCCTTGCCACGGCCCTGCTCTTGGCCTGCCCGGCGGAATCCCTTCACGCGCAAGCGGGAAGGGATTCCGCCGAGATCCTCAAGGCCCTCGACAAGCTTCAAGTGATGGGCAGCGTGCTGTACGTGGCCGCCCACCCGGATGATGAGAACACGGCCGTGCTGGCCACCCTCTCCAAGGGCCGCAACCTCCGCACCGCCTACCTGGCCATGACCCGGGGCGGGGGCGGGCAGAACCTCATCGGCGCGGAATTGGGGGATGGCCTCGCCGCCATCCGCACCCAGGAGCTGCGCGCCGCCCGCCACATCGATGGCGCGGAGCAGTTCTTCACCTCCGCCGTGGACTTCGGTTATTCCAAGACGGCCGCGGAGACCCTGCGCCTTTGGGATCACGATCGCGTGCTGGCGGACGTGGTACGCACGATCCGCGCCTTCCGCCCGGATGTCATCCTCACCCGCTTCCCGCCGGACGAGCGGGCGGGCCACGGCCACCACACGGCCTCGGCCTCGCTCGCCATCGAAGCCTTCACGGCGGCCGCCGATCCCGGCCGGTTTCCCGAGCAGTTGAAGGCGGGCCTCCGTCCCTGGCAGGCGACCCGGCTCCTATGGAACCACTTCCGATTCAGCGACAACGCCCCGACGCCCCCCGCCGGCAGCCTCACCCTGGACGTGGGCGCCTTCGACCCCGTGCTGGGGAAATCCTACGGCGAGCTCGCCGCCGAAAGCCGCAGCCAGCACCGGAGCCAGGGCTTCGGCGTACTAGCCCAGCGGGGAGCGCGGCTGGAGAGCTTCGAGCTGCTGGCCGGCCGCCCCGCCAAGGCCAACCTCTTCGAAGGCGTCGATCTTGGATGGAGCCGCATCCCCGGCGGGCGCGACGTCGCCGCGCTGCTGCGCGAGGCCCGCCGCGCCTACCGCTCCGATCGCCCCGCCGCCGTTCTGCCCCTGCTCCACCGCGCCCTCCTGGCCCTGAAGGGCCTGCCTCCCGAAGGCCAGTCGGATCCCCTCGTGAAGGTGAAGGCCGCCGAGCTGGAGGAGGCGATTCGCGCCGTCGCGGGCCTTTGGGTGGAGGCCATCGCCGATCGCCAAAGCGCCGCGCCCGGCGACCGGCTCACGGTGAACGCCGCCCTGCTGGCCCGGGGCAGCGCCCTTCATCTCGACGCCCTCACCCTGGAGGCCGAGTCCCCGGAGGGCCTCCGCACCCTGGAATCCCGCGCCGTGAATCGGGCCCTGCCGGAGAACACCCCCTGGAAGGAGGCCTTCACCTTCACCCTTCCGGCGGAGACGCCCCTGGCTCAACCGCACTGGCTGGGCGGCCCCGGCGCCATCCCCTGGGCGGGCCTGCCCGAATCCCCGGCCCCCTTCCACCTCCGGGCGAAGCTCTCCCAGGCCGAAGGCGCCTTCGAGGTGGTGGTGCCCGTGCGATTCCGCTTCCGGGATCCCGTCCTGGGCGAGCGGTACCAGCCGCTGGCGGTGGTGCCCCCCGTGCTCCTGAACCTCGTCGAAAGCGTGCAGGTCTTCGATGGACCCGGCGCCAAGGACGTGCGCCTCAAGGTGCTGGCCGGCGCCGCCTCGGCCTCGGGCCGGGTTCGCCTCCGGGTGCCCAGCGGCTGGAACGTGGACCCCCCCGAAGAAGCCTTCGCCCTGCCCCGTTCCGGCGTCGAGCAGGAATTGAGCTTCCGGGTGACCCCTCCTTCCACCGCCTCCTCGGGAGAGCTGCGCGCTGAAGTGGATTCCGGGACCGGCTTCATCCAGGCCCGCGGCCTCGTGAAGCTCGATCATCCCCACATCCCCCTCCAGACCCTCCTGCCCGAAGCCAAGGTGCGCCTGGAGCGCTTCGAGTTGAAGCACGATGGCCGCCGCGTCGGCTACGTCATGGGCGCGGGTGACGACATCCCCCAGGCCCTCCGCCGCATCGGCTACGAAGTGGAGCTGCTCACGGACGAGGCCCTGGCCCGGGAGGATCTCACCCGCTACGACGCCATCGTGCTGGGCATCCGCGCCTTCAACACCCGGGCCGCGCTCCAGACCCTGAAGGCGCGCCTCCACGCCTACGTGGAACAAGGCGGCACCGAGGTCGTCCTCTATACCGTGAATACCGGCTTTCCTGGCATCAACGCGGCGATGGTGACGGACACCATCGGACCCTACCCCTTCAAGGTGGGCCGCAAGCGCGTTACGGACGAGGCGGCGCCCGTGCGCTTCCTCCAGCCCCAGCACCCCGTCTTCCATTGGCCCAACGAACTCACGGATAGGGACTTCGAAGGCTGGGTGCAGGAGCGCAGCCTCTACCACGCGGAAGGGTGGGGTGCCCACTACCAGGCGCTGCTGGGCATGGCGGACCCCGGCGAGAAGGAGGATCAGGGCGCGCTGATCCTGGCGAAGCACGGCAAGGGGCACTACGTGTACACGGGGCTCTCCTTCTTCCGCCAGCTGCCCGATGGCGTGCCGGGGGCCACAAGGCTCTTCGCGAATCTGTTGGCGTTGGGGAAGCACCCGTGAGGCCGCACCATCAGGGCGACGGCCAGAGCAGGGGACCTCTGCAGGGCTTGGAAAAGATGGGAACGGAGCGCCTGGATCTGATCGCGGTGCCGTGCTCATGGTGGGCGATGTCTTGGGCCGTACCGGCTCGATGGGTCGGCGCGCCTCTGCGTCCTCCGCGTAGCGCGCAGCGCGCTCTGCGTTCTCTGCGTTCAGCTTTTTCATCCCATAGCCTCACCCAACGTCAATGCCCGGAACCCCATGAACCATCCACCTGAACCCCCTCCCCCCATCCTCGGCACCTGGGCCCGCCTCTACGCCCTGGTGCTCGGCGGGCTGGCCCTTTGCATCCTCCTCTTCTGGGCCTTCTCGAGGACCTTCCGTTGAGCCGCCTCGACTGGATCGTCCTCGGCGGGGCCCTCGCCTTCGTCGTCCTCTTCGGGCTATGGAAGGGGCGAAAACGCAAGGATTCGGAGGCCTACCTCCTCTCCAGCCGCGACGCCCGGTGGACCACCATCTGCCTCAGCATCATGGCCACGCAAGCGAGCGCCATCACCTTCCTCTCCACGCCGGGCCAGGCCTACGCGGATGGCATGCGCTTCGTGCAGTTCTACTTCGGCCTGCCCCTCGCCATGGTGGTGCTCTCCATCACGGCCGTGCCCATCTTCCACCGGCTGAAGGTGTTCACGGCCTACGAGTATCTGGAGGGCCGCTTCGATTTGAAGACGCGCACCCTGGCCGCGACGCTCTTCCTCATCCAGCGGGGTCTCGCCGTGGGCCTCACCCTCTACGCCCCCGCCCTCGTGCTCTCGGTGCTGCTGGGCTGGAACCTCCAGATCAACCTCGCCCTCGTGGCGGCGCTGGTGATGGTCTACACCGTGACGGGCGGGACGAAGGCCGTTTCCTGGGCGCAGAGCACGCAGATGGTGATCATCACCTGCGGCATGTTCGTGGCCGGCTTCATGGTGGTGCGGCAGCTGCCCAGCGGCGTCACCTTCCCCGAGGCCCTGCACGTGGCCGGGGCCCTGGGCCGCCTCAACGCCATCGATACGACCTTCGACCTCAACAACCGCTACACGCTGTGGTCGGGCCTCATCGGCGGATTCTTCCTCGCCCTCTCCTACTTCGGCACGGACCAAAGCCAGGTGCAGCGCTACCTCACGGGCCAGAGCGTCACCCAAAGCCGTCTGGGCCTCCTGGCCAACGGCCTCATCAAGGTGCCCATGCAGTTCCTCATCCTGCTCATGGGCGCCCTCGTCTTCGTGTTCTACCAATTCCACGCGCCCCCCGTCTTTTTCAACCCCGCCGCCGTCGCCAAGGCCCGCGCGGGCTCCGAAGCCGCCGCCTTCCGCCAGGCCGAGGCCAACTACCGCGCCGCCACCGAAGTCCGCTCCGCCCAAGTCCAAGCCTTCCTCCACGCACGGCGTACCCGCGACCCGCAGTTGGAAGCACAGTCCCGCAATTTGCTGGCCTCCGCGGACGCGGAGGCCAGCAAATTGCGGGAACGCGCCGTACAGATCATCAAGCGCGCCGACCCATCCTCCAACGGCAACGACGTGAACTACGTCTTCCTCTCCTACGTGCTCGCCAGCCTCCCGGCGGGGCTCATCGGCCTCGTGCTGGCGGCCGTGTTCAGCGCCTCCATGTCCTCCATGAGCGCGGAAATCAACGCCCTGGGCGCCACCACGGTGGTGGACGTCTGGCGTCGCCTTCTCGGAAGGAACAACCCCGCCCAGGAGGTGTGGGTGTCCCGCATCGCCACCTTCGCCTGGGGCTGCTTCGCCTTCGTCTTCGCGCAGTACGCAAGCCGCCTGGGCTCCCTCATCGAGGCCGTGAACATCCTCGGCAGCCTCTTCTACGGCACCATCCTCGGCATCTTCCTCGTGGCCTTTTACGTGAAGCGAGTGAAGGGCGGCTCGGCCTTCTGGGCCGCCCTCGCCGCCGAAGCCGTGGTGCTCCTCTGCTTCGCCTTCACGAAGATCTCCTTCCTTTGGTACAACCTCGTCGGCTGCCTTTGCGTGGTGGGCTTCGCCCTGCTCATCCAGGCCCTCGCGCCCGCCCCGCCGGACGTGGACGCGGCGATCCCCGGCGCCCCGTGAACGCGTGGATCGCGGCCCCCGATTCAGGACCGATCCATCCGAGCCCCAACCCTTGCTCAAAGGTGTACTCTTTCATCCCCTTCAAGGAGAAGACCATGCGCCTGCTTTCCCTAACCCTCTCCCTGGCCTGCGGTGCGGCCCTGCTCGGGCAATCCCCGGCGGCCAAGCCCGCCGCCGCGCCCGCCACGGCGCCCGAGGCCTCCGTCGGCGGCGCCATGGACGCCACCTTCGTCTACGTGGCCAAGCAGTTCGCACCCGCCGCCGAAGCCATGCCGGAGGACAAGTTCGATTGGGCCCCCACCGAGGGCGAGTTCAAGGGCGTGAAGACCTTCGCCCAGCAAATCAAGCACGTGGCCGCCGTGAACTACTTCGTGAGCTCGATGATCCTCGGCGAGAAGCCCCCCGCGGAAGTGGGCAACCCCGAGATGGGGCCCGACAATCTCAAGACCAAGGCCGAAATCGTGAAGTACATGAAGGACTCCTTCGACTACGCCCACAAGGCCATCCAGAGCCTCACGGCGCAGAACGGCAGCAAGGCCATCAAGAGCCCCTTCGGGGAAGGCACCACCACCCCGATCGGCCTCGCCACCGTCCTCGCCTCCCACGGCATGGACCACTACGGCCAGATGGTGGTGTACCTGCGTTCAAACGGCATCGTGCCGCCCGCCAGCCGGAAGAAGTAGCAACGCCAAAGGCCCCTTCGAGGGCGCTTTCATGCAGTCCATTGAAGGAGCGGATATGGAAGACAATCTGCACTCGATGACCCACCTGTTCACGCAGCTTGGCCTTCCCTCGGAACCCGCGAGCATCCAATCCTTCATCGAGTCGAAGCGCCCCTTGGCGCACGATATCGCACTCCATGAAGCGCCCTTTTGGACCTTGTCCCAATCCGAATTCCTGCGCGAGCAGATCGAAAATGACGCGGACTGGGCCGTCATCATCGACAAGCTGGATAGCGGGTTGCGGCAGGCCCTCCCGTGATGAGCTATTCATGTGGTAAGGGGAGCTCAATGTTCCGGGATCGCGTGCAGCTTGACGCCCAAGGCCGCTAATAGTTCGCGGCGCCCTCCGGCTTCACTTCCGGGGCATCCAGCACGATCACCGGCTTCACCGGCACGTCACGCTTGTCAGAGATGAACGGAGATAAAAGCTCGCAGGCTCATCTCCGTTCATCTCTGGTTTTCTTTTCATCACTGTTCATCCCGTTTTTATCACTGTTCATCACTGGCCTTTCTTTAAAAGCAACCAGTGATGAACATTGATAAAGATGTGATGAACCGTGATAAAAGCCAACGCCGGCAAGGCTCCGCTCGCCCAGTCGCCCCGGGACTTCGCGGATCGGCTTAGCGCTTTTTCGCGGCGCCCTCGGGGTCTACAGCGTCTTCATGTCCAGCACGAACCGGTAGCGCACGTCCCCCTTCATCATCCGTTCGTAGGCCTCGTTCACCTGGCGCGCGGGGATCAGCTCGATCTCGGAGACGATGCCGTGCCCGGCGCAGAAGTCGAGCATCTCCTGGGTCTCCTGGATGCCGCCGATGAGCGAGCCCGTGAGCACCTTGCGGCCGCCGATGAGGGCGTTGGCCGATACCGGCGCCGGGGCGGGCGGGATGCCCAGCAGCACCATGGCGCCGTCGATGCGGAGCATGCCGAGATAGGCGTTGAGGTCGTGGGGGGCGCTGATGGTGTCGATGATGAGGTCGAAGGCCCCCGCGAGGCGCTTGAAGGTGGCCCTTTCGGAGGTGAGCCCAAAGCCCGAGGCGCCCAGGCGGCGGGCATCGGCCTCCTTGGAGGCGGAGGTGCTGAGCATCGTGACCTCGGCGCCCATGGCGGCGGCCAGCTTCACGGCCATGTGGCCAAGGCCGCCCAGCCCCACCACGCCGACCCGCGTGCCCTTGCCGGCCCGCCAATGGCGGAGGGGCGAGTAGGTGGTGATGCCGGCGCAGAGGAGGGGCGCGGCGGCGGCGAGATCCAGCTTGGGACTCACTTTCAACACGAAGGCCTCGTCCACCACGATGTTGGAGCTGTAGCCGCCGTAGGTAGGCGTCGTCCGGTCCATCTCCGTGCTGTTGTAGGACCATGCGCATCCCGCCACGCAGAACTGCTCGAGGTGCCGGACGCAGCTGGGGCAGGCGCGGCAGCTATCCACCATGCAGCCCACGCCGGCGAGATCGCCCGCCTTGAAGCCCCTTACCTCGGCGCCCACATGGGTGACTTGGCCCACGATTTCGTGGCCCGGCACCATGGGATAGACGGCGCGGCCCCACTCGTCGCGCACCTGATGGAGGTCGGAGTGGCAGACGCCGCAGTAGTGGATGTCGATGACGACGTCCTTCGGCCCCGGATCCCGCCGGGGGATCGCATAGGGGGCGAGCGGGGCCGTGGCGGAGAAGGCGGCGAAGGCTTGGGCGGTAGGCATGGGCTGATGGTACCGGCCCTCACCCTCGCCCGAAGGGGGCCCTCCAAATCAAATCGGAAAGGCCGTTCCGCCTTACAGCGCTGGCGATCCACCGCCAAATCCGGTGCCTTAGATCACATTCGGGACACATTTGTCTGATTCATGCCGCATCGTATTCACATGGAACGTTGGGCCCAAGCTCCGCTCTTCCGTGGCATCACGGGCGCCTCCTTCGAGAGGCTCGCCGCCATGAAGGAGCCTCTCACCTTGAAACGGAAGGACATGCTCTATCACCGGGGAGAGCCCTGCAAGGGCTTCTTCGTGCTGGTGAAGGGCCGGGTCCGCCTCAGCTACCCCGCCTCCGAGACCTCCAAGGCCGCCACCCTGCGGCTCGTCTCCCCCGTGCAGACCTTCGGCGAGACGGCCCTCTTCAGCGGCGAAACCTACTTCGCCACCGCCGAGGCCCTGGAGGATTGCAAGCTCTTCTTCTGGCCCATCCAGCCCTTTCTGGCCGCCCTCTCCCAGGATATGGAGCTGAACCTGGGGCTGCACCACGCCCAGGCCCTCTACATCCGGAACCTCGCCCAGAAACTGCATCGCGTGGAGGCGGAAGACGCCCAGACGCGCCTCATGGAGTGGCTGCAGGAGCACGCCCGGCCCGGCCTGGCCTTCCGCCTGGACATCCCCAAGGGCCTGCTAGCCGAGGAGCTGGGCATGGCCCGGGAAACCCTCAGCCGCCAGCTCCGCAAGCTCCAGGATCAGGGCATCCTCCGCATGGAGGGCACGCGGCTCACGCTGCTCCCGCCTGGGTACGCCGCCGGCCGCGGCTCGGCATGAGCCTGCTCCCCCGCCCTCTCCAGTTCCGGGCCCTGCTCCCGGCGGAGCACGGCACCTGGGCCCTCCTCCTGCTCCCGGTGGGCGTGGGCCTGGCCCTGCGTCCCGGACTCGCCGCCGGCGCCATCGCCCTGCTGGGCCTATCCGGCCTCCTCCTGCGGGAGCCAATGGCACGGTTCCGGGCGGGGGGGCGAGTGCCTTCCGCCGCCGCCATTCCCGCCCTCGGCGCCGCCCTGGCGCTGGGGCTCCTGGGCGCCCGTTCCGCATGGATCGCCCTGCCCTGGCTCGGCGGCGCGGGCCTCCTGGCCGGCCTGGCCCTCGCGCGCCCCCGGAAGGATCAGCGCAGCTGGCTGCCCGAGGCCCTTGGGGCCGTGGCCTTTAGCTTCCTCCTGCCCGCCATGCTCCAAGCCGAAGGCGCCCCACTGCCCGTATCCCTCCGGGCCTGGGCGCCCCTGGCGCCGACGCTGCTATCGAGCCTCGCCTTCGTGAGGCTCCGATTGAAAGGACCGCTGGACCGCTCGGATCTGATCCGGGCCCTGGCCTGGCAGGGCCTGGCCTTCGGCGCCGCCTTCCTGCTGCCCCATCCCATCTCCAAGCTGTGGGCCCTCTGGTGCATTCTCGGCCTCGTGCGTCCCTTCCTCCACCGCCGCCTCGTGGCGCGGGAACCCGGCCCTCGCACCGCCGGCGTGGAAGAGATCCTGCACCTGACCCTGAGCGGCGTATTGCTCAGCCTCCTCCGATAGGGGCCCCCATGACCGCTTCCCTGTTTCCCGGCCGACCCGAATTGCCCCTGCTCCAGGGCTGGTTCCCCGAAGGGGGCGATGGCCTCGCCGGGGCCTTCGCGGGGTCCGGAGGCGCGGGCGTGCTCCGCCTGCCGGCCTTCCCGGATCCCGAGGAGCTGCGGGCCCGCATCCGGGCCCTGAAGCTCTCCCCCGGCGAACTCTTCGGCGTGGATGTGCGGGGCCTGCGGGGCCAACTGCGCGCGGCCTTGGAAGCGGCCAAGGAGGAGGGCGCCACCTTCCTCGTGCATGGGCCCACGGTGCCCGCCTCCCTGCGCGCCGCCTGGGAGGGGCTGGATCTGCGCCGCTTCGCCCTGGCCACGGGGGAATCCGAGGCCCAGCAGGCCATCGCCGAGCAGCCCGACGCCCTCGTGCTGGAGGGCCTGGGCGCCTGGTTCGACGGCTTGCGCGCCAGTTGCCGCCTGCCCATGCTCGGCAGCCTCGATGCGGCCCTGGAGGATGGCCGGGAGTGGCTGAAGCGGGGCCTCGACGGCTTCCGCGTGCGCTCACCGAAGGCGCTGCGGGAGCTGGGCGGCCGCTTCGCGGAGCTCCGCCAGAAATTGGAAGCCCGCCTGCCCCGCGCCCTCGCGCCGGAAGCGGAGCCCCTGCCCCGCATGCGCATCGGCCAGCTGGATCTGCCCTACCCCATCATCCAGGGCGGCATGGGCGTGGGTGTGTCCTGGTCCGGCCTCGCCGGCGCCGTGGCGGAGACGGGCTGCGTGGGCATCGTGAGCGCCATCGGCACAGCCTACGGCCATCCGGAGGGCGTCACCTTCGCCCAAGGGCGCCCCGTGGGCCCCGGCAACCTCAACCACGGGCCCGCCCTGGCCCGCCTCATCCGCGACGCCCGGGACCGCTCCAAGGGCTATGGCGCCGTGGGCATCAACGCCCTCTGCGCCATCGAGGATTACGACCGCGTCGTGCGCGAAGGCGTGGCGGCCGGCGCCCAGCTTGTCATCAGCGGCGCGGGCCTCCCCCTCAAGCTACCGGAGCTCGCGGGTGACGCGGCCATCGTGCCCATCGTCTCCTCCGCCCGCGCCCTCAAGCTGCTCTGCAAGACGTGGTCCCGGAAGTACGACCGCCTGCCGGATGCCGTCGTGCTGGAGGGCCCCCTCTCCGGCGGCCACCAGGGCTACAGCGTGGAGCAGTGCGGGGACCCCGCCTTCGCCCTCGAAGCGATCCTCCCCGAAGTCATCGCCGAGCGGGACCTCTGGGGCGCCTTCCCCGTCATCGTGGCGGGCGGCATCTGGGATGGCGCCGATATCCGCCGCTTCCTCGCCCTGGGGGCCGGGGGCGTGCAGATGGGCACCCGCTTCATCGGCACCTTCGAGTGCGACGCCGCCCCCCACTTCAAGGACGTGATCCTGAGATCCCGGGCCGAGGATATCGGCCTCATCAAGAGCCCCGTGGGCATGCCCGCCCGCGCCGTCCACACGCCCCTCCTGGACCATGTGGCCGATGGCACCGCCCCTCCCATCAAGTGCATCAGCCACTGCCTCCTGCCCTGCAACCGGGGCGAAGGGGCCCGGGGGGCGGGCTACTGCATCGCCGACCGCCTGGGCGACGCCCACCGGGGGGACGTGGACAACGGCCTCTACTTCACGGGCGCCAACGGCTGGCGCCTCCAGAACCTCGTGAGCGTCCGGGAGCTGGTGGAGGAGCTGACGGGGGACTTCGGGCTTACGGCTCGGGTTTGAAACCACCAGAAGATTTAAACAAAGCACACATCGACGAGACGCGGGGTTTACAGGGTAGGCATCAACCGCATGGACTCTGCCTCGCCATCGAATAGAAGTAATCGCAGAGCCGTTTGTCTGCCCGCAGAGCATTTAAGTAGTGGTATATCAACAATGCGGCCTCGGGAGAAAAATGTTGAGACCCATGTTGAGAGATTTCCAGTAACTCCCGAATTGCCCTTTCTACATTCCTCTTTTTTCCACGACCCTTCAAAAGGGCATCTGCTCGCAAAAGCCAAGGATTGGAGTTAAATGTCCAACATACCCGTTTGAACACAACCCCATACCGAATGGCGCCTTCTGCCAATTCAATCGATTCTTCTAGCTCGGCCAAATTTGCGTTGGAGGCTGATTTTATTTGCGCCAATAGGGCCATCGCAGGCGGGTAGTTCAGTTTGGAAGCTCTACTCAGCAGGCGCAATCTTTCTTCCGTCCATTCGCTAGGCTCAGTGCTTTCCCGAATAGCCATGGCCGCTTCGTAGCAGGAAAATCCATTTTCGAATTTTGAAGCTTCCATCAATAGCTTCCTACCTTCATTTCTCTGTTCAACGCTAGATCGAAGACCGCCAAAACCAAGCATCCCCATTTTATTGAGCCCTTGGAGGGCTTTGACGTTCGATTGGGCTTGATCCATGCGGTCAATGTAGGCCAGCGCTTTTGAGCAGAGATCATGATAGCGATCCACGATGTTTGGGGGTGCACCGATCCCGCCTTCAATAATGGGGCCGACTCGCAGCTCTTCAAAGAAGCGGAGCATCAGAGGACTGTTGGCGTCAAGGCCATCCATAAGCAGGTCTAGCTTTTTGCCAGGGTCCGGTTCCAAGTCAATCGCGAGATCCCATCGGCGGTAATTTGCATAAAGAGTTGCCGCGAGATGGCTAGCCTCCTTTGACCCAGAAGCGCCTGCCTTGTTTAGTAACAACAAGGCAGCTTTCGGGTCGGTTCCAAATATCAGTTTGGCTTTAGCCAATAGGGCGATCGCCGATCCTTTTCGCCCAAGCTCATCGATGTCGATGCCCGAAACTTGAAATTCAGAAGCAAGACGTGCACCGGCGTCTAGGTCACCTTGTTCCCAGGCAGTTTGAAGAGACGCTTTGGCTGCATCAAAGTCTTTAACTCCGATGCACAAGGATGCTTTCTGATGAAGCGCCCAAGGTAGATTTTTCTTCAGAGCATAGCGAAGAATTGCTTCAGAAAACTCGTTTTCAGCAGGGCTGAGCGACTTAGCCCAGAGAGAAAGAGACTCATAAGAATCATCTGCAAAAAAGCCATCACCGAGTAGTTTCACTAATGCCCCAGTAGGCAAGCCGCTAAGTTGACCAGATGGCTTTTGCGAAACTCTAGACGATGCGACATGGGAAAGCGATTTCCCAAAACTCCGTTCAAATTCCGAGTTCCCGTGTAATTGGTAGACCCGCCCGAGAATGAGCTTGCCAAGTGGATTCTTAGATTCATTGAGATCTTTATAAATTCCCCACCCAATATCTACGATTTCCCTAGAAGACTTTGTGCTGGCTGGGGAAAGCGAGAGTGAACTCAATTTCGCTAATCTAGCTTCTAAGCCTTTTAGCTTAGTATCACGGGCCATTGATTGGAGCTTATTTGATTTTATTGATAATTCAGCAATCCCAGGTCCTACCGGGCTATTCGCATTGCAACTAAACCGATGAATTACGGGAGTCGAGCAGACCGCATGCCCGTCATGCAGGGTGAGTAAAGTAGCGAAGGCAAGTGGTGTATTCATACCAACCCTATTGATTAAACGTTATATGGACGTGTCCATCGTGCTTATAATCATCAATAATGTAGTAGAGAGCACTGATCGCGTCTTGGTGCCCGTCAGGTCGAGTCCTGTAAACCAAAGCATTGATAACGTAGTCTTTGACCGTTTGGTCACTTAGATCCATGCGAATTGACCTGATCGACGAACCAATCTCTGGGTCATTTAACATTAATACGTAGACCTGAGCGGCTGCGAGAGAACTAGCATATGGTGTTCCATTTATAAACATCATGTCTGCATTTAGGCCAAACTGATGCTCTGCGTGAGGTGGGTTCCACGGGCCTCCATTCATATTACTAAAATCTCCGATAAGTAACGGATATTCATTTGAAAAATGGGCCATAAAATTTTTCATTCGAACCTGGCACCAATCATCGCCACCGACATCTTCATCTCGGGCAGGAATGGCTGGAACGGAATATCGATTGAACCCAGTATAACGAACCAATTTACCAACACTTATCAGATCCGAAGTTGCCTGCTGTCCGTTCACGGTACTAACCCGAATTCGCACATTCAATTTCACATCCGTGTTGATATTCATGGATGAAGCGTTGTTGGACGGAATTTGAAAATCAATGTGGAATAAGGGACCTGGATCATTCCATTCAATGGTCTGATGTTCATCATCAAAGGTTTTTAGCAAGGTGTTTTTAGCGGCCTCTTCTAGGTCTCCAACCGCAACCAATCTGCCGGATTCAAGCACGTCCAATTTAATATCTTGGATTGTATCTCCATTAGCTCCGGTGATTTTGAATCGACCCTTTACGCCCGTACTTGAGGCCTTTCCAGCCGTACCGTATGACAGGTATGGGTGAGTCCCGACACTTAGGTACTGCAAGGCACCCCCAAGTGCAGTAACTGTATGCCCTTTGGGACCAATATCATTTAGGGATTCTACCTCGATGCTCACAGAATTCTCTTCAAAGAACGCAATTAATACGGAGGAATCAACCTTGTCGTCCCCAACATTTGACACAGATATATCAAGCTGAACTACATCACCCGAAGGATCAGTTTTCAAGGCATATTCTTGGGCAGGTAGCGCCCCATCCCAACGGTAAGAACTCATTGCGTACATGTTCACTGTGCCCTGCACTGGCTCGGCTGGGCCCAGTTTTTTAGATCGCAATTGCAGACTAAATGCGTCGTTGTATTGTGACTGATACCACCTAGGGAATTCACCTGTGCTGAACACATAAAGGATTCGCACCCGTTTAGTCCCCTGACGGGTCTGGAAGGTTCTGCTGATTGATTGGGGCCCCTCACCAGACGATCGAAGCTGTATCCATTTATAGGGGAGTCCCACGGCCGCGGTTTCAACCGCCCCGGCAAGGGTCCGAACCGACTTCAGCGTAGAATTCTTCTCGGGGGCTGCGAAAGCCACCACCGGTTGATCTTGGCTGTACAAAACAATCTCAACTGGGGCATTACCAACATCCCAGCCATCCAACCCAAGATGGAAATCATTATTATCGATCAGGCTTGGCGAACCGATTTCTTTCAACTGGAGCACAGTTTCTCCGCTACCACCAAAGCCGATGGCACTTCCTTTCCCCTCCACAAACGTTGAAAGCGGTACCGTCCCGTAGATCAGATTCGAGAAGGTGGCGTAGCCATCGGGCCGTGTCATTCCAGATACTTCCACCAACGGGGTTTTGCTAACAGTTGCGAGGATTTTGGCTCCTGAAACCGGGATACCATTTGCGTCAACTACTTGAACCCGGAGTGTTCGTTCTCCAGAAATAAATTCCCATTTCTGGATCACGGATTTATTACCAGAGTCATTGCACGAGATTTCAAGAACATTCAGGCCTGGAAAAGCGCGCGCGTTCACCGCAATAGAATCTTCAGTGACATGAATCGATGAGAGGGGAATGCGTAGGCCGTTCAAGGTGGCCTGCACCCTTGAGTCATCTATTCCGAGTGTGCTCAGCGTTCCACCAGACACGCCAATATTCAATTGGTCGACGATAGGATTCAAACCGCCTTGAACAATATTCAAGAGTTTTAAGCTCACGTTTGAAGACTGGGCTGGAACTTGTGCAACCCTTACTATTGTATAGGCTGCGTTCGAATGATCCCCAGCAAGGCGAGCCTGCAACACAATACTTTGCCCATCTACTGAGGTAGCGGTGTATTTCACCTGAGATTCCGCTATCACTTCGAGAGCCCCAGGCAGGTCTCCGATCGACCATTCAATTGGACCAGCATTTGAGGGGAACCGTTGTAGGTCGATAGTCGTGCTGGTTCCTGGAGCGATCGAAATATCGCTAGGATTCAGAACCAGCGTCGGCCGGGGATCGTGCTCAATTGCGCAACTCGCCCAAGGCATCCCGTCCACGATGAAGATGGCATTAACACTTGCGACGCCCTGTAGTTGTTCCCAAGTAAGATCAATGAATTCGCCACTGCCGAGTAGAGTTCCAACGTCGCTCCTCCATTCGACACCGGAAGCAACAGCACCTCCCAAGGCTCGCAGCCTCACTGTTTCACCTTGGCGAATTTTAGCCTTTGCTGGGCTAACAGTTAATGACATTTGGGCTGGGACTACAAACACTTGACCCACAACAATCAGTTCGGGCCGTTCCGAACTCGCCAAGGTGACTTGGTAAGTTCCAGGTTGGGCAGCAGCAGTAAACCATCCGTCCTGAGCCGGGTCAAAGACCCCTCCGGTAGAGGACCAAGTTACGGCTCCCACTGCACTGTAGTAATTGAAATGGAACCGTGCACCAGGTGGAAGTGTGATCTTCAAGGGATCCATTCTGAGCCCGATCTCATTCACAGCCACAGCGGCGGAATCCGTAACCGAAGGGTCTACCTTGCTACGCAGAGTGACGGCCACCTGGCCAATAGTTGTAGGAGCGATGAATTGCCCGGTTTGGGTGATTGAACCCGCAGAGCAAGCCCATTCGACTAATCCAAAATTGGCTTCAAACCCGAATTGAAAAATTGAATTTGTCGCCAAGTTGATCGAATTTGGCTTAATTGCAATGACGATGGGCTTCACTGTCACTTGGACCGTTGAAGTGACATTGGGGTTCACCCGGCTGATGGCGATGATCTGGTAAGTCCCAGGCTCCAAGGGCGCTTCGTAGAGCCCATTCGAATCGATGGTCCCCCCCGTGGCCACCCAATCGACGAGCCCATCGCTGCTCGTCAACCCCATCTGGATGGTTTGGGTCGGATACATGTCTGGCACCGCCGTCACCTCAAGGGTGACGGCGGGATAAGCGACCGTCACCGTGGATACATCGAACGCGCCTGGGTATTTCACACTGGATGCAACCACGTGATAGGTGCCCGGAACCTCTGGAGCCGTATACGCCCCCGCCGAGGTGATGGATCCGCCGGCAGCCCCCTCCTGGACGGACCAGGAGACTTGGTTATCGCCCGATATGGCGACCCCGAATTGGAACGTCTCGCCCTTTTGAAGTTGGATGGACTTTGGACTGATCGAGACCCCCGGAGGCTCGACGGTCACCTGAATCGTGGCCTGAATCAAGGGTTCAACGTAGCTCGTCGCCACGATGTGGTACACACCGGGGCTTGCAGGAGCCGTGTAGGTGCCTGGATTGGAGTTCGCGTAGATGTTCCCGCCGGCGGCTCCTTCCTGGACACTCCAAACGGTTTGGAACGGGGACGTCGCGGTAACCGTCGATGAGGCGCCAACGACCAGCGTCATTTGCGTGGGACTGACGGACACCGTCACCGGTTTCACGTCCACCCACGTGGGGCCCCAGGAGGTGGAGCCGAAGGCATTGGTCGCGGTAAGGGTGTAGTGGGTGATCCCCAGGGGGGGCCTAACGGAGTACTGGCCATACGTGCTCGTGTCGGAGAAGGGAATCTCCTCGCCCGTCGAGGTCGTGATGGACAGCGTGGACGCACCCGTCACGGACCAATTCAAGATCACTTCCTTCCCCGGCCAGACCGTGGTGTTGGGGCCGAAATACGAGATCACCGGCGCCGTTGTCACCACCTGGATGTACGCGCTATCGGTGAACTCCGGCTCATCCACGCTGGAGGCCGTGATCTTGAATAGCCCGCCGGTGGCCGGGGCCGTGAAAATGCCATCCGTGCCGATGGTGCCACCAGAGGAGGTCCAAGTGACCGCTGGGGTCGGGGCCCCACTGATGACAGGTGCGACCGCGAAGGCCTTGGATTGGTTGGGCAGGATGGAACTGCTCCTCGGGAGGATCTCGAACGCCCGTTCATCCACCAAGGTGATCGGCGTGTAGGTACTGGTGGTCCCCAAAGGGTTCGTGGCATAGAGCCAGAGCCTGAATAAGGTCCGCTTGAAGAACCCTCCGTGGGACGTGGCAACCCAATAGTTGTGGCTCGGCACATTGAAAAGGTCCTTGGACAGCGTCCAGGTCACGTTCCCGGGGTTGGAGTAGGTCTGCTCATAGATGGGGGTGGCGGGGCTGCTGGGATCCTGAAGCGATAGCCGATAGGAATACCCCTCCAATGCCGTGAAGGAAACGGCGACCTGGCTCCCGTAGATAGCGAGGGATGTGTCCAAGGTGACCATGGCGTTCCGAGGCGCCCCATCGGGGTTCACGGCCACCTGGATCTGGCCCCTCATGCGGGGATCCACCACGCTGGCCGCCCCCACCGTGAATACGCCGCTGGTGTTGCCGGCGGTAAACAGTCCAGAGGGTGTGATGCTTCCCGCGTTCGGCTCCAGCACGGACCAGATGACGCCCTGGTTTGTGGACCCCGTTACCACCGCGCCCAGTTGGACGGATTCGCCCTTCGCCAGCACGGTCCTGGGGGCAGTCACCACGACCTTCGTTACGCCCGATACCCTCACCCAAGCGGTACAGGCCACCGTAGGTTCAGACACGCTGGTCGCGATGACCCGGTAGAGCCCCCCGGCCTCAGGTGCGATCCAGGCGCCGTCCTCCCCCATGGAACCGGCGTCACAGGACCAGCGCACGCCTCCTGAAGCCAGGTTGCCGGTCGCACGAAACACGATGGTGCCCAAGGCCTGGGCCATGCCGGCGGCAGGATTGATCTGGAGGGGGAGTTGCGGATCAAAGCTCAGGGCGGAATCGATCCGCACCGTCCCATCCGGCATCAGGATCCCCGGGTGCGGCGGATCCGCGGGAATCGGGAGAGGAGGTTTCGGAAGCGCCCCAGCCCCCTTCCCCTGGGGCAACATCAGCGAAACGACGCCCGAAGGGTCATAGAAGTCCGGAGGGTCGAAGGCCAAGGCTCCGCCATCGCCCACCGCCACCAGGCTTCCGCCGTAACGGCCGAATTCGGGGTGGGTAGCATACTGCCCGGTGGCCGGATCGAAGCTTCCTCCCGGCGTCGACGCTGAGTTGAAGGAGAAATAGGCGCTGCCTTGGAGCACCGTGCCATCCGCCAGGAGCGCAGGACTCCCTTCCGCTTCCGACAGGGGCACCATTCGTTTCTCCCCGGCCAAGTAAAGGGCGAGCCCCCCCTTGTTGAAATGGCTCGGCCCCCCATTGAGCACCACATCCCCCGAGGGAAGGAGCGCGTGATGGGGGAAGCTGCCGGGGAGGTCGCCCAGGGTTTCCACGCCCCCCGAAGCAGGATCGTAGAGCACGGCGCGAGGATCGGAAGTGAAATCGCCGTACTGATCCATGATCCTGCCACCCCATACGAGGACCCTGCCATCCAACATCAGGGCCGCCCCCAACTCAATCCGACGGAGGACATCGCGGGCCGGAAGATTGGCCGCTTGGCCCGTTCGCGGATCCAGCACCTCGGGTTCCTGGTACCCATATCCGTAAAGGTATCCGCCCAGTCCCGCCACCCTTCCATCCGCCAAGGCCACGAGGGTTCCGTAGGCATGGTCCTGCGAGAAAGCGCCCACGAAAGAAAAGATTCCCGAATCAGGATCCTGGACCCAGAACTTGCGATCGGTGGCGAGGAAGCCTACGCGGTTGTCCCACAGCCGGATAGCCTGCCCTGTCCAGGTAAAGGGCATGGAAGAGGGCTGGAGCCAGGCCCCGCGAGGGGCTAGAGCGGTGACCTTCAAGGTGCGGCGGTCTTCTCCGCCGAACCCATTGGCCACCTCAAGGGTGAAGGCTCGTGAGGCGGGAGGGTTGACTTGGATCGTCTGGCCGTTCTCGACAGGCCCGACTTCCGGCGTGATGCTCCCGGTTCCATTGAAAAAAGCCGTCAACCGGACCGGATCACCGGGGGTGATGACAGCCTTATCCGCCGTGAAGGCGGAGATGTACGCGAATTTCACGCGGACCGGGATTTCGGCATAGGCAGAGACGGCGTGTCCCTGCCGATCCGTTCCATTGGCGATGAGGACGTACCTCTGGACCCCCCAGCCCTCTGAGTCCAGGTAGGAGCCATTGAAGGTCCAATCCTTCATCGCCTGGAGGCGGGTGCCTGTGGATGTTGGATCCGGCATCAAAAGCGATTTGCTGGACCTTCCCGAGGGGCTTACGGATTGAAGGTAGAGGGATGTGGCTCCTTGGACGCTCCAGGACAATTGGAGCGATTCACCCTCCTGGACTTCCAGGCGATCCGACGCGAAGGCACTGATGACGGGGCCTCCAGACGCCTCGATGAGCACGTGAGCTGCGGCTTTCCTGTCTGGATATGCCGCGCTCGAAATCTCAATTCCGTAAACCCCAGGAGTCCCGGTGGCGGTGAAATTGAGGGTGGTGGTATCTCCGGTACGCGAAGAGGCGAGCTTTCCCGCAACGGGTTCCTGACTAACGCTGGCCTCGGGGTTGCCAGTGCCCGAGATTTTGATGGTGAACGTCTGGCTCTGGTTCGAGCCAAGGGTGGCGACCAGAGGAGAGACCTCCACCTTCACCTTGGACACATCCTCCGCATGGACCTTGGCAAAGCCAAAAACGGAGGGGTCGGTAATGCAAACCGCTTGAACCGTGAACACGCCGGGGGTTGAAGGCGCAACGTAGTTCCCGGACGCCGCGTCAATCTCTCCACCCCCCGGTTCAAGAACGTTCCAAGTCAGGGGCCCAGGAGCGGACGAACCTACTCCCAGCCGGAAGTACGTGTACCCACCTAAACGGACATACGCCGTATCTGGGTCGAGGACCAAGGTTGCTAGCTGGATCGACTTCGCGCTTGTGGAGGAACTCCCAGCACCGTTGGTGACCTTGCAGGTCAGGCTCATGGTCTTGGATGTGCCCGCCGTGAATGTCGCGGAAGCTGTAGCAGCCCCTGCGGTGATCCTTCCTCCAGAAATGCTCCAGGCATAGGTGGCGCCGGATTGAGCGGGAACGCTCGCCTTGAGACCCGTTTCGCCGACCTTGGCATAGCCTGGTGCCGAAAGGGTTGAATCCGGATTGAGGAAGATTTGGACCGTGGCCCTAGCGACCTTGGCGGGATTCTCCACCGAAGCGGCCTGCACCGTGAAGGTGCCCGCAATGTTCGGGGCCGTGTAGGTACCCGCGGAGGTGATGGCCCCTCCCCCGGATTCGAGCACCGACCAGGTGACCCCTTGGGTGCTCCCCTTGACGGTCGCTGTGAACCCTTGGATACCCCCGGTGGATAGCTTGGCCGAGGTGGGGGACATCGAAACGGAGATGGTGGTTCCAGCCAGCGCCATTGGAACGCGGGGTTCCAAGCTGAAAGCCGCGTTCCCGATTTCGAACGCGACCAGTCCCCGGGCCGCGAGGGAAACACACAGAAAAAACAGGATGGCGCAAAGACGGGCCATGGGATTTCCTTGAAAAGAGGGATTGGACTCGGAGGCTATCACGCTTAAGGCAACATGTTTTATTGCATTAAAAATATATTTCGGACTTAGCCTTCCGCATGAAACAGCGGCCGGTCTTGCGGGAATGCCTATCGAAATCGGGCGGGCGGTTTCAACGGGGAGCACTACGGCTACTCACAGATGTCATCGAGGCCGATCCGTTCTGGCGGCGCTCCTGGACAAGCGCATCTCCCAACCGGTCCTTCGTGCTGCTTCGTGGCTGGCATTTTTGAATCCCCTACAACCGATCAGGGACTCCGCTACCCTGAACCGATGATCTTCTCCTCAGCCTCCGCCTACGCCCTCCGCGCCCTGGCCGCCCTCCCGGAGGACGGCACCTACGTGATGGCCAAGGACCTGGCGGAAAAGCTGGGCCTGCCGGGCCCCTACCTCGCCAAGGTGCTCCAGGGCCTCGTGCAGGGCGGCATGCTGGAGAGCGTGCGGGGCCCCAAAGGCGGGTTCCGGCTGGCCAAGCCCACCCACAAGATCACCGTGGAGGAGGTCGTCCACGTCCTGGAGGGCGAGGACACCTTCAAGGCCTGCGTCATGGGCTTTCCCGAGTGCTCCTCCGATCAGCCCTGCCCCATGCACGAGGCCTGGACGGCCGTGAAGGAGCAGATGGCCAACTCGATGACGAAGGCTACCATCCGGGATCTGCAGCTGGTGACGCTGCGCCGCGGTTTCGCCGTGGATCCGGCCGTGGCCGGGCCGAAGAAGGCCCACGGCAAGGGTTGAGCTGGCCATTCGCGGGCATTCAATGGAAAGAACCCAGAGTTCATCCGCAGATGACGCCGATTACGCAGATTAACGATCGCGAAATCCAATCTGCGTAATCGGCGTCATCTGCGGACCCTAATCGTCGGCTTTTCTCACCGGTTCTCACCGTTCTCACTGGCTGCCTTTCTTTATGGCCGGTGAGGGCCAGTGAGAACCGGTGAGAGAACCAGAGGCCTTCGGCCACGACTGCGGGCACCGCGTCTTGCCCCAGTGACGTTCATCAAGACCTCCCCCAACGGCCCTTGTCCCGCATCAAACTTGAGGCATGCTGATTTTCGGACTTTTGAATCCGTTTTTCTGATCTGGGTCACGAAAGGAAACCCCCATGCCCTTCCTCGCCACCTTCAAGGAGTTCCGCAAGTCAGGCCATATGCCTACTTTGCTGACCTCCTTCCTCTACTTCGACTTCTGCTTCGCCATCTGGGTGCTGAACGGGGCCATGGCCCTCTTCATTGCGGAACAGTTCGGCCTCTCGCCCGCCCAAAAGGGATTCATGGTGGCCGTGCCCGTGTGGGCCGGCGCCCTCATGCGGTTCCCCTTGGGCATCCTCTCCCAGTACATCGGGCGCAAGAACGCGGCCCTCCTGG
>CAYWDR010000010.1:0-31027 GCA_964457075.1 uncultured Solibacteraceae bacterium
CTTGTACGGTTCTGTGAGAGGTGCCCCTGGGCAACCGGGGGTGCCTACTCGAGCGGCCCGATTCAAGGTCCGCGTCCGCGGACCTTGGCGCAAAGCGCCAGGAGGCCTTCTCCCGGGAGTCCTGCTTTTTTCTGCGCCTTCTGCGTCCTTCCGCGTCTTCTGCGTTCGATCTTTTTCTCCGCTTTTCTCCGCGCCCCTCCGCGATCTCCGCGTTCAGCCCTTCCTCCCCGCCCAACCAGGAGCCCCGCGTTCAGCCCTTCACACCCGCCGCGCCGCCTCCACCACGAGGGCGATGAGCTCTTTGGGCCGGTAGGGCTTCTGGATGAAGTGGTCATGGGTTCCCTTGAGTTCGTCCTCGGCCTCGGAGGCGGAATAGCCGCTCGTGAGGACGATGGGCACGTCGGGATCCAGGGCGCGGAGGCGCCGCTTCACTTCGTGCCCGTCCATATGGGGCATGGTGAGGTCGAGGAGGATGACGCGGATGCGCTCATGGTGGAGCAGGAAGAGGTCGAGACCCGCGAGGCCGTTCTCGGCTTCCATCACCTCGAAGCCGGCGTGATCCAGGGCTCCCTTGGCGACCTGGCGCACCTGGGGGTCGTCGTCCACCACGAGCACGAGGCCCTCGCCTTGCACATCCGCATGGTTGGCCTCGCTCGGGGCGGCCTCTGCCCGGCGTTCGGATAGGGGGAAGAGCAGGCGGAAGGTGGTGCCCTTGCCCAGGGTGCTCTTCACCTGGATGGCCCCCCGATGCCCGCGCACGATGCCGAGGACGGCGGAGAGGCCGAGGCCCCGGCCCGTGAACTTGGTGGTGAAGAAGGGATCGAAAATCCGCTCCAGCGTATCCGGCTCCATGCCGCTGCCTTGATCGGAGACTTCCAGGAAGGCGGCGGGGCCCGTGGGCGGCGTGCCCGCGAGGCAGGGCGTGTTTGGACCGCTCTCCAGGATGCCGGCCCGCAGGGTGATGGTGCCGCCCAGCTCGCCCTGGGCGTCGGAGGCGTTGGTGATGAGGTTCATGACGACCTGGCGGATCTGGGTGGCGTCCGCCTCCACGAGGGCCCTCCCGGGGATGGCCTCGATGCGGAGGAGCGCCTTCTTGGAGACCACCGTCTGAAGCAGCGAGGCCATCTCCTCCAGCAGGCGCGCCAGATCGAGGGTCTGCACGAGGAAGCGGCCCTTGCCGCTGTAGGCGAGCATCTGGTTGGTGAGCTCCGAGGCGCGCAGGGAGGCCAGCTCGATCTGCTTCACCCGCTTGTGGGCGGGATGGCCCTCCTTGAGGTGCAGGAGGGCGAGCCCCGCGTTGCCCATGATGCCCATGAGGAGGTTGTTGAAGTCGTGGGCGATGCCTCCGGCCAGCATGCCGAGGGATTCGAGTTTCTGCGCCTCCCGCATCTGGGTTTCCAGGCGGTGCCGATCCTCCTCCGCCCGGAGGCGCTCGGTGACGTCCCGGGCGTTGATGACGATCCCCGCCACGCCGGGGAGATCCAGGGCGTTCTGGCTCACGGTCTCCAGCCAGCGCCATCCCTCGCCCTTCGCCTGGTAGCGCACGGTGGCGTAGGCCGTGTGGCCCGCGTCGGAGAGGGTTTCCTTTAACACGGCGTCGAAGACGGCGTGGTCGTCGGGATGGATGAAATCCCGGATCGCCCTGCCCATGTGCTCCTCCCGCTCGTAGCCGAGGTTGCGGGAGGCGCTGGGGCTCTCGTAAACGAGCCTGCCCTCGGGATCCAGGATGGCGATGATGTCGCGGCCGTTCTCCAGCAGGGCGCGGAACCGCTCTTCCCGGGCCCTCAAATCCCGCTCCATCTGATGCCTCGCGAGGGCCATCTCGATGGTGCTGCGGAAGGCCAACTCCTCGAAGGGCTTCACGAGATAGCCGTAGGGCGTCGCCGCGCGGGCGCGGCTGAGGGTTCCGGGGTCGGCGTAGGCCGTGATGAACACGACCGGCGTGTGGCTGGCGGCGCCGATGAGGGTGGCGGCCTCGATGCCATCCATGCCCTTCCCGAGGTTGATGTCCATGAGGACGAGATCGGGCGCCAGCTCCCCGTTCATCCGGACGGCATCCTCGCCTGAATGGGCGAGGCCGGCGACGGAGAACCCCAGCGCCTGGACCCGCATCTTCAGGTCCAGGGCCACGATGGTCTCGTCTTCGACGATGAGGATTCGTCCGTTCATGGGGCTCAAGGGCTGCGGGGCGTGAAGGTGAGTTGGAAGGCGGCCCCCCGGCGGCGGGTGGTCTGGAAGGTGCCCTTCAGCTGATCGGTCAGGGCCCGCACGAGCTGGAATCCCAGGCTGCCCTCTTGGAGGGGGTCGAAGCCCTCGGGCAGGCCCTGCCCGTCATCCTCCACGCGAAGGGTGACGCGCCCTTCGGGATCCTTCGCGAGGGCGACGAAGAGGGCACCGCCCTGCCCAGGCGGGAAGCCGTGGCGGAGGGCGTTGAGCACCAGCTCGTGGAGGACGAGGGCGAGGGGCACGAGGTCGTCGGGGCCCAGGCTCAGTTCCGCCACCTCCACGGTGGCATCCACCAGGCTGGGGGCCGAGGCGAAGGACCGGACGAGCTGGGCCACGAGGCGGCTCAGGTAATCCCTGAGATCCGCCTTGGCGAGGGTGGGCGCTTGATGGAGCCGGGCGTGCACGAGGGCGATGGCCTGGATCCGCTCTTGGGCCTCCGTGAGGGCCCGGATCACCTCGGGGTTCCCGGAGTGCAGGGCCTGAAGGCGCAGGAGGCTGGAAACCACCTGGAGGTTGTTCTTCACCCGATGGTGGATTTCCCGGATCGCGAGATCCTTCTCCTTCAGGGATTCCTGGAGATTCGCCTCGCTGGACCTCAATTCGGCCACGGCGGTGCGCTCCTCGGTGACGTCGAGGCTGGAGGACACGACGCCTTGCAATTCCGAGCCGTTCCAAAGGGGCCGGCTGCGGACCGTGATCCAGCGGATGGAGCCATCCTTGCGGCGGAGCCCCATCACCGAGTGGATGGCGATCCGCTTGCGCAAGGCGACCATGGGGGGCTGATCCTCCCAGGGGATCGGGTGGCCCTCCTCGTCCAGCGATTCGACTTCCTCGGGGGCCGAGGGCTCGCCCAAGGGCATCTCGCCGAGGATCCGGCGCGCGCTATCGTTCATCGAGCGCACCCGCCCCGCCAGATCCCGCACGACCACGCCCTCGTCGAGGGATTCCACCGTGGCCCGGTAGAGGGCCTCGCTGGCCTCCAGGCGGCGCTGGGCCTCCTTTCTTTCATGGACGTCGAGCAGGATTCCGGAAATCCGCGATCCAGCGCGCTTCCCCGCCACCACGAGAAGAAAGCGGTCCCCGCCCGGGCCCATGCCGACGCGGAGCTCGAGGGTGCCCTCGAAGGAGCCCACGCAGAACGCGCGGAAGCGATCCCGGTCGCCGGCCGGGAGGAGCGCGGCCCAGTAGGGCAGGGAGTTCCACTCCGAGGGGTCCACCTTCAGAGAGGCGCTGAGGTGCTCATCCATGACGAGGGTCCGGCCGGTGGCGCGGTCCAGTTCGAAGGGATAGGCCCCCGTGGCCCGGAGGATGGAGGCGAGCCGGGCCGACTGTTCCTTCAGGGAGCGTTCCGCCCGGCGCCGCACGTCCGCCAGCGTGCCCAGCAGCAGCGTGAGCGGTGCCAGGAAGGCGAGGAAGATCTGAAGATCCCCCAGGAGGGATTTGGGGTAGCCGAGGGCCATGAAGGCGGAGGTGGTGACGAGGCCATAGCCCAGCACCGCGGCGGCGGCGCCCCGGGTCCCCCAGCGGAGGGCGATCCAAAGGAGGGGGAAGAGGGCCAGGTACTTCATGGGAAAGACCTGGCCCTGCTGCTGCAGCATGATGACGATCGACGTGACGAGAAGGAACAGACCCTGGGCGAGGGCCTCCACCACACGGGCGGGGCTGAACTCCCGGTTGGGATCGGGTTGGTGGCCCTGGAGGGCGGGCGCCACCCAGATGAGAAGGAAGGGGGCGAGGCAGAGCAGGCCCACGGCGTCCCCCCGCCAAAGCGAGCTGAAGAGGGGCCCGAATTGGGCGAAGCCGAGGGCGCGCGCGGCGAGGATGGAAGCGATCAGGAGGGCGAGGAGGCCGGAGGAGAGGGCCACCAGGAGGAGGAACCCGGCGAGGTCGCGAAGCCGGCCCAACCCACCCGTCAGCCCCCTCCCGCGGGCCAGGAGGGCGGTGCCGCCATAGGCCACCCCATGAGCGATGCAGATGAGTAACGTGGTCGGAATATCGATGATGGGCGCCCGGAAGATCAGGCCATAGGGGAGGTGGGCCAGGAAGGCGGCCCAGACCACCGGCTTTCCGAAGGTCAACACCAGGGCCAGGGTCAGGGCCGGAGGGGGGAACCACATGTTCACCCCCGTGGTCTGGCGGAAGCCGATGGTGAGGACCTCAAGGGAGAAAAAGGCCACCCCGTAGCCCGCCACGATCCATGCGTGGCGGCGGTCCGGCAGGAAGGCTCGAAGGCCGGCGAGGTTCATCCCAGGGCCTGGAGGCCGCCGCCAGCGAGGGCCCGGGGGCGGGGAGGGAGGCTGGCGGCGGCCCGCACGAGCAAGGGGAAGGGCCCCGGCTCGCCGAGCTCCTCGCGCAGGATCGCTTCCAGGCGCGTGGCCACCTCGGGCGAGGCCACCACCTGGGCTTGCACGCCGGAGGGCCCGGATTGCAGGGCCACTCGCAGTTCCCCCGTGCGGCCCAGGCTCAGGGCCAGGAGCACCCGATGCACTTCGGCCCGATCCGGCCCGGCCGCGTCCCGCTCCGCCCAGAGTTCGAGGGTGCCGTGTCCGGTGGTCCAGGGCAGGGGCACTTCGAAGAGGGCCGTGCCCTCCCGGGCCTGGAGGCGGTGGAAGGGCGCCTCGGCGGGGCTGGCCTCGGGGCGGGAAAGGGTGGAGACGACCTCCTTGAGCCAGCGGGCCCAGGTGGCGGGCTCGGAGGGCGGGAGCGGCGCGGGGGCGGAGCCCTCCCGCGAGGGGGCCGAGGCCCGCTCCGCCGGGCCTTCGGAGGCCGCCTGCTGGAGCTGGGGAAGCAGGGACCGGATCAGCTGCGCGAGGGGATCCTGGCGGGAGAGCACCGGGCCCTGCCCGGCGGGCGGGAGCAGGGTGAGGAGGGCCAGGACACGCTGGGCGAGGGGCGCGGGCAGGCGTTCGAGCAGCTGCCGCAATCGGGCGTTGGCCTCTGGAATGGCTTCGGCGGGAGTCGAAGCCGGGGCCGAAGCCGAGGCCGAAGCCTGGGCCTGGGCCTGGGCCGGAGGCCTAAGCCCTTCCCCTTCCGCCTTGGCGGGCACGAGGGCCCGGATGAGGGATTCAGGCAGGCCGAAGGCGCGCAGGAGGGCGCGATCCACGGCGGGTTCCGCGATGAGGGGCCCTCGATGGGCAGGGGATGGAGCGGGCAAGGCCTCAAGGGATGCGCCTTCCGGTGAGGCGCGGGCGGGGGCCGGCGCGGGCTCGACGGTGGGTGGAGCCTCGCGGGGCCGGGCGGGGAGTGGCGCGGCTTCGTCCATCCTTCCCGCGGCGGCCGTCCTCCCCGTTTCGGGCGCCCTTCCCAGGGGTGCCGCTTCCGGCGCCGCCTCACCCACCAGCAGGAGGGCCAGGGCCCGGGCGGGCTCCGGCAGGATCCCCCGGGCTTCGAAGCGAGTCGCAAGCGCGGAGACCGATGGAGGCGCGCCCTCAGGCCTCGAAGGGGCCGGGTTCGCGGTGGCCAGCCCCGGGCTCTCTGAACCCAAAGTTCTTTCCGCAGCCAAATTTTGCGGCGCCGCAGGTGCCGGAAAATTTGGAGGTGTGCGCAAGCCCCCAGCGGCTACCGGCAGCCCCACCGGCAGCCCCACCGCCTCCGCCAGGGGCGCGAGGGAGGGGGGGAGGAACGGCGCGGGCGCGGGCTGGGGCGCGGAGGGGAGTCGATCCAGGAGCGCCTTGAGGGGGAGCAGTTCCGTGGGCAGATCCGGCGCCGTCAGGCGCTGGAGCAGCGAGGCCGCCTCGCCTTGCACGAGGGGGGCGAGGAGGGCCGGGGGCGGGGGCGGATCCGCCCGCAGGGGCTGTAGCTGAGTGGTGCCATCCGCTTGGGGCTGGATCCGGAAGGTGAGAGCGGTGCCGGCGGGATAGGGCAGTTCGCCGGTGGCGGTGAGGCTGCGGCCATCGGCGAGGAGGAGCAGGAGGCCCCGGGCGTTGATTTCCGCCAGCACGGCCTTGAGCTCCGCCCCCGGCGTGGCCTCCAGCGTCGAGGCCCCTTCCACCAACCGGAGGGCCGCGAGGATCAGGGGGCCCTGGGGCTGGAGGGGGACTAGACCGCTCATACCTTGAAATGCCGCCTTAGGTGGCCCGCGACGTCCTGTAGGGGGGCGACGACGTCGACGCAGCCCTTTTCGGCGGCGGCCCGGGGCATGCCGTACACCACGCAGGTCTCCTCCGCCTCGGCGAGGGTGTGGGCGCCCTTCTGCTTGAGGAGTTCCATGCCCTTGGCGCCGTCGTTGCCCATGCCCGTGAGGATCACGGCGAGCACCGGCTTGCTGCACTGCTCGTGGACGCTCTGAAAGAGCACGTCCACCGAGGGACGGTGGATGGAGGCGGTGGGTTCGAGGCTTTGCTCGAGGATGGCCTGGATGCCCCGCTGGCGGTAGAGCATGTGGATGCCGCCCCGGGCGATGTAGACGGTGCCCGCACGGAGGGCCTCGCCGTGCTCGGCCTCCTTGACCGTCACCTGGCAGAGGGCGTTCAAGCGATCCGCGAAGGGCTTGGTGAAGGTGGAGGGCATGTGCTGGACGATGAGCAGGGGCACGGGCAGATCGCCGGGCAGGGCGGGAAGCAGCTCCTGAAGGGCCTTGGGTCCGCCGGTGGAGCTGCCCAGCACGATGAGCTCCGCCATGGGGAAGGCGGATAGCTCGACGCCCGTGGGGCGGGGGATGGGCCTTGGCGCCGGGGGCGGGGCCGGCGGCAAGGCCGAGGGCGGCGCGCCGGGCCGGGGGGAGCGATCCAACTGCGGGCGCTTGAATTTGGGCGTGGTGGCCAGGCGCCGGATCTTCTCCTGGAGCTCCTGCTGGATGTTGAGGATGCTCATGGTGGCGAAGCTGGATTCCTTGGGGATGAAATCCAACGCGCCGAAGCTGAGGGCGTCGAGGGTGGCCTGCGCGCCCTCCTGCGTCAGGCTGCTCACCATGAGCACGGGCCGGGGGCTCGTGGCCATGATCTTCTTCAGGGCCGTGAGCCCATCCATCCTCGGCATTTCGATATCGAGGGTGACGAGGTCGGGATCCAGCTCCTCCACTTTTTCGATGGCATCCACGCCATCGCGGGCCGTGCCCACCACTTGGATATCAGGCGCGCCCTCCAACATTTTTTGGAGGCTCTTCCGCATGAAGGGGCTGTCATCGACCACCAGGACCCGGATCGCCATGAGTCTGCTCCTAGGCCTGGTAGGCCAGGTCCACGAAGGCCATGGCGTGATCCAGCTCGTCGTCGATCTGGAAGGTGAGCCGTTCGAAGTCGGGTTCCTCCTTGAGGTGTCCGAACACGGCAGGGTAGGTGGGCTCTTCGTGGATGTTCACGATGAGGTGCTCATCCGCGGGCCCGTTGGGGATGCGGGTTCGCACGAGGAGGTCGCTGAGGTTGATGAGGTTGGGCAGGAACTCGCCCGGAGGGGGCGTGTGGTGGTCCCGGATCATGCCGATGATGACCTCGGGGAACACCCACTGGGCCGCGAGGACGGCGCCGGCCTCGGTGTGATCCAGGGCCAGCAGCTCGCGCTCGGCCTCCACGGCCTGCACGCCGCCCTCTTGGATGCGGAGCACGACCGGGGCGTACTCCTCGGGGAAGCACTGGTCCAGGGCGATCTTGCCGATGTCGTGGAGGAGGCCGCCGAGGAAGGCGGTTTCCGCGTCGCCATGCTTCTTCACGAGGCGCGCGATGCCCCGGGCCACGAGGCCCACGGCCACGGAGTGCTGCCATAGGCGGGTGAGATCCAGCCGATCCGAGGCCTTCATCGTGCGGATCACGGCGGCGCCCGTGCCGAGGTTGGCCACGGCGTCGAAGCCCAGGCGGAGGATGGCCGTCTTCAAATCCCGCACCTCGCCATCCCCGGCGTAGAGGGCGCTGTTGGCGAGGCGCAACAGCGAGGCGGAGAGGGGCGGATCCTTTTGGAGGATGCCGAGCAGGCGGTCCACGGTGCAGCGTTCGTCCTGGACGGCCTGGTTCAGCGCCACCACCGAGGCGGGCAGGCTCGGCAGCTTTTTGGCGCGGAGGCGCAGTTCCTGGGCGGTGACGGACATCAGAACTCCGAGATCATGGCCTTGTCTTGTTCGAGGGCCTCGGCGATGGACGCCATATGGCTCTCGAGGGATTCATCGGTCAGCTTGAGGATTACCTTGGCTTCCGCCGTGGGCTCCGCCAGGGATTCCGGTTGCCCGATGCCGATCTTGCGGTCGAGGGCCATCTGGTTGCCGAGGGCGATGATGGCGGCGATGGGCTGGTTGGCATCGGTGGCGCCCTCGGGGTGGTGGTGCCAGCGCACGGCCTCTTCCAGGCTCTGGGCCAGGTTCCAGCTATGGAGCAGGGCCTCGCCCACCATGGTGTGATCGAAGCCGAAGGTCTCCAGCTCCAGGTCCATGGCATCCCCCTGGCCGTTGTAGACGGTGCGCATGAGGGCGCCGTAGCGCTCGGGGAACTTCACGCCCATGACGCTCTTCCCGATGTCGTGCAGCAGCCCGCCGATGAAGGCCTCTTCCACCCGTGGGAACTTGAGGGACTTGCCCAGGGCCCTGGAAGCGAGCGCCGTCACGAGGGCGTGCTCCCATAGAAGGCGCTCCTGCAGCCCCACGGCGCCGCGCTGGTAGAGGTTCTTGGCGCTGGAGGCGATGACGACGCTCTTGATGGTGGAAAAACCCAGGGTCATGATCGCCTGGCTGAGGGTCTTGATCTCCCGCATCATTCCGAACATGGCGGAGTTGGAAATCTTGAGGATCTGGCTCGTGAGGGCCTGATCCGTGCTGATGACTTTGCGGAGATCCTCGGCCGTGGCATCGGGATCGGCCGAGATGCGAAGCACTTGGGCGGCCACCTGGGGAAGGGGTGGCAGGTCGCCCAGGTTCGCAATGAGTTCGGCGGGGGTGATCGGCATGGTTTCCTCTCCTACTTCTTTCGGTAGCCCATGGCCTTGCTGAAATGCAAGAGTTCGAAGCCGATGTTGTAGGCGTGGATGCTCTCACTGTGGCCCACCATCAGGTAGGCCTTCGGGTGCAATTGTCCGTGGAATCCCTTGAGCACGGAGGCCTTCACCGTATCGTCGAAGTAGATCAGCACGTTGCGGCAGAAGATCACATCGAAGTTCCCGAGCATCCGGTAGCCGTTGTAGTCCACCAGATTGAAGTTCTTCAGCTGGACGAGGCGCTGGAGTTCCGGCTTTACCTGGAAGAGGTCCCCCCCCAGGTTCTGGAAGTATTTCTGCAGTTGGGGGGGGGTGAGGTTTCGCAGGGTGTAGGAGCCGTAGATGCCATCCTGGGCCTGGGCAAGCACCTTCTCGCTGATATCGGTGCCCAGGATCTCGATGGTGAGGCCCTTCAGCACGGTGTCCTTCAGATCCTGGGCGACGATGGCCAGGGTGTAGGGCTCCTCGCCGCTGGAGCAGGCCGCGCTCCAGATGCGGAGCTTCGTCTGCCCCCGCTCCCGGGCCAGCTTGGCGGCGTCGGGGAGCACGGTGTTTTGGAAGGCCTCGATCTGGGGGGGGTTCCGCCAGAAGCTCGTCTCGTTGGTGGTGATCTCCACGAAGAGTTTCTTCAGCTCCTCGGTGCCCTTGGCGCTTTGGAGGATGTTCACGTAGTCGGAGAAGGCCTTGAGGCTCAGCTCCTGGACGCGGCGGGAGAGCCGGTTTTCCAGGAAGTACTGCTTGCTCTCGTTGAAGAAGATTCCGCTCTTCGCATAGATGAAATCCCGGAGCTGCTTGAACTCCGTGGGGCTCATCTGCATTTTCGCGGGAACAAGGTTCATGTCGGATCCGAGGGCCGCATCGGGCGCCCGGACCGGGGGCTTGAATTCCCGTCAGGCGGATTCGAGGATCACCGTGGCCAGGGCCATGCCCCCATCGTGGGCCACGGAGGCATGGAGGCGCGTGGCGCCCGCGCGGTGAAGCCGGTCCGCCAGCGGGCCCTCGGCCGAAAGCCGGCCATCGCGGTACCTCAGTTGCCGCCAGGACCATCCATCCAGGCCCACGCCGAGGGCCTTTCCGAAGGCCTCTCGCAGGGCCCAGCGCCCCGCCAACCGCTCCGCCAGGCGCTTCCGGTTGCCTCGCAGGAGATAGGCGGCCTCCTCTTCGTGCAGGATCCGGGCGCAGCACTTCTCTGGCCCGAAGCGCTCAAGCAGGCGCTCCCAGCGGGCGGCGGGGCAGAGATCGGAGCCGAGGCCGAGGATCATGGGGTCTCCGTGGTCCCCTTCATTCTCCACCAGGAGGCCGTCCACGTAGACGGCCTCCTGGGGAACCCTTGGCTTGCTTCAGGAGCGAGCGCCCTTTAATTCCATGCCCCGGCCTTTTTTCCCGGCGGCCGCCGTGGGGCGGCCGGCCTGTTGGCGGATGAGCTTGATGATGCTATCGCGGGTCGCCTCATCGTCATCGAATCCGCCGTGGGTGCTGCTTCGGGATTCGGTACCGGGGGCCGTGGTGGCGCCGAAGGCGCCTTCGCCGAGCATGGGCGCGACGAGGCTCGAGAAGGTGGTTTCCATTCCGAGGATGGGCGCCTTGCGCTGCCCTTCGAAGGACTGGGACACGAGGTAGAGGAGGGACCGGCTGTAGCCCAGGAGGGCGCTACAGGTGCCATCCTGGCGCTCGGCGGAATCCGATAGGTGGAATTGATGGTACTGGCCCACCTTCCGCGCCTTGATGAGGGGAAGCAGGGTGGATTCGAAGAGCTCCGTCGTGGCGGCCGGGGCCATGAAGGCGATGGTTCCGAATTGCCATCCATCCTGTTCCATGCGCTGGGCCAGGTGGCAGTGGACGATCGCGCCCGCCGAGTGGCCGATGAGGTGGAGGCGCACCCGCTCCCGCGTGAGGTTCGCGGATTCGAAGGCTCGATAGAGCTCCGCGGCCCCGCTCTTGTTCGAGGCGCTGATCGCCTGGGCGTTCTGCTTCATCTCGGACCAGAGCAGGGAACCCGGCGCCGAGAAGAAGCGCTCCAGCCGCTCGTCCCAGAACCGCTTCATGTTCTCCTTGAAGGAGCCCGCGGGCATGGGCTGGCCGCGCCAGAGATCCTCCATGCGGTTCTTGAGGGTGGACCACCAATCCGTTTCCCACATGAAGAAGATGGGGAAGATCTTGTTCTCGTAGAGGGCCGGAATCCAGTTGGCCGCCGTCCGGGCCGCCCCCGCCTCGCCGGTGAGCCCGCCATGGGCATAGATGGCGATATCGATGGGTTCATCCTCCCGCAGGCCCCACTGCTTGCGGGCCTCGGGGATGTGGATCCCGACGAGGGCCTCGAGATCGGCTTGCGTGGTCATGAATTCCCCGCTGCCGCTCAGTCTTCCGTTGTTCTCCATATCGACGATGAAGGGGTCGATTTCACGGTTCCGCAGGCGGCTTTCGGAGGAGAGGCTGATGCGGTGCTTGGCCGTCGTCCTCAGGGAGGAGGCCTGACGGACATCCTCGTGTTGCCGGGTCACGACGCCCAACTGGGTGACCCAGCAATCCATCGCGTTATCGAGCCAATCCTCGTAGGTCAGCAGGGCGAGCCCCTTGCTTCCCCAGACCTCGCCCCAGGAGTTCTGCACGATGAAGCCCTCCGGGGTGTAACCCATCAGGGCGAAGGCGTGGCCGTCGGAGGGGTTGCCCTTGCCGGGAGGGATCACCTTCAGGCCGAAGGTGGCGTCCTGCCCTTCGGGGCAGTTCCAAAGCTCGTGGGCGAGCGCGCTGGCATAGAGGGTGCCCGTCTCGTTCAGGGCGATCTGCATATCGGTGATGGAGCGCGTATCCACCCGGTAGTAGGCCCCCAGGGGTCTGAGGGCGGCTTCCCGGCGCCAATCCTTGGCGGGATCTGGATCCGGGTCGGGCACGAGGTCGGTGCGGGTGGTCATCCAGAGGGCATCCTTGCAGGCCCCGTGCTTGTACCACCCCTTCAAGGCGCCCCGCAGGCTGGATCCCGTATCCTGGGTGGATCCGGGGAATTCGTCGTAGCGGCGCGCCATGGCGTAGAGCATGAAGGGGGAGACGGGCTTCAGCGTGCCGGACCCGTTCAAGAGGCGGTGGATGACGGTGGCCAGGGCGAAGCCCGTGCAGGCCGACGTCTCGCCTTGGGCCAGGACGGGAAGCCCCTTCCCCGGGTGGGGGAGGGAGGCCTTGGGGCGCATCCCCACGGGGGGCTGATAGAGGCGATCCCGAAGATCCAGCCGATCGGGGACGACGTTGTAGACGCGGGTTCCGGCAGCAGGCATGTCTTCCTCCCTGAGTGGGGCCCACCGCGCACGCGCCGGGTCGGATTGACGGGGATGGCGAACGCAAAAGTCCCTCGCCCGTGGAAGTCGGGGCGGGAGGGATGGCAGGCCAAGTGCTTAGGGGAAAATGGTCTGAAGATGGCTGTCGTCAAGGTGTAAATTCAAGGCCTTGGTCCTGGCGGGTGCTATGGAAGTTCCAACGAGAACCATCGATCGCAGCCGTGATGACGGGGCCCCCTCCGCGAGCCGCCATGGGCGGCGAGTGGGAGCGCCGTCCGGGGGACGGCGTGATCGGGGGGTAGTCCTTCAGGCCATGAGTTCATCGAAGCTCCATCGAGAACCAGCGGTCGCAGCCATGATGCCCCGTCGCCCCCAGGGGGCCGCATAGCATCTTGAACCCGATCTTCCGATAGAGGGCCTGGGCGGCGTCCATGCCCGTGAGGGTCTCCAGGTAGCAGGTGGAATAGCCCAGCTCCTTGGCGCGGCGCAGCAGGTGGCCGATGAGGGCGGCGCCCATGCCGAGGCCCCGGGCTTCCTTCAGGAAGTACATCTTCTTCAGCTCGCAGACTCCCGCCGGGCCGCCCTCCAGGGGTGCGATGCCGCCGCCGCCGACGACGCGCCCTTCCGGGTCCACCACGACTTCGTAACAGCTGGCGGGGCCCGCGTAGGCTTGGCTCATGTGGCCCACCTCGGGATCGTGGATGGCGAAGCCGGGGCCGTCGGCCCCGAACTCGGGCATCACCGCGCGGATGACGGCGGCCACGGCGGGATCGTCTTCGGATCGGATGGGTCGGATGCTGAGGGCCATGCCTCCATTGGGCCATGGACCGATGCCCAGGGCCATGCCCCTGACGAAGTGTCAGGCCGCCCCCATACGGACCTCCGGGTGCCTAGACGCGTCGTGTAGGCAGGGCCTATAACGGATCCCCTTGAGGAGTGGACATGCCCGAGATCGAGATCGCCCTGGTAAACGCCTTCGTGGATGGAGGCGAGGGCGGGAACCCTGCCGGCGTCGTGCTGGACGGCGACCGCTTCACGCCCGCACAACGACAGACCCTCGCCGCCCGGGCGGGCCTCTCGGAGACGGCCTTCGTCTGCAGCTCGGAAACGGCGGACGTGCGTCTGGACATCTACACGCCCACGCGGCCCATCCCCCACTGCGGCCACGCCACGGTGGGCGCCTTCGCCCAGCTGATGGCCGCGGGCCGGTTCGGGGCCGGCGCGCGGGTGAACGAAACCGTGGATGGCCCCCGGCGCATCCGCCTGGCGGAGGGGCGCGTCGATCTGGAGCAGGTGACGCCCTCCCTGGAGCCGCTCCGCCCCGAGGATGAGGCGCGTCTCCTGCAGGCGCTGGGCCTGGGTGCGGGGGACCTCCTCCCGGGCTTCGGCCCCCGCTTGGCCCGCAATGGGAACGGCACCCTGTTGGTGCCCCTGGGAGACGAGGGGCTCCTGGCTCGACTGAGCCCGGATATGGACGCCCTCGCCGCCCTCAGCGACGGGTTGGCGGTGATTGGGGCCTACGTGTTCGTGCCCCGCCCGGGCCAAGCCCGCCAAGCCGTCGTGCGGATGTTTGCGCCGGCCTTCGGCATCCCCGAGGAATCCGCCACGGGCATGATGGCGGGCCCCTTGGGCTACTGGCTCTCCCAGGAGCTGGGCCTGCCCGGCACCACCTTCCAGCTAGAGCAGGGCCGCCTCATGACGCCGCCCTCGCCGAGTCTCCTCCACGTGGAGCTGGAGGCGGACCGGGTGTGGGTGGGCGGTGAAGCTCGGGTGGCCCGTACCCTCACCGTCGCCCTTTAGGTTCCGGCGGTTCCGTCTCCTCCGAGGGACGCTCCGGCCAGAAGTGGCGGGGATAGCGGCGGCTCAGTTGGCCGCGCACCTCCTGGTAGGCCCGCTGCCAAAAGCCCGCGAGGTCCGTCGTCACCTGCACGGCCCGATGGTTGGGGGCCAGGAGGTGGAGGACGAGGGGGAGGCGCCCCTCATCCACGGCGGGGCCCTCTTTGAGGCCGAGGAAGTCCTGGAGGCGGGCTTCGACCCAAGGGCGCTCGCCGTCGTAGTGGACCTGGAGGCGCCGCTTGAGGAGGGCGGCGTGGGTGGGGGCCGCCTTGGGCAGGGCCTGGGCCACGGCCTCGCCGAAGGCGCCCGCCACGAGCCAGGCGGGGTCCTGCTCCAGGGCTGCGTCGAGACGAGAGTGGCCCGTGCAGGCGGCGGTGAGGAGGGGCTTCCGCAGCTCCTCCGGCAGGGCCAGTTCCGGCCGGCGGCCGCGGAGGAACGCAAGGCGCAGCACCAGCGCCTCCCAGGCTTCGGGCAGGGTCTCGTCGAGGGCGGCCTCCGCCAGCAGCCCGGCCACGCCGGGCAGGGCGGGATCCGCCTCCCGCTTGGATTCGTCGAGCACCAGCCCGCGCACCTTGAGGCGCTCCACGGCCTCCACGCGGCGGCGGCCCGTGTCGTAGCGGAGCTGGCGCTCCTCGCTGAGATCGTTGGGGTAGGCCTCCAGGATCCAATCCGCTTCCA
Source organism: uncultured Solibacteraceae bacterium (assembly GCA_964457075.1). Taxonomy (GTDB): domain Bacteria; phylum Acidobacteriota; class Holophagae; order Holophagales; family Holophagaceae; genus JAFDVN01. The sequence continues at coordinate 14,904 of CAYWDR010000010.1, forward strand.
CGAGGGCCGCGTCCGTCACCGTCACTTTGGCGCCTTCCGCCCGTGCCTCCAGGGCGACGAGGAAGGTGCCGCCCCGAAGGCGGCTGCGCTCATCGAGTACGGCCCCGCCGCCTTCCAGCAGTTGCAGGCTGCGCCCCTCCCCCCGGCGGGCCAGGCGATCGGGGAAGGCGGTCAGCAGGGCCTGGCGCAGCTTGGCTTCGGCGTCCGGGGGCTCGGGCGCGGAGGCGACGAGGCGGCGATAGGACTGGAAGGCCTGGCGCGCCCGGTGCAGGGCGCCCGCATCGAGCCCCGCGGCGCGAAGGGCGCCCGCGCCGAAATTCGCGGCTTCGGCTTCCCGGAAGGCATCCACCTTCAATAGCAGATCCGCCTCCGTGCCGGGGCCTGTGGCCTCCCGTCGCGTGAGCGTCCGCTTGGCTTCCAGATCCCCCGCTTCCAGCAACGCCGCCGCCAGGGCGCCCAGCTCGCCGATGCCCAGGTCCTCGGCCGCCGTGAGCAGGCGCGCCAGGCGCGGATGGAGAGGCAAGGCCAACATCCGCCGCCCCAAAGGGCTCAGGCTCCCGTTGGCCGCCAGGGCCCCCAGCTGCGCCAGTAGCTTCTCCGCGGCGAGCAGCGCCGCGGAGGGTGGAGCCTCCAGCCACTCCAGTTCCACGCTCCCCATGGCGTGGAGTTGGAGGGTCAGCTCCGCGAGGTCGGCCCGCAGGATCTCCGGGGCGTCGAAGGCGTCCCGCGCCTTGAACTCCGCCTCCGTGAAGAGGCGCAGGCAGATCCCCGGCGCCGTGCGCCCGGCGCGGCCCGCACGCTGGATGCAGCGGGCCTGGCTGATGCGGCCCAGGCGCAGGCCGCCCAGGCCCGTCCATGGATCGAAGGTGGAGGTGCGGGCGAGGCCGCCATCGAGGACGACGCGGACCCGGGGCAGGGTGACGCTGCTCTCGGCCACGTTCGTGCTGAAGATGACCGTGGGTTCGGGGTGGGGGGCGAGCACCTCCGCCTGGGCCTCCCAGGAGAGTTCGCCGTGCAGGGGCAGCAGGCGCCAGCCCGCGCGTCGGCCCAGCTCCTCGCACTCCCGCAGGCAGGCGCGGATCTCGCCGGCGCCGGGCAGGAAAACGAGGGCGTCGCCCGGCAGGCCTTCGCGGTGGAATGCCTCCAGCGCCTCCCTCACCTTCACGGGCAGGGGGCGATCGTCGGGGCGCGGCGCGAAGCGCTGCTCCACGGGATGGGCGCGGCCCTCGCTGCGAAAGCGCGGGGCATCCAGGAAGTCGGCCACGGGTTCCGCGTCCAGGGTGGCGCTCATGACGACGAGCCGGAGATCCGGCCGCGTGGCGCGCTGGAGGCGGCGCAGCAGCGCCAATGCGGAATCCGTGTGGAGGCTCCGCTCGTGGAATTCGTCGAGGATCACGGCGGCGATGCCCTTCAGCTCCGGATCCGAGGCCAGGCGCCGCAGGAGGAGGCCTTCCGTGACGAAGCGGATCCGCGTGGCCTTGGAGACCTTCTGTTCGAAGCGCACGGCGTAGCCCACCCGGCCGCCCACTGTCTCTCCAAGCTCTTCCGCCACCCGGCCCGCCGCCAGGCGGGCGGCGATGCGGCGAGGCTCCAACACCCAGCATTCGCCCGCCTCCAGTAAGCCCGCATCCAGCAGGGCCCGGGGCACTCGCGTGGTCTTGCCCGCGCCGGGATCCGCCTCCAATACCAAGTTTGGATGAGCCTTGAGGCTGGCGACGAGTTGGGGGAGCAGGGGGTCAATGGGGAGGGGCGAGAGGGGCATCCCGTCCATTCTCGCCGAAGGCGCGGAATTAGAACGATCGCATCGACCTTCTCGATCCGGGCCTCGCGGCTTACCATCACGGCATGAGCGAGATCTTCCACGCCTCCCGTTGGACCTCCGGCAACCGCCTGTGGCGCACCACCATCGAAGTGACGGATCACGCCGTGATCCGCCGCAAGCGCGCCTGGTTCACCGTCAACGAAATGAGCATCCACCTCTCCCGCGTGGCCTCTGTCCGCATCGACACGGGCATGCTCTGGGCCGACATCCTCATCGAAAGCACCGGCGGCAGCGACCCCTTGAGCAGCCATGGCCACTCGAAGCGGGAGGCCCGGCGCATCAAGGAGCTCATCGAGGCCTTCCAGAGCCGGCATTCGGGGCCCGCGTAGCCCAAGGACCATGGGACATCCCATGGCGGGGGAACTCCGTGTGCGGGTGGGAAACGTGAAGTAGCCGCGCTTTGCGGCCCCGATGAAAAGCCCCCGGGCACCAACAGGTGTTTTCATCAGCGGACATCAGCGTTCATCAGAGCTGATTTTTTCTTTTCTTGCAAAAGATCAACACTGATGACCGCTGATGCACGCTGATAAAACCACTCCAGGGCGAATGGAAACCTGCTTTTGCGGGAAGGTGGTTGCCCATCGTTCGAGCAGCTTGCAACGCCGGCAAAACTTATGACGCCATGCTTAGTGAACGCCGCCCATCATGCGCTTGATCCTGGGCGTGAGGATCACCAGGACGATGGCCATCAGGGTCGTGATGCCGAAGAGGCCGCCGAAGAGGGTGGCGGGGGCCAGCTTCTCGCTGAACCCGCCCGCGAACCCCGCGAGCATATTGCCCGCGCCGATGGCGAAGAAGAAGCAGCCCATCATGAGGCCGGCGTAGCGGGGCGGGGCCAGCTTCGAAGTGGTGCTGAGGCCCACGGGGCTGAGGCAGAGCTCGCCGATGGTGTGCAGCAGGTAGGTGCCCGTCAGCCATAGGGGGCTCACCTTCAGCGCGGGATTGGCCGTGAAGGCCAGGCTGGGGGGGACGAGCAGGAGCATGCCCAATCCCACAAAGAAGAGACCCAAGGTGAACTTGACGGGGCTGCTGGGTTCCTTGTGCTTGAGGCCCACCCAAAGGAAACCAAGGATCGGGGCCAGGATGAGCAGCCAGGTGCTGTTGACGCTCTGGAACCAACTGGAGGGGAAGGCCCAGCCGAAAACCGTATTGCGGGTGTGGTCATCGGCAAATAGGTTGAGGGTCGTGCCGGCCTGCTCGAAGACGAAGAAGAAAGTCATGATGAAGAACATCAGGATGCCCACCACCCACATGCGGCCGCGTTCCTCGGAGGTGAGGGGCGGCAGGGGCTCGGCGGTGTGGTCGATCTTGCCTCCGGGTTTGAGACCGATGTCACCCAACACCCGTTGGCGAAGCGAGTACTGAACCAGGCCGGCCACCATGGCAAGGCCCGCGAAGCCGAAGGCCATGCGCCACCCATTCGGCGTACCCAGGCCCAACTGGGTCAACCCCTTCACAAAGGCGGGATCCTGGGCCATGTACCCCAGGATCAAGGGCGCGATGAGGGCGCCGATGTTGATGCCCATGTAATACACGCTGTACCCGCCGTCCTGGCGGGGATCGTTTTCCTCGTAGAGCATGCCCACGAGGCTCGTGCAGTTGGTCTTCAGGAGGCCCGTGCCCATGGCGATGGCGGCGAGGCCCGCGAAGAAGAGGACCTTGGGGCCCGAGGCCAATCCGAACTCGCCGAGGGCGATCATCACGCCTCCCACGAAGACGGCCTTCCGGTACCCGAGCCAGCGATCGGCGATCCAGCCGCCCGGCACGCTGAGGGCATAGACGAAAAAGGTGTAGAAGGCGTAGATGGAACCTGCCACCGGAAGGGAGAGGCCCAGGCCGCCGGCGCTCTCGGGCAGGCGCATGTAGAGCAGGAGGAGGGCTCGCATGCCGTAGTAGCTGAAGCGTTCCCACATCTCCGTGAAGAAGAGGGGATTCAGTCCCTTGGGATGCTTGCTGAGACCCCAAAGGCCATACGCGACCCAGCAGGCCCAAATCACGAGGGTCGTGAGGATGGGCATGAAAGCGCTCAGGACAGAGGTCTGGGGGGCGGCTTGGAAAGCCAGCGGTAGGTAGGTCATAGGGTTATCTCGGAAAAGCCCAGTATGAACGAAGGAGGGAGGCCCCGCATCCGGCTAATTCAGCCGCGGCGGGGCCTCCCGTTGGTCCTCGAAAAAATCCCTCTGGCCTACAGGTTCTTCTGCAGGAACTCCCACATGGCCTTCTGGCGGTTCCAGATCTGCCAGGGGGCGCGGGGGCCGTGGTCGCTGCCGGGAAAGAGACGCAGGTCATAGTCCTGCCCGCCCTTTTGGAGGGCGTCGATGAACTGAATAGTGTTCTGGGGGTGCACGTTGTCGTCGGCGAGGCCGTGCATGAGGAGCACTTTGCCCGAGAGGTGCTTGGCCATGGCATTCACGTTGGTGCTGTCGTAGCCGGCCTTGTTTTCGGAGGGCAGACCCATGTAGCGCTCGGTGTAGATGGAATCGTAAAGGGTGTAGCTGGTGACGGGGGCGCCGACGATGCCCACCTTCCAGGCCTTGCTGTGGGTGAGGCCATAGGCGGTCATGAAGCCGCCGTAGCTCCAGCCCTCCAGCGCCACGCGGTTCATATCGGCCCAGCCCTGGGCTTCCAGCCACTTGAGGCCGTCCAGCTGATCCTCCAGCTCCTGCTTGCCCATCCACTTCCAGATGCCAAAGGCGGCGTTGCCCTTGGCGCTGGCGCTGCGGTTGTCGCACACCCACACCACGTAGCCCTGCTGGGCGAGGAAGTGGTACCACATCAATTCGCGGCCGAAGGCGTCGCGCACCTGGGGCGCGGCGGGCCCGCCGTAGATGTGCTGGAATACGGGGTACTTCTTCTTGGCGTCAAAGTCGAGCGGGAGGACGAGCATCGTCTCCATGGGGAAGCCGTCGCGGGTCTTCACCTGCTGGAGCTTGATCGTGCCGAGCCGGAGATCCTTCAGCTTGGGCGAGGGATTATCGTCGATCATGCGGGCCTGCTTGCCCGTGGCTTCGAAGAGGGCCTGCTTGGCGGGAACCTCCAGGTTGGACCAGGTGTCGAGGAAGAGGCTGAAGTCCTTGTTCCAGCGCACGCGGTGGGTGCCGCGGGCTTCGGTGAGGCGCTTGAATCCCTTGCCATCCACGCCGGCCACGTAGGCATCCTGCCCGATGGCGCTGCGTTCAGAGGCGTCGAAGTAGACCTTCTTGCCATCGGCGGAGACGCCATGCACGTGCTTCACGTCCCAATCGCCGCGGGTGATGGCGTTGCGGAGCTGGCCGTCCTTGCCGTAGCGGTAGAGGTGGTGGAAGCCGCTGCGGTCGCTCTCCCATACAAAGCCGCCGTCGGGCAGCCACATGGGCAGGGGCAGGCGCTCCTGCCAGGCCTTGCTTTCCTCGCGGATCAGGGTGGTGGAGGCAATGCCTTCGAAGCGGCGGAGGTCGAACCACGTCTGAACGCGATCCTGGTAGGCGGCGACGAGTTCGCCCTTGGGCGTCCAATCCACTTGGACGATGAGGGTCTCCTGGCCCACGTAGGGATCCGCCATCCACGTGGTGCGGCCCTGGAGGTCCACCACGCCCAGCTTGACGGTGGGGTTGGGGTCCCCGGCCTTGGGATAGCGGGCCTGCAGCAGCTTCTGGGGCTGGGTGCGGTCGTCCACGAGGGTGAACACGGGCACCTTCGTCTCGTCCAGGCTCAGGTAGGCGAGCTTGGCGGAGTCGGTGCTCCACCAGAAAGCCTTGAAGTTGCCCCGGCCGTAGACCTCCTCCTGGTACACCCAGTCCAGGCGCCCGTTGAAGATGGTCTCGCTGCCGCCCGTGGTGAGGCGGGCCTCCTTGGCGTCACCCACGGCCACCACGTAGAGGTCGTTCCCCCGAAGGAAGGCGACCTTGGAACCATCGGGGCTGAAGGTGGCCTCGTCCTCGCTGCCGGCGGTGCGGGTGAGGCGTTTGGCCTCCGCCTTCACGAGGTCCACGAAGTACAGATCCTCCTCGATGCTCACGACGAAGGCCTTGCGATCGGGGCTCCAGGTGGGCTGGGCGCCAAAGGCCTTGGCGGCCGAATCTGGGTTTGCGCCGGCCGCCACGAGCGCCTTCACGAGGCGATCCCCCTCGAAGAAGGGCTGCTTCTCCCAGCTCTTCGGATCCACGCGCCAAAGGCTCGCCTGGCCCTTCTCGAACTTCGTCTCCACGAGGCTCCCATCCGGCGCCCACTCCAGGCGGGTGGTGGGATTGCCCACGTACTGGACCCGCTTCTGGGGGTGGGCTAGGCCTTCGAGGGTGATGGTGCCGGGGGCGGCGGATTGCGCGGCTAAGAGGGCGGGGAGGGACAGCAGAAGGGACTGGCGGATCATGGGGGCTCCGGGGTCATATCAGGATCGAGGGAGGGAGCTAGCGGCGGGGTGATTTCACCCCCGGTTGATTGCGGGTCGTCCCCTCCCATCTGGGGCAATGGTGCGGTGAGCTGCACTCGGGCCCGCGTCCCATGGTTTAGGCGGACCAACGTTAGCTCGCCATCCATCCGTCTGATGAGGCCTGTGGCCAGAGGTATGCCCAAGCCCATGGCTTGGGTTCCGTGGAAGAGCGGTTTGATCTGGAGCCCATAAGATCCCTTAGAGAGGCCCGGGCCGGTGTCGTCCACTTCGAAGGTTAGGGTCAACCGGTTGCCAGAAGATTCCGACAGGGCCCTGAAAACCACTTCGCCTTGCTCTGTGTAGGTGATGGCGTTGTCGATGAGAAAGTTCATGACTCGCAACAGCGAGGGCCCATCGATCCAGGCATTGCGATAGGGGAAATTCCACTCAGTAACAAAGGAAAGTCCTTTGCTACGGGCCTTTATAGCCATGTCTGATGCCAGCGATTCAAGCAGATGAGACAGGTCAATCCAATCTGGCTGAAGCTTATAAGTGCCGTGTTCCAAGGCTGATAAATCAAGGAGTCCCTGTACCAAGGTCCGAAGTCGCTCGGCAGCCTCAATGCTACAGGCGAGGATCTCGACCTGTGCTGGGTCCTCAGCGACCTCACTCAATACCTCTAAGTTTCCAAGGATGATTTGAAGGGGGGTTTTTAGCTCATGGTGTGCATTGTCCATGAGCGACTCGCGGGATTGCATGGCGATTCGCTCGGCTTCAATAGCCCGTTGTTGCTCATCCAGGACTCTGCGATTACTGCGAATTAGCGTTATCAATGCAAAACCAAGGCACCCCAGGATGCCTGCAGTTGTCAGGAGGTAGATCAGAAGGATGCGGGTTTCTGGCATAGGAAGCTGCGGGCGATGAATGCCTTCTGAGCACAGATCGTGAGCATGTGAACCAACCAAGGAATCCCGAGGAGGGCCCTTGGAAGGGTTCGCAAGAAATAGGTGCTGCTGGCCGCCAGCGTTAGCGAACCCAGCGAGGAGATCAGAAGGCCGGCGTAAATCCAAAACCACGGTGTTTCTGAGAGCATTCTCGGGGTCGAGGAGGCCAGTTTGTATAGCTCAAAACCTGAGGCGCTCGCGAGGATGACGCATTGGGCGGTGAGGAAGAGCTCGTTGAACGTGAATATCGTCCGGTTTACAAACATACCTGTTACGCCCAACAGCAATCCCAATCCCATCAACGTACCGTAGATCCTGCGTGCACCTGGGCTTACAGTCCAACGCTGGAAGAGCCATAGCGTCCATGCGAAGAAGAAAGGTTCAACAATATTGGCTATTCCATGGGTATTGCGCCCTGACCAGGCGAGGCCTATGGTCAAGGCGCTACTCAGTACCTCGGCCCCCTGGAGGGCGACCAATTGACTATGGGCCGGGAAAGCCCAGAAATCCGTTCGATTCCGCCTCAGGGCGTAGACCACTACGGGCAACAGAAAGCAAACGCTGAGGCCTGTAATGATTCGCTTTATGAGGTGGAGTGGGTCCACGAGAGTCTAGTCCCGGCCCAGTGAGGAGTTATCGCAGAAGGGTGGGCAGGGCAGCGGGTGCTCGGTATAGATGGCTTGAGCGTTGTCTAGGTCATGGCCTTTGGTATCCACCCCCACCATCACGAGGGTTTGAGCTCCGTCTTGCTGCTGAGCCAAATAGATCCGGATGCCATGGCAACCCGGCTGGGCGAGAATGCGCAAGAAGGCCCGCTGGCTGAATACTGCGGATTTGAGTGCGTGGTTGTCCTTGGCATGGCTTCGGAAGGTACGAACGAGGCCGTGAGCCTCTTCTCGGGAAATCAAGTGATCGCATTCAGGGTCGAAGGAACGCTTGTGCGTCATGGAGGCTCCGTCGGTCAAAAAGGACCATGGTGGGTTGGGGGTTAGCCTCCATTCCACAGCGATGGGGCAAGGAGCACAAGGGCATTCCCAACCAGGTCTATCCGGGACTCTGGTGAACCCTCAGTTCGGCAGCTGCGCCCGCGTCAAATTCCGATGTCCCGTGGCCGTCACCAGCAGGTTGTCCTCGATGCGGATGCCGCCAAGGGGGGTCAACTCGTCGATCTGTTTCCAGTCAAACTGGGCGGCGTGTTCGCCGTTTCGGAAGGGGCGGAGGAGCATGGGGATGAAGTAGAGGCCGGGTTCCACGGTGAAGACCTGGCCCTCGTCGATGACGCGGGTGGTGCGGAGGAAGGGGTGCTCGGCGGGGGAGGGCTTGAATTCGCCATCGGGGCCCAGCTGTTTGCCGGCCACATCGTGGACCTGGATGCCGAGGTGGTGGCCCAGTCCGTGGGGGAAGAAGGGCTAGGAGAGGCCCTTGTCCACGGCCTCTTCGGCGCTGGCCTTCAGGATCCCGGCCTCGTGGAGGAGGGCGGCGATCTTGAGGTGGCCCCGCTTGTGGAGCTCGCCGTAGTGGAGGCCGGGCTTCACTTCGTCGCAGAGCTCCAGCTGGAGCTTTTCCATGCCTTTGAGGAGGGCCTTGAAGCGGTCGTCGCAGGCGGGGGCGGCCCAGGTGCGGGTGATATCGGAGCCGTAGCCGTGGGACTTGGCGCCGGCGTCGATGAGGAGCACGCGGCCGTTCCGGTTGGCGCGCTTGCCCTCGTAGTGGAGGATGGCGCCCTTTTCGTCCAGGGCCACGATGGTGCCGTAGGGCAGCTCGTGGTCGACGCAGCCCACGGCCTGCACGTAGGCGTGGTGGATCTCCAGCTCCGAGGCGCCCTGCATGAAGGCTGCTTGCGCGGCCTTGTGACCCCGGGCGGCTTGCGCCGTAGCCGCTTCCAGGCAGGTCACCTCATAGGGGGTCTTGAAGGATCGGGTCCAATCCAGGTGCTTGGTGAGCTTGTCGGGGTTGAGGGCCAGACCCGCCTTTTCGGCGCCGGCCACGTCGGTGCCGATGAAGGCGGCCTTGGCGGGCTTGCCCAGGCGCTCCCATACGGCGTCGAGGGTGCCCGCCTCCACGAGGTCGAAGCCCTCGGCCCAGAAGGGGGTGCCGCCCCAGAGGGCATCGAGGCTCGCCTGCTCGTACCAAAAGTCCTCCGGCGCGTAGCGGATCAGCAGGGGTTTTTGGCCCGGGCGGACGACCAGGAGATGGTGGGGCCCCTGCAGGGGGCACCAGTGGGCGAAGTGGGGGACGGCGTGGAAGGGGGCTTCCTGATCGTCTGAGAAGTAGGTGTGGTGTTCTCCCGAGCCCAGCACGAGGGCGTCAAAGCCCGCGTGGGAGAGGGCCTCCTCCGCCTTGGCTAGGCGGGTGGCGAGGTGGTCCAGGAAGAGGGCCTTGAGGGTCATCCGTGGCTCCAGAGAAGGCGTCTAGTTTGGCATGGGCGGGGTCGAAGGCTCACAGCCAGTGCAACGGCTTCAGCTCCTGGGCGAAGCCATGCCGCACGGCCTTCTCGAAGAAGAGCTGCAGGCTCTCCCGCTCGGCTTCGCCGAGGGTGTAGCTGATGTTGGAGGTGAGGTATTCCGTGAGCTCCAGGCGCGTCCAGCCGATGGTGCGGCGGGCCTCATCGACGATGAGGGGGAGGTTAGCCATGCCCTGTTCGAGGCTGCGGTGGAAGAAGGGGGCGACGCCGCCGGGCTCCGGGAAGGCGGGGGCATCGGCGCGGACGGCCCAGAGGGCGAAGACGAAGGGGAGGCCCGTCCAGGCGTGCCATTCCTCGGCGAGATCCAGTACGTAGAGGCCCTCCTTGGGGCTGCGCATGGCGGCGTCGCCGATGATCAGGGCGGCGTCGTGGGCCTCCAGCATGGCGGCGAGATCCGGACCGAAGTCGGCGGTCTCGGGGCTCACGCCGTAGCGTTCCCGGAGGAGGAGCTGGCCCAGCACCACGGAGGTGCGGCTGGAGGTATCCAGGGCCAGGCTGCGGATCTGTTCCGGCGGCACCTTGGAGAGGATCATCACGGAGCGCACCCGCTTGGGGCTGGCGATGCAGAGGCCCGGCACGATGCGGAGGCCGGGGATGCGCAGGTACTCGATGGAGCTGATGAGGCCCGCGTCCACCTCCCCATCCCGGAGGCGGTCGGCGCAGACGGAGGGGTAGTGGAACTTCAGGTGGAAGCGATCCCACCCCAGGCCCTGCTTGAACCCGTGGTTCAGGGGGGCGGCGTTGAGGTAGTCGATGATGCTGAGGCGAAAGGGACGTTCGGCCATTAAGGTTCCAGTTCCATGAAGGCGCTCGGCGCCTGAATGGGACAGCGCTCCGGGGGAGCGCTGGATAGCTGGAATCAGTGTATCTGGGCGGAGCTTGTCGCCGGCGGGATGGCCGTCCTATCCATTCCGCCTGGCGCGCTCTATCATTCCGCATGCTTTGGTTCTACGAACTGGATGGGCCGCTGGGGCCCATGCACGCCGCCTTCGACGGCCGCGGGAAACTGCGCCAACTCGAATTCGGGGGGCTGGATCCGCGGAAGACCAGCCCGCTCGCGCCGAAGGAGCAGCGGGAGGCCTGGCGTTTCCTGCGCATGCAGATGGAGGCCTACTGGGGTGGCAACTTGCGCACGTTCACGGTGCCGATCGCTCCGGAAGGGACCGAATTCCAAATGCGGGTGTGGGACGAGCTGGTGAAGATCCCCTACGGGCAGACGATCAGCTATCTGGACTTGGCCAAGCGGCTGGGTGATGAAAAGGCCACCCGGGCCGTGGCGGCGGCCAACGGGGCCAATCCCATCGCCATCCTCGTGCCCTGCCACCGCGTGGTGGGCAGCGATGGAAGCCTGACGGGCTACGCCGGCGGCAAAGATAAGAAGGCCTTCCTACTGAACTTGGAGCGGGGTCTCCCCCTATCGCGGCAGCTGGATCTGGGGCTGGAGTAGGCCTCAGGCCTCTGGGGCCTCGGAGGGTGCGGCCGGATCCGCCGGCTCCGCGCAGGGGCTGGATGGCCGGGTCCAGATGAAGGTGAGCACGCACAGGAAGGTGAGCAGCAGGCCGCCCTTGGCCCAGCCGGGCGCCGTCACGAGCAGGAGACTGCTGCTTCCCGTGGCGAGGATCAGCAGGGTGGCCCCTCGCTTGGCCGAGGGCCGGATGGCCCCGCCCCGTTCCCAATCGGAGATGAAGGGCCCGAGCCTTGGATGGGAGAGCAGCCACCGGTGAAGCCGCGTCGAGGAGCGCGCGAAGCAGGCCGCGGAGAGCAGGAGGAACGGCGTGGCGGGCAGCAGCGGGAGCAGCATCCCCAGCAGGGCGAGGATGAGGCTGGCCACGCCGGCAAGGAGCAGAAGGGGGCGGGCCATCACGGCACGCCGGCCCGCTGGGGTCCCCGATCGAGGATGCGCGTGTGGTCCACCCGGGCGCCCAGGGCCTCTCGAAGCACGGCATGGGCCCGGGCCGGATCCACGTTCTCCCCGCACGTGAATAGGTCCACGGCCGCGTAGGCGTGCCCGGGCCAGGTGTGGATGGCCAGGTGGCTCTCGCTGATGATCACGGCCCCGCTGATGCCCTGGCCGCCCTGGGGGCCGGCGAAGCGGTGGAATCGGTGGGTGAGGATCGTGGCCCCCGATTCCCGGGCGGCGCGCAGCATGGCCTCCGTGATGAGCTCCAGGTCCGCCAGGCGACCCTCGTCACATCCCGTGAACTCGACCAACATGTGACGGCCTAGGGCCTCCATGGGAACTACGCTCCTCTTCCTACCTGGATTCTAAGGCGAGGAGCCGCGTGCCATCACTGACTTTCCAAGCCGGACTGGAGCCTGTCCTGGAACATCTGCGCCTGGGGGCGTCGAACCTCTCAGGCACGGCCTTCTTCCAGGCCTTGGTGGTCCACCTCGCCGCCGCCTTCGATGCGCCCTTCGCCCTCGCCGGGGAGCTCGCAGGCGGGGAGCAGGTGCGTACCCTGGCCTTCAGCGCCGAGGGGAGCTTGGGAGAGGAGGTGCGCTACGACCTTCGAGGAACCCCGTGCGATGACGTGATCCAGGCCAGGATCTGCCTCCATCCCCGAGGCGTCCGCAACCGCTACCCCGCGGACGCCATGCTCGCGGAGCTGGGCATCGAGGGTTATTTAGGGAGCTCCCTCGTGGACAGCCATGGCCGGCCGCTGGGGATCCTTTGCGTGATGAGCCGCGAACCCCTCTCCCCCCATCCGGGGATGTTGGATCTCCTCTCCGTGTTCAGCGCCCGCGCCGGGCTGGAGCTGGAGCGGATCCGCACCGAGGAGGCCCTTCGCCAAAGCCAGCAGCTGCTGCAGGGGCTTGAACGGATGAACGCCATGGCGAGCCTGGGGGCCGGTCTGGCCCATGACTTGAATAACCTCCTCGCCGTGATCCATAACTACGCGGAGCTATGCGAGATGGAGATGGAGGAGGGCCGGATTCCCTCCGTCAACCACGTCATCCGGGTGAAGGAAGCCTCCATCCGGGCCGGAGCCCTGACGGCCCAGCTCATGAGCTATGGCCGGGCCCGCAAGGGCCAAGTGGAACGATTCGAAGCCGGCGAGCGCCTCCGCCGGCTGGGCGGGCTGCTGCGGGCCGCCCTGCCGCCCAAGGTGAAGCTGGAGCTGGACCTCGGGGCGGAACCCGCCTGGATGGAGGCGGATCCCACCCAGCTGGATCAGATGGTGGCGAATCTGGTGCTGAACGCCCGAGATGCGCTTCCCGAGGGCGGCCGAATCCAGGTGCGGTGCCAGGCCGTTCATCCGGATGGCGTGAGGCTCACGGTGGAGGATGATGGCATCGGCATGCCTCCCGAGGTCGTGGCGCGCCTGGGTGAACCCTTCTTCACGACGAAGGGGGAGGGCCGGGGCACGGGGCTGGGGCTCGCGAGCGTGAAGTCGATCCTCGAGAAGCTGGGAGGCCGGATCCAAATCGAGAGCGCGCCCGGCAGGGGCACCTCCTTCCGCCTGGAGATTCCCGTCAATCCGTGAGGGGGCGCGGCCTCAACAGGGCGATGAACTCAACGTGGGCGGTGAGGGGGAATAGATCCAGGGCGTGCAGATCCTGGATGGCCCAGGCGGGAGCGAGGCGTTGGAGATCCCGGCAGAAGGGGGCGCCATCGCAGCCGATGAGGATCAATCCGCCGGCCTTGGAGGCGAGGAGCTTCGTGGCCAGGACCTCGTCCAGGCCCGCCCGGGGTGGATCGAGGAGGATGAGGTCACCGGCTCCGCCGAGGGCCTCCGGGCACCATGCCGTCACGTCGGAGGCATGGCATTCGGCGGGTAGCCCCAAGGCCTCCAGGTTCGCTCGAGCGCGATCCACGGCGGGGTCGAAACCCTCCACGAGCACGCGGCGTTCGAATCGATTCCCAAGGAGGCCCGAGAAGAACCCCACGCCGCCGTAAAGGTCGAAGAGGGTGCCACCGCGAAGATCCCATCCGCCCAGCACCTCGGAGAAGGCTTGGTGGGCCCAGGCCGGAGAGACCTGGAAGAAGGCCCCGGCATCCTGGGCGAGGCGAAGACCGCCGAAATCGTGGGTCACGGGACGGGAGTCCTTGTGCCAGCCATCGGGCTCAAGGAGCCAGGCCCGGCCCTGCTCGTCCACGGCGCGGACTTCACCGGCCGGGGTGCCCGTGACCAGCTCCCAACGCTGGGCCCGGCCTGGCACGATGCGGGCTTCCAGGGCTTCGATGAGTCGGGGGATGGCCTGGGAGAGGGGGTCGGCGGCGGCGGGGCACCTTGTGACGGCCACGAGGGCGTGGCTTCCGCGGCGGTGGTAGCCCAGGGACGTTCCATCCCAGTGCAGCTGGATGCGATGCCGACGGGCGCCGGCCGGCGCGGGGTGGAAGCGGTAGGGCTGGTTCGGGAGCTGGCGGCCCAGAAGGTCGGCCACCATGAGGGCCTTGAGCTCGCCCTCCCTGTGGCCGGCCTCCCATAGATCGCAGCCGCCGCAGGCCTGGGCCACGGGGCAGGCGGCCTCGACCCGGTGGGCATCCTTGCGGATCCAGCGCGTGACGGTGCCTTCGGCATGGCGGGGCTTCCAGCGCAGCTCCGCCTCCACTTCCTCGCCAGGAAAGAGGGCCAGGGGGGCCCGAAGCAGGATCCGCCGGCCATCCTCGGCGGAGGCCAGTCCGAGCCCTCCCCAGGCGAGGCGCTCCACGACCCCGCGCCAACTCATGGTGGGGGCAGGCGAATTCCGATAGGCTGGCTGGGCCTTACCCTTCCCCGAACGGGAGCCTTCCTTGCGCTTCACGGTCCTGATCCCCCCAGAGCACCGTAACACCCTCCTCGACCAGGTCCGGAGGGAGATCCGGCGCAGCATGATCTGGGCCGAGGGGCCCGAGGCGGACGTCGTGATCGGCTGCCCGGGAGAGGGGCGCCTCGCGGCGTGCCCCGTCTGGCCGGGCGTGGAAGGGGCCGTGGCCCTCGTGAACGCCGGCTGGGAGCGGGTCAAGGATCAAACCCATATGGACCGCTTGAACGAGGTCGGGAGGGCCCTGGCCAGTGAGCAGAACCTGGGCCGCCTGCTGGATCTGATCTTGCGCCTGGGCCGGGAGCTCCTCTCCGCGGGGGCGGGTTCGATCTACCTCGTCGAGGGGGATGAACCCCAGGAACTCCTCTTCGCCCACACGCAAAACGCCAAGCTGAGCCTGCCCTTCCACCGCTTCAAGATGCCCATCAATCCCAGCACCCTCGCCGGGTTCGTGGCCTCCACGGGGCAGACCCTCAACCTTGAGGACGTGTACGAGATCCCCGCGGGATCGCCCTATGGATTCAGCGACGCCTTCGATAAGCAGGCGGGGTACCGTACCCAGTCGATGCTCGTGGTGCCCATGCAGGACACCGAGGGGCGCATGCTGGGGGTGCTCCAGTTCATCAACCGGGTGGAGGCCGAGGGGCTGCAACCGAAGGTCGTCCCCTTCGAGAAGGAGCACCAGGATCTCGCCATCAGCCTCGCCGGGCAGGCGGGCGTGGCCGTGCGCAACGCCCAGCTGCGGGAGGAGATCGAGGTGCTCTTCGAGGGCTTCGTGAACGCCTCCGTCACGGCCATCGAGGCCCGGGATCCCGTCACCTCCGGCCACTCCGGCCGGGTGGCGGAACTCACGGTGGGCCTGGCCGAGGCCGTGAACGCCACGCCCAACGGCCTCTATGGCGAGCTCTACTTTTCGGACCGCCAGCTGCGGGAGGTGCGTTACGCAAGCCTCCTCCACGACTTCGGCAAGGTGGGCGTGCGGGAGCAGGTGCTCGTGAAGGCCAAGAAACTGCAACCCGAGAAGCTCGAAGTGATCCTGCAGCGGTTGCGCCAGCGGCAGCTGGAGGATGCCCTCGTCCTCATGGAGCAGGCCTGGGGCAGGGGCGAACCCTTTGATTCAGCGGCCTGGGAGCGGATCCTGAAGGGGCGGGCCGAGGATTCCGAGCGGCTCATCCGCCTCGTCCTGCAGAGCAACGAACCCACAGTCCTCGCCCAGGAAACGGCGGACGGCCTGGGGTTGCTTGGAAGCCTCGACTACGGCCACTGGGATGGCAGCCGCAAGGCGCTGGTGGATCCCAAGGATCTCGCCTGCCTCAACATCCGCCGGGGCAGCCTTTCCGAGGAGGAGCGGCTGGAGATCGAGAGCCACGTCACCCACACCTTCCGCTTCCTCCAGCAGATTCCATGGACCAAGGATCTGGGCGGCGTGCCCGAGATCGCCTACGCGCACCACGAGCGGCTCACCGGCACCGGATACCCCCGGAAGCTGGCGGAGAAGGAGATTCCCGTCCAGAGCAAGGCCATGGCCATCAGCGACGTCTTCGACGCGCTCACGGCCCGGGACCGCCCCTACAAGGGCGCCGTGCCGCTGGAGAAGAGCCTCTTGATCCTGGATGAGGAGGCCCGGGGCGGCCATCTGGATCGAGTGCTGCTGGATCTCTTCGTCGAGGCGAGGGTGTTCGAGCGGGTGGTGAGGGCGTCCTAAAAGGGGCTCCGGGCTCCGGGCTCCGGGCTTCGGGTGAAATGGAGGCGGGGCGGAGCCCCGCAATGGAATTATTAGTTGCGGGCGCGGAGCGCCCG
>CAYWDR010000011.1:0-30399 GCA_964457075.1 uncultured Solibacteraceae bacterium
CCTGGATGAGGCTCACGACGATGATCACGGCGGCCACGCCGATGATGATGCCCAGCGTGGTGAGGCCCGAGCGCAGCTTGTTCGCCCGCAGGCTCTTCAGCGCCGCGACGAGGGGCTCCCGGACGTCCATGCTCACTTCTTCTCCTTGGCTTGCGTCTTCGCCAACTCCGCGTCGCTGCGGGCCTTCAGCTGCAGGGAGGCCTTGTCTTTCAGATCCTTGAGCTTGCGCAGGGGGCCCGTGAGCACCTGGTCGCCTTCGGCGACGCCGTCGAGCACCTGGATGAACTGGGTGCTGGCGATGCCCGTGCGGACCTCCCGCTCCTGGGCTTTGCCGCCCTTGGCCACCATGACGATGGTGCGGGTGGCGGGGGCGAGGAGGCCCTTCTGCTTGGCCTCTTCCAAGCTGCCTTCGCGCTCGAGCACGGCCTGGAGGGGCACCTGCAGCACGCCCTTGGCTTCGCTCGTGAGGATCACGGCCCGGGCGCTCATGCCGGGGCGCAGCTTGGCGATATCCTCCGCCTTCATATCGAGCATCACCTTCACCTTGTAGAGGTTGGCGTCCTGCCCCGTCTTTTCCGCGCCCGTGGCCACTTCCGCCACGGTGCCAGGGAACACGCGGCCCGGCAGGGCCTCCACGGCCACCTGGGCCGTCTGGCCCACCTTCGTGCGCACGACTTCACCTTCGCTCACCTTCACCTCGGCCATGAGCTTGCTCATATCGCTGATCACCATGAGCGTGGCGCCCGGCAGGTTGGAGGTGCCGGGGATGGCCGTCTCGCCCATTTCCGCCTTGAGGCTCGTCACGCGGCCGCTGATGGGGGCCCGCAGCGTGCTCTTGGCGAGGCCGTCCCGCAGTCCGGCGACGCTGGCTTCGCTCTGCGCCACGTTGGCCCGGGAGGCGGCGGCGGCCAGCTCGGAGCTCTCCCGGGCCAGCTTCGCCTGGCGGAAGTCCTCGTCGCTGAGGAGCCTCTGCTTGAAGAGGGACTCCATGCGGGCGAAGGACTCGACGCTGCGCTTGCGGGACGCTTCCAGGCGCTCGCTCTCCTTGCGGATGGCATCCAGGCCGGCCTGGCCCTGGAGGAGGGCCTGCTTCAGCCGCTCCGGATCGATGGAGACGAGCACGTCGCCCTTGCGGACGTCCTGCCCATCCACCACGTGCAACTGCTTGATCTCGCCCATGACGGTGGTGCCGACGTTGATCTGCACCTTGGCCCGGACTTCCCCCGAAGCCGTGAGGGTCTCGCGGATATCGCCGCGGAGGACCTTATCCCAGGCGTAGCGATCGGAATCGTCCTGGGGGCCCTTCAGGGCCACGGCGAGAATCAATAGGACGAGACAGGCGCCTCCGACGAGGAGGAGGTTGCGTTGCTTCATCTGCATTTAATTCGCTCCCAGGACCCGCATGGCCAGGGTGGTGATGAGGCAGATCAGGGTGCCCGCCCAGGCGGCGCCCGGCTTGAGGCACAGGAGGTGGCGCAGGGCGAGGAAGGTCAGGACGTAGACGCCGATGAAGAAGGGATCGATGTGGCGCAGGAGGGCGCCCAGCTTGGGGCTTTCCACCGTGAGGAAGTAGCCCAGGCTCGTGGGGCTGAGCTTGTCCGCCGTGGCGCCGCCCACGGGGCGGAGCAGCACGAGGATGGCGATGATCAGCTGCTGAGGCAGGATGAAGAGGTTGGGCACGGCCGTGGCGGAGAGGGCCTGCAGGTAGGTGGGCGCTTCCCCTTCGGCGTTGGACTTGCCCAGCAGGAAGAAGACGAGAGCGGGCACGGCCGTGACGAAGCCCATGATGAAGAGGACCATGATGGGGGCGAAGATGGGAATGAACTTGCCCTGCATCTCGATGATCTTGTCGATCTGTTCGGCGGGCACCTTGGGATTGGCCTCCAGGGCCGGGCGGATCATGGCATCCACGTCCACCTTCGTGGACCAGAGGATGGTCACGACGAGGGCGAGACCGAAGACGAGCAGCATGGCACCTACCCAGCTCGGGGTCTTGCGCAGCTGTTGGAAGAGGGCCGTGGGCTCCGTGAACACGCCCGTCAATTGGTCCATCAGGCTGGGAGGAGCGGGGGCTGGGGCGCCTGCGCCGCCTCCGTAGAGGGGGGCTTCGGGCTTGGTGTAGGGATTCTCGGACACGGTGTTCCTCCAGGAGTGGGGATCTGCGTCCATCATGCGCCCGCCCACATCCGGCCGGCGCGATTCCGGCGAGCGGGGCGGGCCTCCCGGCGAACGGGTGAGGTGGCCCGATTACCGGACGGGTTCCACCTTCACTTGGAGGATGCGAGTGCCCTCCATGCGCAGCACCGTGAGGGTGGCGCCCTCCACGGCCACGCGATCCTGGGGCTTGGGCACGCGGCCCAGGCGGGCCATGACGAGACCGCCCACCGTGTCGAATCCCTCGTGCTCCCAGGTCAGGTGCAGGGGCGCGGACACGTCCTCCACGTGGGCCTGGCCGTTCACGAGGAGGCTGCCGTCGGCCAGGGCCTGGATCTCCATGGCGCCCTCGTGCTCGTCGCGGATCTCGCCGAAGACCTCCTCCAGCAGATCCTCCATGGCGACGAGGCCGGAGACGGCCCCGAACTCATCCACCACCATCGCCAGCTGGGCCCGCTGCCGCTGCATTTCCTTCATGAGTTCGGAGACGGGTTTGCTCTCGGGCACGAAGAGGGCCGGCTTGCATAGATCCTTGGCGAGGCGGGGATCCTGGTCCGGCAGCTGCATGAGATCCTTGAGCAGCAACAGGCCCAGGGTGTGGTCGATGGCGCCGTCGAACACGGGCAGGCGGGCGTGGCGGCTCGTCATGAAGGCCTGCCAGGCCTCGGGCACGGTGGCCTCGCCGCTGAGGGCCTTGATGCGGGTGCGGGGGGTCATCACCTCCCGCACCACGGTGTCTCCGAAGCTCACCACGTTGCGGATCAGCTCGGAATCGGATTCTTCGAGGATGCCCTCGGCCTCGCCCTCTTCGATGAGGGCCGTCACGGCGTTCTCATCGGCGGGTTCGTCCTCCCCGTCCCGGGCCTTCTCGGCTTCGGCGCGACGCCGCTCCAAGCGCCGGGCCAGGGGCGACACGAGGAGGTCGAAGAGGGGGTGGATGGGGGCATAGAGAGGCCACAGCCGCGATAGCCAGAGGCCGGGCTCCTGGGCCGTGAGGAGCGTCGGCAGGGCCATGTCCAGACCCCACAGGAAGGTGAGGGTGAGGGCCGCGAGGCTCGCCCAGCCGCCGGGGATGGCGGGCTTCAGGGGCCAGCTGAGCACCAGCAGGACCACCAGCAGGAATTGGGTGACGAGGGAGAGCCCCATGCCCAGCACGTGGGGGCGCTCCAACAGGGCGGCCAGCTCCGGATCCCGGATGGATTCCTCCTCCAGCATCCTCCGCCGCTGCAAGCTCGGCAGCGCGTGGTGGGCCCCCAGCATGATCGCCAGCGCGCTCCGGTAGAGGAGCAGACCGATGAGAAGGGCGATGAGCCAGGTCGGGGTACTGGGGGTGAGGTCCACGGGGGCAGTTTAGCGGGAAGGGAGGAAAGGCTGAACGCGGAGTGCGCGGAGGGGCGCGGAGGGCGCGGAGAAAAGATTGAGGAAAAGCGGAACGCAGAAGGCGCAGAAACACGCAGAAGACGCAGAAAAATGCAGGACTCCCGGGAGAAGGCCTCCTGGCGCTTCGCGCCATGGTCTGCGAACGCGGACCATGAATCGGGCCGGGGCCCTGGACGGCCCTCGAAGGCTGTCACGGGCCCCGGCCCGATTCAGGAGGCCGGAAGCCCGGATGGGTCGAACTCCCTTCTGCGGTTTCTGCGTACTTCGGCGTCTTCTGCGTTCCGCTTTTTCTAGGCTTTTCTCGGTTTTTCTCGGTTTTTCTCGGCTTTTCTCCACGTCCTCCGCGCCCCTCCGCGCACTCCGCGTTCAGCCCCTCTGCCTCGCCGGGTCGAACCCTACCGCGCCCGGATCTGCTCCGCCCGTTTCGCCCTGGCCTCCGGCGTCACCACCCGCCCCAGCCTCTCCTCTTCCCGGAACACCTCCTCCGGATCCCGCGGCAGCCCATCCGGCGTGGGTTTCAGCCCCTTCCGCTCCCGTGCCGCGTTGAGGAAATGGTAGGGTTCCCGCGCCAGCTCCGGGCTATGGAGAAGGAACCGGAAGGTGAGCCAGCCGCCGGCGATGAAGTTGAGGGCCAGCACGGCGAGGCCCGCCCGCTGCCAGGCGCGCATGCGGTCGTGGGTCTGGCGCATGCGCTGCCATGCGACGCCCGCCCAGAGGCTGAGCCCGATGATGGCGGCCGCGAGGCCGGTGGTGATGGCCCAGCCTTGGGTGTTCCAGTCCCAGCCCGTGCGGCCGATGACGAAGGCCGTCATCAGCACCCCATAGATGAGGTTCAGATGGAGCATGTAGAGGAGCAGGCTTTCGCGGCCCGCGGCCTCCACGGGGTTCGGTCCGGGCAGCTTGGGGCGCAGGGGCTCCAGCAGGCCCAGGGCCGCGCCGCCCATGCAGATCCAGCCCAGGCGCTCGGCGATGGAGGGCAGCGTCGTGTTGTGCAGGCTCGTCAGTTCGCTCCACGTGAAGCCGTTCAGCAGCCAGGTGCCGCCCGCCGTCTGCTTCCAGGTGCCGCCCCAGATCCAGCCGTGCTTGCGCCAGTAGCCCCAGAGCAGGAGGGCGAGGCCCACGCCGAGGAGGGTCGAGAGGAAGCGGGCCTCCGTCCAACGGGCCCGGGGATCCCCGGCGTCGCCGATGACCTCCGCCCTGAAGAAGCGGTAGGCCCCGCCCAGGAAGGCGCCGAAGCTCACGAAGGCGAGCCAGGGGAAGAGGGGGAAGAGGGCCTTGAGGCCGTGGTGGTCGTTGCCGTTGAGGAGGCCCCGCAGGGGCAGCCACACCCCTTCGCCCACGCCCTTGATCCACAGGGTGGGACTGACGAGGGCCACGAATAGCGCGAGGGCCAGGGCCGCCACCGTGAAGCGCCGGGCCGTGCCCAGGGTGCGGGCGATCATCTGGAGCAGGAGCAGGCTGTAGACCGTGCACTGCAGCACGTCGATCTTGAACAGCTCCCGCATCTTCGCGGGCGTCCCCAGGACGGTCCACTCGGCCAGAGTCAGGCCCGGGGCGTGGAGGAGGTAGGCGCAGAGGAGGATGAACCCCAGGCGCCTGGCCGTGTCGGGCCAGAAGGGGCGGAGGGTGCCGTCGGCCCGGAAGGTGGAGAGCACGAGCGCGAAGCCCGCGCAGAGGAGGAAGCTGGGGGCCACCAGCCCGTTCACGTAGTTGAGCCACTCGGGCCGCAGATCCAGGCGCAGCCACGTGTTCACCACGTGGACCTCGATCATCACGATGACGGCCAGGCCCCGGAGGAGGTCCACCCACTGGCAGCGGCGGGAGGGGCTCAGATCGTTCCAGAGGCCGGGCGTCATGGGCATCCTTGGAAAACTACAGCTTAGAGCAACGGGATCCTCCCACCCGACCCCAGGCGCCTCCTGGATCGGGCCCGGCAGGCCCCACACCTCGCCCCTGAAGGATTCAAGGCCCATGACGGGCCTGTTACAGTGGGGCCATTGCCAAAATCCAGCGATCTGGTTCCGGAGGCTCCTCCATGGGTGGTTTGTTCGTCAAAAAGGATCTGGCCCGGCTCATCGCCGACGCCAACGACCCCAACGCCGGTGAAGGCGGGCATGGAGGCGGCACCCTCAAGCGCCACCTCGGCGCCTTCAACCTGACCATGCTGGGCATCGGCGCCATCATCGGCGCCGGCATCTTTTCCCTCACGGGCACGGCCGCGGCCTATTACGCGGGCCCCGGCATCGTGTACAGCTTCGTCATCGGCGGCATCCTCTGCGCCTTCGCCGGCCTCTGCTACGCCGAAATGGCCGCCATGATCCCCGTGGCCGGCAGCGCCTATGCCTACTCCTACGCCACCATGGGCGAGTTCATCGCCTGGATCATCGGCTGGGACTTGGTGCTGGAATACGCCTTCGGCGCCGTCACCGTGAGCGCCGCCTGGTCCGGCTACCTCTACTCCATCCTGCACAAGACCCTCGGCATCAATCTGCCCGACGCCCTCATCCGCCTCACCAAGGGCCCCTGGGAGCAGGTGATCCTGAATGACGGCAGCAGCGTCCATGGCGTGTGGAACGTGCCGGCCTCCGTCATCGCCCTCGTGGTGGCCTCCATCCTCTACAAGGGGATCAAGGAAAGCGCCTCGGTGAACAACGTCATCGTGATCATCAAGGTCACGATCGTGATCGTCTTCATCGCGCTGGGCATCAGCATGATCAGCGGCTCCAACCTCCATGTGAATCCCGCCGGCGGCGCGCTGACCTCCCTCGTGCCCGTCCAGGAAGTCGTGGATGGCGCCAACCGCTTTGGCTGGCTCAAAGGCGGCGTCCTCACGGGGGCCGGCGTCGTCTTCTTCGCCTACATCGGTTTCGATGCCGTGAGCACCACGGCCCAGGAGGCGAAGAATCCCAAGCGCGATCTGCCCATCGGCATCATGGCCTCCCTCGTCATCTGCACCATCCTCTACATCCTCGTGGCGCTGGTGCTCACGGGCGTGGTGCCCTACAAACAGCTCGGCGTGCCCGATCCCATCGCCGTGGGCATCGATCGCATCGTGGAGCTGCGGGGCTGGACGCCCTATGCCCAGAAGATCTTCACCTTCGTGATCAAGCTTGGCGCCATCAGCGGACTGACCTCCGTGATCCTCGTGATGATGATGGGCCAGACCCGCGTCTTTTACGCCATGAGCAAGGATGGCCTCCTTCCCTGGTTCGGCACGGCCCATCCCAAGTTCGGCACCCCGCACATCGCCACCGTGATGACGGGCATCTTCGTGGCCCTCTGCGGCGGCATCATGCCCATGAGCCTTGTGGGCGAATTGGTGTCCATCGGCACCCTGCTGGCCTTCGTGCTCGTCTGCATCGGCGTGCCCATCCTCCGGGTGAACAACCCCGAGATCGAGCGCCCCTTCAAGGTGCCCGGCGGCATGGCCGGTGCGTGGGCCATCGGTCTGGCCGGCGCGGGCTCCTGCGCCTGGGTGATGAGCGGCTTGCCCCACGACACCTGGCTCCGCCTCATCATCTGGCTCGCCATCGGCTTCGTGATCTACTTCGGCTACGGCCAGAAGCACAGCAAGCTCCGCAACGCCTAGCTCCATGCGGTTGCGCTTCACGCTCCCCGGCCTCGCCGGGGAGCTTTTTGTTTGCCGGGGCTGCCTTCACCCCGTGGGCAAGGGCGGCGAGGCGGGGCTGTGCGCCCGGTGCTGGGAGGGGCTCGTCCCGCTGGATCAGGATCGCTGCCCCCGATGTGCGCTGCCGCATCTGGAGGCCGCCTGCCCAGATCCCGTGGCCTGGGATCGCGGCGATGCCTTGTGGGATTACCACGGCGGACGCCCACCCCTGGGGGCGCTGCTGCTGCCGGGCCTCAAGCAGGGCGACTTGGGCTGGCGGGCGGCCCTGTTGCGCCGGGCGGGGGAAGCCCCGCTGCCCCCCTGGCTGGGCGAGTGCGACGCGTGCGTGCCCGTGCCCACCCATCCTTGGCGCAGCTGGCGACGGGGCTTCGATCTGGCCCGGGACGTCGCGGAGTTGATCGCCCGGCGTGCGGGCCTTCCCATGCTCAGCCCCTTGTGCAAGGCCTGGGGCGCGCCCGCCCAGGCGGAGCGCACGGAGAGCGTCCGCCGCCGTCTGCCCCGCAAGGCCTTCCGGCTCACGGATCCCGCCGCCCTGGCGGGGAAGCGGATCCTCCTCGTGGACGACGTGTGGACGACGGGCACGAGCCTGCTGCGCTGCGCTCAGGCCCTCCAATCCGGCGCCGCCGAGGTGCGCGTGTTCACGCTCTTCCGGGCGATCTGAGAGGGGCCCGGAGCTTCAAGCGTCGAGCCGCGCCTCGTAAGGGGAAACCTCCCCCTTCGTCACGTAGCGCGCCAAGAGGCGGAGGTAGAGGGCCCAGCAGTAGGCGGAGGTGCGGTAGTGATCCGTGGCCCCGGCCCAGCCCGCGTGGTGGAAGCGGAGGTGGGTGCCCCCCTCGGCGGCTTCCAACTCGAAGCCCACCCGCGTGCCCACCCATTCGGGCAGGGCCTCCGTGAGCTGCAGCTCGAAGGCCCGCTCCGGCTCCGCCCGGAGGACGCGCGCCCGCCAGTCGTAGTCTTCGGGAAACCACAGCGCGTATACCTCTCCCGCACGGGGGGTTCCGGCGCTGCGGGCCGTCCACCAGGCATCCAACCCCGTTGGCGAGCTCACGGCCTGGAAAACGCGATCCGGCGCGGCGGCGATGGGGAAGTCGAAGAGGATGTCCATCAGGAGCCTCCGTAAACCCGGCTGAAGAGCAGATCTTCCGGGTCCTCCGCATACAGCTTCACGAGGCCCTCCCGCGTAAGGCCCAGCTTTTCCAGCAGGCGGATGGATCGCGCATTTTGTGGGGATGTGATGGCCAGGATCCTTCGTAGGCCGAGCGTTTCGTGGCCCCAGGCCATCACGGCCTCGGCGGCCTCCAGGGCGTAGCCGCCCCCCCAGTAGGCGGGGAGGAAAGCGAGGCCCACGTCGGGATCCTCCAGGACGCCGGGCCGCCTCAGCAGGCCGCAGATGCCGATGGAGGTGTCCCCTTCCCGCAGGCCCACGTGCAGGAGGCCCAGGCCGTGGCGGGCGTAGCTGTCCAAGGGGCCCGAGGCCAGGTAGACCCGGGCGCCTTCCAGATCGTGCGCGCCCTTGTCGCCGATGTGTTCGAGGAAAGAGGGCTCATTGAGCAAGGCCAAGATGAAGGGGGCATCGTCCAGGGTCAGCGGGCGGAGGCTGAGGCGGGCCGTGAGGAGGGGCACCTGGGGCACCTGGGGCATCGAAGGGCTCATGCGCGCACGCCGGGGAGTGTGGTTTTCATCTGGCCATTGTGCCTGGGGTCAGGGGCGCCCGGATCCTTCAAGGTGGCTATGCACTTCACTCAAGTGGGCGAGAACGCTTTCTCACCGTTCTCACTGACCCTCACCGGCAAAATTTATTTCGAATGCAGGGCGAGGTTTCGAGCCGAAGAAAGCCGGGTTTTCATTCGGGTTAGGATTTTTTGCCGGTGAGGGCCGGTGAAAACACGTGCTGAACGTGGATCTGCCCGGGCTTGGCAAGGTGATCCAAGGCAAGGAGGGGAAGGATCGGACGACGATGCTGCCGGAGGTTCTGGTGCCGGTCCCCTTGGACATGGTGAAGGAGGCTGGAGAGGCGGAGCCCTACTCGGCCTTGGGCGGGTGGGACGCCGCCTGAGCGCCTGTTGGGAGGTAGCGGTAGTGGCCCGTCAGCGTGTAGGCGAAGAGGCGATCCTGCTCCTGGGTGCCCCAGCCGATGTTGTGGAGGACGAAGGGCACGCCCAAGGCGTTGCGGCGATCCGAAACCAAACCGATGTGGGGCACTCCGGAGGGCAGGCGCCAAACGACGATATCGCCCGGGACGAAGTCCTTGGCATCGCGGGAGGCGGGCCGTCGTTCGCCGTGGCGCCCGAAGAAGGTGGCGAGGTTCGGCACGCGCCGGTGATCGATGTTCGGATCGGGCCTCTTCAGCCCCCAATCTTTGGGGTAGGCGTCCCAGGCGGCCCGCATATCCTGGTGGACGAGTACCTGGAGATCGATCCCGAAGGCGCGATAGGCGCGGATGAGCACATCGGTGCAGACGCCGCCGTCGAGGGGAACCTCTCCCCCGGGGTAGGGGATGCGCCGGTAACGGGGGTCGTAGCGGCGGGTCACGCCGATCTGGGCCCGGGCGGCGGCGACGAGGGCGGCGGCGGGCGAGGCCGGGCGGGGTCGCGGCGTAGACCCGTTGTCCATATCGCTGAAGATGCGCCATCGCCCGTCGGCCCCGAGGCGAAGGGTGAGCGTGAACTTGCCCGTGTCGGGTGGGTCGGGCTTCGTGGCGAAGGCGCCGAAGATGACGGCAAGGGTGCCCTCGGCGTGGAAGGCCAGGGCCCGCAGGGAGAGGGGTCCTCCAGATTTCGCATAGGCCTCGCGGATGGCTTGCCGGCCTCGAACGGGTGGGCGATCCACGGAGAGGACGAAGCCATCCTCCGTGAAGAGGTCCGCCAGGGCCGCGGCGTCATGGGCCCCCCAGGCCCGCTCGTAATCGCGGAGGACGCGATCCAATCCCGGGGGGAGGGCCACGGAGGGCAGGGGGGCCGGAGCCTGGAGCAGGAACATCAGCGGCAGCGGCATGGGACCTCCAGGTGGAATCGACGATGACGATAGGCCGGACCTAGGTATTCGGAAAGGGAAAGAACCACGAAGACACGAAGACCACGAAGGGGCGCCGACCCAGGCTCGCCATCCCTTGCCCGGGCGGCACCGGGCGGGCCCTTCAAGGCCCTCCCAGTGCCGCCCGGGCAAGCAGGTCCAGCTCGCTGGACCTGGGACCGGAGGTCCGGATGGCCTGCCATACAGCCCAAGGGGGCATTCGCGAGCATTGGCGCTTGATTCGCGCCATTCGCGTTCCAGCTTTTCTTTGTGGTCTTCGAGGTCTTCGAGGTCTTCGTGGTGAATTCGCCCTTTGATCACTGGCCCTCAGTCACTAAACCACTTCATCCCCGCTCCAGTACTCCACGCTAATTGCCCTGAATTTCCGACCGACGGCCGCATGTCCATGCGCGGCCCCCGACACCCGCACGTGCTGGCGGATTCCCGCTGATTAGGAGAGCTCATGACGTCCGCTCACCTCCGCCCCTTGGTGGCGCTCTTGGCATCCCTCCTCGGGTCCGCGGGAGTGGGGCTGGCCTCCGCCCAGACGGCGCCGCGGGCCCCTGGGGGTGCGCCTCCTAGCCTGGAGGCCGCCCTGCCCTCGAAGGCCAGTACCATCCCGGCGCCTTCGCCTCGTCGCATCGACGTGGGCGGATACAGCCTTTGGATGCAGGTGGCGGGCGCGGGGGACCCCACCGTCGTCTTTGAAAGCGGCGGCGCCAACGACGCCTCGGTGTGGGCAGCCATCGAACCCGAGATCCGCAAGCTCGGGGTGCGCACGGTGGTCTACGACCGGGCCGGGCTGGGCCGGAGCGATCCCAACCCGGGCCTCTACCGGATCGAAGGCGAGTCGGCGGCCCTCACCCGGGCCCTCAGCGCCTGCGGGATTCGCGGCCCCCTCGTGCTCGTGGCCCACTCCTATGGCGCCTTCATCAGCGCCCTGATGGCGGCCCATGATCCCCGGGTGGCCGGCGTCGTCCTGGTCGATGGCACCCTGGCCGAATTTGAAGACGAGGCCCAAGTGGGCCGCACGCTGGCGGAGTACACGCCGCAATTTGAACAGCTGAGGAAGGTGGCCCCGAAGCTGGCGGCGACGATGATCCCCGTGATGCTGGCCTATCCGGAAACCGCGCGGCGCCTACGCGCAGTGCCCTTCCCCCTCGATATCCCCGTCATCGATATCCTCGCGGAACATTCGTTCACGAAGACCCCCGAGGAGGCGGAATCCAATCGCCGTGCCCATGCGAACTTCGTCGCGGCCTCCCCCTTGCGGGAATCCGTGTTCGCCAACGGGAGCAGCCACAAAGTCATGAATGACCGGCCCGATCTCGTCCTTGATGCCGTCAAGCGAATGGTGCAGCGGGTCCGCGCCGCGAACGCGTCTTCGCTGAACTAGACTCGCCCTGCAGGGTGCGATAGTTGGAGATGGCCTTCATGGACTTCCTCCGGACCTTTCTTCGCCGCTTCCGCTGGCCTCTGCGGATCCTCGGCAGCCTCTATGCGCTCTATGCTCTGTTCGGTTTCCTCGTGCTGCCGGGCATCCTGCAGCGCAAGCTCGTGGTGGGGATATCGGCGGCCCTTCATCGGGAGGCGCGGATCGCCAATGTGAAGGTGAACCCGCTCGTCCTCTCGGTGACGATCCAAGGGTTGGAGATCCGTTCCCGGCGCGGTTCGCCTTGGATCAGCTGCGACCGGCTTTATGCCAACGCGGAGCTCTGGCCCCTGCTTGCGCGCACGGCGGAGCTGAAGGAACTGGAGCTGGACCGGCCCCGCCTGGTCCTCTCCCTTGATGAGAACGGTCAACTGGAGTTCGCGGATCTTTTGGCCGCGCCGGAGGGTGCTGCCCAGGCCCCGGCTAAACCCGCGGGCAGGCCCTGGACCGTGGCGCTGAACCGCTTCCAGCTTCAGGAAGGCGCCGTGGATTTCTCCGATGCCGGCCCCAAGGAGGCCTTCCGCAGCCGCCTCGGCCCCCTCAGCCTCAGCCTCCGGGATTTCCGGACCTCGATGGGATCGCGCAGCGGCGGCCGTTTCGAGGCCTGGACGGAGGCGGGGGAGCGGATCGCCTGGGAGGGCAGCCTCGTGGCCGAGCCCTTCAGCTCCGAGGGCACGTTGAAGGTGGCGAAGCTGCTCCTGCCCAAGTACGCGCCCTACCTCCATGAGTCCGTGAACCTCGATCTTAGGTCCGGCCGCTTGGATCTCACGCTTCCCTACGCCTTCACGCTGGCGCCCGCGCCGGCCTTCCGCCTCCGGGGCGGCGCGGGCACGGTGGCGGATCTGGTGGTGGCGGAGCGGGGTGGGGCCGAAGCCTTGAAGGTGCCGGAATTGGCGCTGGAGGACCTCACGGGCGATCTGATGAAGCCCGAGCTGATCCTGGGCCGCGCGACGCTCAAGGGCGCCGATCTCAGCCTCTCCCGCCGCGCCGATGGCACCCTCAATTGGACGCGCCTGCTGGCCCTGCCGCCGGGCGTGAAACCCAAGCCCAAGGATCCAGAGGCGAAGCCCCTGGCCCTCGCCGTAGGTGAGCTGGCCCTCGAAAAGGCCTCCGTGGCCTGGGAGGACGCCCTGACGATCCGGCCCGTGGCTCTCGCCCTGAGGGACGTGAACCTCACCCTCAAGGGCCTCAGCCTCGATCCCGCCGGAATCGCGAATCTCGTCTTCGCCGCGAAGCTGGGGGATTCGGGCCGCCTAGGCTTCCAGGGCACCGTGAAGCCCATGGCCGCCGCCGCGGATCTTCAGGCGGACGTGGAGGGCATCGCCCTGCCGCCCGTGGATCCCTACCTGGCCCCCGCCACCGACCTGCGCTTCAACCAGGGACGCGTGGGCTTGAAGGGCCGCCTCCGGGCGGATTTCAGCGGGACGAAGGCGGATGGCTTGATCTATTCGGGCGACGTCTGGATCGATCGGATGGAAGCTGCCGACGGCCGCGATCACGAGGTGGCCCTGCGGTGGAAGCGGCTCGCGCTGCGGGGCCTCGACGCCTCCACCGCTCCGTTATCGGTGAAGCTGAAGACCCTGGATTGGATCGCCCCCGAGGGCCGGCTCGTGGTGGCGGCGGACGGCACCACGAACGTGAACCGGGCCTTCAAGATCCTTCCCGAGGCCCCCGCGCCCACGGCGGCGGCCATCCAGCCCACCCCCAAGGTGGAGGGCGCGCCCATCCCCCTCAGCATCAACCTCATGCAGGTGTCCCAGGGCCGCCTCAGCTTCATCGATCGCAGCCTCAGCCCCAATGCGGCCCTCCTGCTCAGCGAACTAGAGGGCACTTACGACCAGCTCAGCTCCGCGCCGGGCGCCCGCAGCCAGGTGAAGTTCACGGGAAAGGCGGGTGGGGTCGGCCCCCTTCGCATCGAGGGCAAGGCCTATCCCCTGCGCACGGACGAGGACACGGACGTGCGCCTGAGCCTGCAGGGCGCCGAACTCACCGATCTGGACCCCTACAGCCGCAAGTACCTGGGCTACGTCCTACAGAAGGGCAAGCTGGGCGCGGCGCTTCGCCTGCACATCCAAAAGCGCAAGCTCAGCGCCGTGGCCCAAGCGAAGCTCGATCAGCTCTACCTGGGTGATCAAGTGGAGAGCGAGGACGCCACTTGGATCCCCGTGAAGCTGGCCCTCGCGCTGCTGCGGGATCGCCATGGCGTCATCGAGATGGAAGTGCCCGTTGACGGCAGCCTCGATGATCCCGATATCCACTGGGGCGGCGCGGCCTGGAAGGCCCTGCTCAACGTCCTTTCCAAGGCCGCCACGAGCCCCTTCACCCTGCTGGGGAGCCTCTTCGGGGGCGGGGCCGATCTCAGCGCCGTGGCCTTCACGCCCGGTGGCGCCGCCCCGCCGGCCGACGCGTCGAAGGTGATCCAGGGGCTAGTGAAGAGCCTGCAGGAGAGGCCTGCCCTGAGCCTGGAGCTGGAGGGGGCCGCTGATCCCATGGCCGACGGGGCCGCGTTGAAGCGAGGCGCCCTTGAGGACCGCCTCAAGGCCCAGGCCTGGGCCTTGGCGGGGAAGGGCGGGGCGCCCGACGCGGCCTTCACGCCCTCCCTTGGGGCCCGGGAGGCCGCGCTGCGGGCCCTGCACGACAAGACCTTTCCCCCGCCGCCCCGGGATCCCAAGGCCCCCAAGGCGCCGGAGGCCCCGTTGGCCGAGGTTGAATCCCGATTGCTGGGGTCCCTTCCCGACGATCCCGAGACCCTACGCGCCCTCGCCGAGGCCCGCACGGATGCCGTTCAGAGGGCCCTGCTGGATGCGGGCGCCCCCGTGGATCGCGTGTTCGCGGTGAAGGGCACGTTGAAGGGGGACCAGGCGCGGGCCGCCAAGGTGTGGTTCGCCGTGAAGTAGGGCCGAACGTGCCGACGTGACGGCGGGCTCAATCTGAAAGCCTAGATTGGGCTTTGCCATGGGAACCCACGTGAGTGGCCGGGAATTTCGCGGTGGAGAGGGAGCTGCGGCCACCGGGGGAGAGGACTACAGGCTGGAGATCCGGCTGGGGGATCCGGAGGGCTTCGCGGCCGTGTTCGGGAAGGCGGTGACGGCCATGGCCTGGGCCGATCTGACCCGGGACTTCTCGGCGCTGGTGGTGAATCTGTTGAGGCGCTACCGTCTCCTCGGATCGATTCAATCGCCGGGCTTCGGGGCCTGGGCGCTGGATTTCGAACCGGAGCCCGGATTGCTGGCCCCCGACATGGCGGAGCAGCTTCCCGTGCTGGAGGCGGCCCTGCGGCGGGGCGTGGGCGCCCTGCTTCGGAGGAACCTGGGTTTGGCCACGGGCTCCCGGCAGGACTTCGAAGTGGGCATCGGGCGCGCCCGAAGCGGGGCCGTGATCTGCCGTCGAGCGACCGCGGAGCCGGGGCCGACGCGGGAGAGCCTGGAAGCGCTCCTCGTGGCCGGTTCTCTGGAAACCTGCCTCCAGCCCATCGTGCGGCTGGAGGATGGCCGCCTCGCGGGCTATGAGGCCCTGACCCGGGGGCCCGAGGGCTCGCCCCTGCGGGAGGCGGATCCCCTCTTCGAAGCGGCGCGCCATCTGGGGCTTTCGCCCAAGGTGGAGCTGGCCAGCTTCCTAAAGGCCTGCGAGTGGTTGCCCCACCTGCCGGAATCGTGCCTGCTCTCCGTGAATCTGGGGCCCGAGCTGCTCCTGGGGCCCGAGTTGCGGGATCTCCTTCAGCGGCGGGATCTGAATCCCTACCGGGGCCGCCTCGTGCTGGAACTCACGGAACACCTGCCCTTGGAATCGCTCTCGGCGCTAAGGCAGGCCTTGAATGCGCTCGGCGACCCCCCACCGCGCCTCTCCCTGGACGACACGGGCTGCGGCTTCTTCGACCTCCATACGGTGGAGGCCCTGCGGCCCGAGATCGTGAAGCTCTGCATCACGGTGGTGAGCCGGCTGGAGCGGGGCGAGGAGGTGGTGCGGGAGACCCGCGACGTCATCGCCCGGGTGCGGGAGCTGGGCGGCGAGGTGCTGGGCGAGGGCGTGGAGACGGCCGCCCAGGCGGAGATCCTCCGCCGCTGTGGGGCGGCCTACGCCCAGGGCTTCCACTTCGGGCGGCCGCGGCGGGCCGAGGATGTGCTGGGGGTTGGGGCGGCGCCAGTCCCCGCGCCAGTCCCCGCAAAAAACACGGCGCCTTAAATATTGCCGCATGGCCAGCAGATTCCCCTCGTCGCTGACTCGGATGCGCTGGACGGCATGGGATGTCCAACAGGTGTTTTCATCAGCGAACATCATCGTTCATCAGAGCTGAGTTTTTATCACTGTTCATCACCGGCCCTTCTTTAAAAGCAACCAGTGATGAACAGTGATAAAAACGTGATGAACAGTGAAAACCACTCCAGGGCGAATGGGAACCTGCTTTTGCGGGAAGGAGGTCGCCCATCATCCGAGCAGCTTGCAACGCCGGCAGAACCTATGACGCCATGTATAGTGCCCGCTGCGCCGGAGGACCCCGGCAGTCATCCCCTCGTCGGCCGCCGGTATGGCGCGGGCATTCGCCGATCTTCCGGCTCCGGGCGCGTGCGAAGGCCGGAGGCTGGAATCCGAATCCCTTGGAGCCGACCGTGTTGAGCATCTCGAATCTGACGAAGACCTACCCCGGCGGCGCCGCGGCGCTGAAGGGCGTGGATCTAGAGCTTGGCGCCGGCCTCTTCGGCCTGCTGGGGCCGAACGGCGCGGGCAAGTCCACGCTCATGCGCATCCTGGCCACCCTCCAGCGCCCCGACGGCGGGAGCGTGCGTTTCGAGGGCGCCGACGCCCTGGCGGATCCGGGGGCCCTGCGCCGCCGCCTGGGCTACCTGCCCCAGGAATTCGGGGTCTACCCCAAGGTGTCCGCCGCGGCGCTGCTGGACCATCTGGCCGTGCTCAAGGGCGTCACCGACCGACGGGCCCGGACCGCCCAGGTGGACATGCTCCTCCACCTGACCAATCTCCACGCCGTGCGCAAGGAGGCCGTGGCCTCCTTCAGCGGCGGAATGAAGCAGCGATTCGGCATCGCCCAGGCCCTCCTCGGCGATCCCCGCCTCGTCATCGTGGACGAACCCACCGCCGGCCTCGATCCGGAGGAGCGCAACCGCTTCCACAACCTGCTGAGCGAAATTTCGGAGCGGGTGGTGGTTCTCCTTTCCACCCACATCGTCGAGGACGTGCGCGACCTCTGCCCGCGCATGGCCATCCTCGCCGGGGGGCGGATCCTCCTCCAGGGCGAGCCGGATCGCCTGGTGGCGGGCCTGGAAGGCCGCGTCTGGCGCCGCACGGCGTCGCGGGAGGAGGTGCCCGCCCTGCGCGAGGCCCACCGGGTGCTCTCCACCCAGCTTCACGGCGGACGGACCCGAGTCCGCGTCCTCGCCGACGCGCGGCCCGATCCCGCCTTCGAGCCTTCGGCGCCGGACTTGGAGGACGTCTACTTCGCGGCCCTCGGCGATCAGGCCGCCTGAGGGGATGCGATGAACCCCGTCGTGCGCTCCCTCCTCGCCTTCGAATGGCGCTTTCAAACCCGGCAGATCGCCTTCGCCATCGCCATGGGCCTCTTCCTCCTGCTCGGGATCGTGTTCGGACGCAACTCAGGGGCCCCGGGGCTGCTGAGGAACGGGATCTACAATCAGGT
Organism: uncultured Solibacteraceae bacterium; assembly: GCA_964457075.1. Classification (GTDB taxonomy): domain Bacteria; phylum Acidobacteriota; class Holophagae; order Holophagales; family Holophagaceae; genus JAFDVN01. The sequence continues at coordinate 17,257 of CAYWDR010000011.1, forward strand.
GCAATCCATGGGGCTCCTGAGCCTCATCGGGCTCTTCCCCCTCGGCGTTTTCGTCGCAGGGGCCATGCTGCGGGATCGCGAGCATGGGATGGAGGAGCTGGTCTTCGCCACCTCGGTGGGGAGGACGCCCTTCCTCGCGGGCCGCTTCCTAGGCGCCTTCCTGGCCACTTTGGCTGTGTTCGGCTGCGCGATGCTGGGCCTCGCCCTCGGGCCCCTCCTTCCGGGCATGGACCCGGCCGAGGTGGGCGCCTTCAGCCTCAAGCCCTTCGCCTTCGCGTTCTTCGTCATCGCGCTGCCCAACCTCTTCCTGGGGGGTGCCCTGCTGTTCTCGGTAGCGGCGCTCGGCCGGCAGGCGGCCCTCTGCCATGGGGCCAGCCTGCTGCTCTACCTCCTCTACTTCATGGGGGCGGCGCTGACGAATTCGCCGATCATGGCCGGTTCCACGCCGGAGGCCCAGGGTGGCCTCGGGCTTTCGGGGCTGCTGGATCCCTTCGGTCTCGCGCCCTTCTTCGCCCAGGCGCGTTACTGGACGCCCCACGAACGGAACACCCTGCTCCCGGCACTGGACGGCGTGCTTTTGGGCAACCGCCTGCTCTGGGGTGCCGTCGCGATGGGGGTGCTCGCGGTCGTCCACCGGGTCTTCCCCTTCCGCCTCCTGGCGTCGCCGAATGGGAAGCGCCGGGTCCAGCCGCCGGAGCCGGCGAGATCCGCGGAGACGAAGGTGCTGGTGGCGGAGCCCAGCCGGCCCTCCCCCGGGCGGGCCTTCGTGGCCAGCGTGCGGCTGGATGCGGGGCTCCTTTTCCGCCATCCGCTGCTGCCCCTCCTCTTCGGGGTCTGGCTCGCCTTCGCCGCCCCCGAGGCCTGGTCCCGGGTGGCCGGTGGGGAATACGGTGCGTCCTCCTACGCCATTCCGAGCCTCCTCTGCGACGATCTGGGGCGGTCTCTCGCAGGCCTCGGCCCCCTCCTGATTCTCTTCGCCGCGGCGGAGCTCTTCACCCGGGACCGGGAGCTGCGCCTGAGCCCCCTCCTGGAGGCCCTGCCCGTGCCGGGTTCCGCCTTCTTCGCCGCCAAGCTGGTGGTCCTGGGGGTGTTGGTGGCGTCGATCATCGCCTTGGGCATCGCGGCGGGCCTGGGTGTCCAGCTGCTTCGGGGCGGCGGATTCCAGGGCTCCGGGCTATACGCCTCCCTCTTCCTCTACTCGGGGCTGCCCCTGCTCCTCTTCGCCGTGGCCTGCGGGGTGGTGCATGCCCTTTCGCCGGGCAAGTACGCCGGGCTGCTGCTGACGTTCCTGCTGCTGATCCTCTTACAAAAGGGGGAGGCCCTCGGCTTGGAGCATCCGCTCCTGCGCCCCTTCGATCTGCCTTCCGTATCCCACTCGGAGCTGGACGGCTTCGGGGAGGGGGCGAGGGCCTTCGCCCTGCAAGGGCTCTATGGAACGGCCTTCGCGGGGCTCCTGCTGCTCCTGGGCGGAGCCCTCTGGCGGCGGGAGCCCGGCGCCGGGCTTGGCCGTCGCCTGAGGACCCTGAGGGGAGGCTGGGCGGCCGCGGGCTTAGCCCTCGCCTTCCTCGCGGCGGGCGGCGGGATCGCCCTGCAGCTCCATCGGAAGGGGGGCTTTGAAACCCGCCGGGCGAACCTGGATTGGAGGGCCGGCTACGAGCGCGCCTATGCGGGCCTGGCCTCCCTTCCCCAGCCCCGGCCCACGGATCTCACCGCCCGCGTGGATCTGGATCCCGCGGCCCGCACCTGCCGTGTGGAGGGCCGCCTGCGCCTCCTCAACGACGGCCCGGGGCCCATCGCCTCCGTGATGGCGATGCAGCGCCGGGATGCCCGGAACTCGCGCTTCAGCCTGAGCGGAACCCGCGCCACCACTTTCGATGCCCGCTTCGGCGTGTGGCGCTTCGAGCTGGCGCGGCCCCTGATGCCGGGGCAATCCGCCGAACTGGCCTTCGCGGCGACCTTCGAGGGCGGCCCACTACCGGAACCCGATCCCACGCTGACCACCAACGGGTCCCTCCTGTTCGGCCACCGGATCTTCCCCGCCCTCGGCTATCGGCGCGCCTATGAGCTCGACCGCGACGGCGATCGCGTGGCCCGGGGCCTGCCCGCCAAGGGACGAAAGGCCGAGGAGGGCGGGAGCGGCGAGGACGAGGGGGCCTCCGAGAGCTTGCGGGCGGATTGGGTGCGCACGGACCTCACCGTCTCCACGTCACCTGACCAGATGGCCGTGGCACCCGGGCGGCTGATGGGGGAATGGACGGCGGGGGGGAAGCGGCATTTCCGCTACGCCTCGTCCGAGCCTCAAAGCTTCGCCATCGCCATCGCCTCGGCGCGCTACGAAGTCCACCGCGCCCGGCGGGGCGGCGTGGCCCTGGAGGTCTATGCCCACCCCGGCCACGGCCGGAACGCCGCGGCCATCCTGGAAATCGCGGGGGCCTCCCTGGAGCGCTTCCAGGCCGCCTTCGGGCCCTACCCCCACGACACCCTGCGCGTGGTGGAGAACACGGCGCGCTGGTCCTTCGGGGGCTTCGCGACCCCGGGGATGATCCTGTTGGGCGAGCGGCGGGCCTTCCTTCTCCAGCCGGCTTCCTCGCCCGAGGGCGTGGACCTCCTCACCCGCCGCGTCGCCCACGAGGTGGGCCATCAGTGGTGGGGCCACCGCCTCGCCGCGGCCCCGGTGCCGGGGGGGACCATGCTCACCGAGAGCCTCACCAAGTACGCCGAGCTCCTGCTCGTGGACGCCGTTCGGGGCCGCTCCGAGGTGGAGCGCCTGTTGGCCGTGGAGCGGGACCGCTACCTTTCGGGCCGCGGATCCGAGGCCGAGCCGGCCCTGGCCGCCGCCGAGGGCCAGGATTTCCTCTACTACGGCAAGGGCGCCCTCGTGATGTGGTCCCTGCGGGACCTGCTGGGGGAGGCGAAGCTGAACCAGGCCCTGCGTGCCCTGGTGGCCGAGAAGGGCGGGCCCGGAGGCCGCCCCACCACGGCCGACCTGCAACGCCACCTCCTGGCCGTGGCCGACGCGGCCCAGCACACCCTCGTCCAGGAATGGCTACAGCAGGTGGTCATCCACGACCTGAAGCTGGAGGCGGCCACGTGGCGTCGGCGCCCCGACGGCCGGGTGGATCTGGACCTTCGCATCCAGGCCGTCAAGCGGCGCCGGCTTTCCGGGGGCCGGGAGGAGACTCTTCCCTTCGAGGAGGCCATCGAGATCGGCGTCTTCGGCGCGGAGGGCGCGGGAACCGAAGGCCGGGTGGCCACGGAGAGGCCCACGCTCCAGGCCGGCCTGAATGAGATCCGCATGGTGCTGGATCAACCGCCGGGACGGGTGGCCGTGGATCCGGGCTACCTCCGCATCGAGACGAACCGCAAGGACAATGCGCGCGAGGCTCGGCAGGAGGAGGGTCGCGAATCGGCCCAAGCCTCAGCTGCGCGGCCGGGCGGGGGGACGACTTCGCCGTAAGGAGGCTGGCCGGGGAGGACGGGGAGAAAAGAAAAACCGGAGATGAACAGAGATGAACGGAGATGGAGGCCGTTGTCTTTATCACCGTTCATCACTGTTCATCACCGGCCTTCTTTTTTCTCTTTATGGCTTCGCCCGTGAACGGCCAGCCAACAACAGAACAAAGCCAAGCCAGTGATGAACAGTGATGAACAGTGATGGGGACTCGACCCACCATCTCCGTTCATCTCCGGTTTGCTTTTTAGATCGATGGCCCAGTTCCCGGGCTTGCCGCCCATCAACACAACGCGGGCGCCTTTCGGCGCCCGCTATCGGTGTGCGTTGGATACGGCGCCTTACTTGCTGGCGACGTATTCCTTGAGGGAAGCGGCGTTCGGCTTCATGGCCTTCTCGCCCTTGTGCCAGTTGGCGGGGCAGACTTCGCCGTGCTCTTCGCTGAAGTCGACGGCGTCGAGGAGGCGCAGGACCTCTTCCACGTTACGGCCGAGGTCGTTGTGGTTGACGGTGATGTGCTTCAGCACGCCGTCCTTGTTGATGATGAAGAGGCCGCGCAGGGCGATGCCGATGGGCAGCAGGACGTTGTAGTCCTGGGCGATGGTCTTGTTGAGGTCGGCGACGAGGGGGAACTGGATGCCCTTGATGCCGCCTTCCTTGCGATCCATCTGGGTCCAGGCGAAGTGGCTGAACTTGGAGTCGACGCTGACGCCGATCACCTGGGTGTTGCGGGCCTCGAACTCCTTGATGGCGTCGGAGAAGGCGAGGATCTCGGTGGGGCACACGAAGGTGAAGTCGAGGGGGTAGAAGAAGAGGACGACCTTCTTGCCCTTGTAGTCGGACAGGGAGATGTCCTTGAACTCGCCGTTCACGAGGGCGGCGGCCTTGAAATCGGGGGCGGGCTGGGTGACAAACGCGGCCATGGATCCTCCAGAAAAGGGAAATTCCAGGCTAGCCCCGAGGGCAAGGAGGGGCAAGGGCAATTCCGACTGGATTGGTCGGGAATTGGGAGGGGACGGTCTGGATTGGGCTCCGCTACACTCATTCCCTTCCCCCTCGCCTCGCCTGGCGGCCCCCACGGGTTGCCCTTCAGCTGGTGCGATATCGGCGCGATGGCTAGGGACAGAGCCTTCCCAATGAATCCGATCCAGTTGTCGGTCTTTTCGGAAATCCATCGTCTTCGCCAAGTCGTCGTGCACAGCCCCGGTCCCGAGGTGGACCTCATGGTCCCCGGCATGATGGAGAAACTCCTCTTCGACGACATCCTTTACGGGGACCAGGCCCGCAGCGAGCACGCCCAATTCCGGCAGGTGCTCCGCAAAGTGGCGGACGAGGTGATGGACGTGCAGGATCTCTTCGTGGAGGCCATGGCCTCGGATGGGGTGAAGTCAGGGTTCATCGAGGACTTGCGCAAGCTGGTGGACCTGCCCGACGACGCCTGCAACCGCCTGCGCGACATGCCCGCGGCCGACGTGGCGCGCAGTGTCATCACTGGCATCCCCTGGGCGGATATGCAGCTCCAGACCCATTGGCAGCGGGAGTTCGACTACCAGCTGAACCCCATCCCGAACCTCCTCTTCATGCGGGACCCCGCCTCCGTGGTGGGGGACGGCTACACGGTGAACGCGATGGCCACGCCGGCCCGCCAGCGGGAGAGCCTCGTGATGGCGACGATCTTCCGCCACCACCCCCGGTTCAGCCACCTCACCGAGAACGATAAGTGGTTCGATCAGACCACCCCCCTCATCCGGGGCGAGATCAAGGTGCCCCAGAGCCTGGAAGGCGGCGACATCCTCGTGCTCAGCGACAAGGTGCTGGCCGTGGGCTGCAGCGAACGCACGACGACGGACGCCGTCCACATCCTCGCGGAGAGCCTGCGCCAGGACTTCCGCCGGGGCGAGGGCACCTTCGAGTGGCTCTTCATGGTGCTCATGCCCAAGAAGCGGTCGGCCATGCACCTGGATACCATCTTCACCCGCATCAACGAGGACGAGTGTCTCGTCTACCCGCCCTACTTCATGGACGGCAGCCGCGAACTGCTCAACGTCGTGAAGATCGATCTGCGGCAGGAGGAGCTGCGTTTCACGACCCAGCCCAACCTCCTGAACGCCCTGCGCCCCGTGGGCATCGATCTCAAGCCCGTGTTTTGCGGCGGCCACGACTACATCAAGCAGCAGCGGGAGCAGTGGACGGACGGGGCCAACGCCTTCGCCCTGGCCCCCGGCGTCATCACGAGCTACACCCGCAACGAGGCCACGGCCGAGGAACTCGCCAAGGCCGGCTACCGCGTCGTACCCGCCAAGGCGGTGCTGCACGACGACGGCATCAACCTCCTGGACGGCGGCAAGTACCTCGTGCAAATCGAGAGCGGCGAACTGAGCCGGGCCCGCGGCGGCCCCCGCTGCATGACCATGCCCCTGAGCCGCGATGGGCGATAGGCCCTTCCAGCGCGCCTGGGTCCGCTTCGCGGCGTTCACCCTCTTTTTGCATTTGGCGACACTGTTTTCCGTGGGGCCCCTGCCCCACGGAAAACAGTGGTGGGGATTGCTGATTGGGCCGCTGGTGGTGTTGGGGTTGGTGCGGCCTTGGGTGGATCGGATGGGGGACCGGGGGCGCGAGATCTTGTTCGCGGTGTGGGGCGGGTGGGTGGCGTTTTGTGTGGGGCACCGGCTCTTCCTGGGGAACTATCCGGATCACGGGACGCTGGAGTTTGCGCTTTCGGAGCCGAGCTACGGGTGGACGCTGGTGAAGGATCGGCTGCACTTCGGCACCTTCGCGTTTCTGGGGGCGGGAGCGTTGGTGGGGTGGCTGGCGGCGCGGGGGGTCGTGGCCTGCCAACGCAGGTCGCGCGGCCGGTGGATCGGCGTCCTGCTGGCCCTGGCGGGCCTCGCCCTCGTGGATGCGAAGGGCTTCGCCCTCACGGGGCTCTCACCGGAGGCGAGCACGCTGCTGATGTTCGGGCAGACGCGGGCCCGCCGCATCGGCATGGGGGGGCTGCGGCGGGCCCTGGGGCGGCAGCTTCCGCCCGCCGGGCCGACGCCGCCCTTTTCCGTGCTCGTGCTCGTGCATGAGAGCCTGGGGCCCCTGGCCCTGGATGCGGAAGTGGCCCCCTTCCTCCATGGGGCCCTGGAGCGGGGGGAGCTGCGGGACTTCCCGCGGGCCTATGCCTCCGCATCCATGACGGACGTGGCCCTGCCCAGCCTCCTTAGCGGCGTGAACCCGGTGCAGGGGTCCCAGCTCTACCACCGGGCGCCGCTGCTCTGGCACCGGGCCGGGGCGGCGGGCCTGCCCACGGGCTTCTTTTCCGCCCAGCGGCTGAACTACTACGGTTTTCCCGATTTCCTCCTGGCCGATGGCCTGGATGCCTGGGAAAGCGCCGATCACGCGGGCTTGGCCCTGGTGAACGACACGGGCGCCGATGACGGCTGGCTCGTGGGCCAGATGGAGGGGTGGCTCCGGAAACACGGAGACCGCCCCACCTTCACGGTCCTGCAGTTCAACGCCACCCACGCGCCGGGCCTGGAGCGGCCCGAGCACAGGGGCTGGACGGCGGCCCGCGTGGCCACCCGCTGGCCCGCGGTGCATCCCCTGCGCCGGGAGGCCCTGGCCCGCTACCTGAACGCCTGCGCCTACCTGGACGTGGTTCAGGCCAAGCTGTTCCGCCTGCTGGAATCGAAGGGCCTCCTGGATCGCACCTGGATCATCGCCACCGCCGATCACGGCGAGGCCTGGGAAGGCCCGCCCCGGGGCCGCCTGGACGATCTGCGCGCCGCGGCCCTTCAAGTGCCGCTTTGGATGCGCCTCCCCAAGGGATTCCCCGAGGCCTGGCGAAGGAGCCTTGAGGCGAACCGCGCCCGCCTCGTAGGGAACCAGGATCTCGCGCCGACGCTGGCCGAGGCCTTCGGGCAGAGGCCGGCGGCCTTCCCGGGCACCTTGGGGGCTTCCCTCCTCTCGCCGCTGGGCCCGGATCGCACGCTCCTCTCCCACAACAGCGGGGAGATCCGGAGGCGGGACCCGGAGGCCCTCTCGGTGCTCATGGAGGAAGGCGAGGGGGCCTTCCAGGTGCGCTGGCATACGGCCGAGGGCGTGCAGGCCGCCCGGCCCGCGGGCCTCTGGGAAATGGGCGCCGAACCCGATGCCCATCATAAGTTGCGGGCCCGGAAGGCCCTGGAGGATGCGGGTCCGGGTGGCCCGGCCAAGTCTCTGGCCCGGCATCTGGTAGACTAAGCTCCGGTCGCCTCGGATTCCCGAGGCGCCTTTTTTTCATCCCACTCCCCGTGACCGTGACCCTCCGCCATCGACTGGAATTCGCCGTGGCCCGCGCCACGGAGAGCCTCGTCTCCGTGTTTCCCCGCCCCAGCCTTCTGGCCTTCGGAGAGCTGCTTGGCCAGATCTTCTATTGGGTGGATGGCCGCCACCGGCGCGTGGCCCAGGAGAACCTCCGCCAGGCGGAACTCGGACTCAGCGAAGCGGAGATCCGAGCCACGGCCCAGGCCTGCTTCCGGCACTTCGGGGCCATGTTCCTCTCCAACGTGGCCATGGGCGCCGCCGATCCCGAGGATCTCAAGGCCTGGGTGGAGCTGGAGGGGCTGGAGAACTTCGACGCGGCCCGGGCCGGTGGCAGAGGCTTCATCCAGCTCACGGGCCACTACGGCGATTGGGAGGCCCTGGCCCTGGCCCAGAGCCTGGCGGGACGGGATCTTTCCGTCATCGCTCGGGAGCTGGACAATCCCCTCCTGGAGCCCTGGATGCAGGGATTCCGCACCCGCTTCGGCAATCGCGTCATCACGAAGGCCGGCGGCGCCCGGGGGGCCCTCAAGGCCTTCCGAAGGGGCGATGGCGTGGGCTACCTGCTGGATCAGGACGCGCTCGGCATGGGCCTCTTCGTGCCCTTCCTGGGCCGTTGGGCCAGCACCTTCGCCAGCGCCGGCACCATGGCCGTGCGTTTGGGGGTGCCGGTGCTGCCCGTCTTCAGCTGGCCCACCCCGGAGGGCAAGGTGCGGGTCCGCTTCCACGCTCCCTTCACCCTGGAGCCCACCGGCGATGAAACCCGGGACGTGTGGGAAGCCACCCGGCGCATGGTGGCCTGCATCGAAACCCAGATCCGCCAAGACCCCCGCTGGTGGTTTTGGATGCACAACCGCTTCAAGACCCGCCCCGGCACCCCCGGTGCGCCTCCCCTGCCGCCCGCGGAGTGGCTAGACTTACCGTCCGCTCCTATCTTCAACTGACCCGCTCCAACTCCGGATCCTCCATGCCCAAGCACGTCCTCGCCAAACTGGAATCCGAGCTCCGTGAGCTCCGTCAGGCCCTCCTCGTGGAGATCCCGCAGGAGATCGCCCGGGCCGCCGGGCAGGGTGACCTCTCCGAAAACGCCGAATACGAGCAGGCCCTGGCCAAGCGCGACATGTTCCAGGCCAAGGTGGTCTCCATGGAAAAGCGCATCGCCGAGCTGGCGAGCCTCGACATCGCCCGGCTGCCCCGGAACAAGGTGGCCTATGGATCCCAGATCACCGTGCTGGATCTGGATAGCGAGGAAGAATATACCTACCGGCTTGTTCTGCCGGAGGAATTGGGGGAGGATGCCGGCCTTTTGAGCATCAGCAGCCCCATCGGCATGGCCCTGGTGGGCCACGAAGAAGGCAGCGAAATTAGGATTCAGATTCCCGCCGGAGTGAGGCGATACGAGATTCTGGAGCTCAAGACCATCCACGATGTCGCCTGATCCATGGGAAAGGAGACGCGGGTGAACAAGTACAAGCGCGAACAGAAATGCTCCTTCTGCGGCAAGGGGCCGCAGGAAGTGGAACAGCTCCTCGCGGGGCCGGACGCCTTCATCTGCAACGAGTGCGTGGAAGCGGGCAATCTGCAGCTACGCCTGGGCCGCCAGGGCAAGGGCGGTGTGGGCCGCCACGAGACGAAGCTGGCGCGCCCCAAGGAGATCAAGGCCAACCTCGATGACTACGTGATCGGGCAGGAGGAGGCCAAGAAGCGGCTCTCCGTGGCCGTCTACAACCACTACAAGCGCATCCTCACGCCCAAGAAGGCGCTGGGCTCCAATGAGGTGGAGCTCTCCAAGAGCAATATCCTGCTCATCGGGCCCACGGGCACGGGCAAGACGCTGCTGGCCCAGACCCTGGCCCGCTTCCTCGACGTGCCCCTCGCCATGGCCGACGCCACCACGCTGACGGAAGCCGGCTACGTGGGCGAGGACGTGGAGAACATCCTCACCAAGCTCCTCCAGGCCGCCAACTACGACGTGGAGCGGGCCCAGCGCGGCATCGTGTTCATCGACGAGATCGACAAGATCGGCCGCAAGAGCGAGAACCCCAGCATCACCCGCGACGTGAGCGGCGAGGGCGTGCAGCAGGCCCTCCTCAAGCTCGTGGAAGGCACCGTGGCCAACGTGCCCCCGCAGGGCGGCCGCAAGCACCCCCACCAGGAGTTCATCCAGCTGGACACGGCCAACATCCTGTTCATCTGCGGCGGTGCCTTCGTGGGCATCGAGGACATCATCAAGCAGCGCGTGCGGGCCAAGGCCGTGGGCTTCGGCGCCTCTCCCAACTCCAAGGAGTCCAAGGAGAACCTGCTGGCCCTGGCCGAGCCCGAGGACATCATCAAGTTCGGCCTCATCCCCGAGCTCGTGGGGCGCCTCCCCGTGATGGCCAGCCTCACGCCCCTGGATCGCGAAGCCCTCGTGCGCATCCTCACCCAGCCCAAGAACGCCGTCTCGAAGCAGTTCCAGAAGCTCTTCGAGATGGACGACGTGGAACTCTCCTTCGAGGAAGGCGCCTTGGAGGCCATCGCCGATCAGGCCCTCAGCCGCAAACTGGGCGCCCGCGGCCTCCGCAGCCTCCTGGAGCAGATCCTTCTCGAACCCATGTTCGAGCTGCCCTCCGCCGAGCGCTCTCAAAAGGAGGCCCTGCGCCTCACGCGGGCCAAGGTGGAAGAAGTCCTCGGGCTTCCGCCGACGGAGATCTCCGCAGCGGGATGAAAAGCCGGTTAACCGCGAATGACGCGAATGAACGCGAATGAACGCGAATTAAAGCAGGGAGCACCAGACCCCTATTTTAATTCGCGTCCATTCGCGTCATTCGCGGTTCCAATCTTGCCGCTTCCTTCCCACCCGCCGATAGAATGAGCCTGGAGCCCTTCGCCCCATGACCATTCCCAAGACCCTCACGCTGCCCGCCATCCCGATCCGCGACCTGGTCCTCTTCCCGGGGGCGCGGGTGCCCTTCGTGGTCGGGCGGCGGGCCTCGGTGCGCACGCTGGAGCTGGCCATCAAGGCGGGGGACCACCTGCTGATGCTCACGCAAAAGGATCCGCGCCAAGAGGGCCCGAAGCAGGAGGATCTCTTCGAAGTGGGCACCCTGGCCCTGGTGGAGAGCGTCATCGCCCTGCCCAAGGACTATTACAAGGTGGGCGTGAAGGGCGTCGCCCGCGTACGCCTGCGGAAGTACATCGACGAGGGCGAGGTCATCCAGGCCGAGGCCTACATGCTGCCCGAGCCCGCCGCCACGGGGCAGGAGGGGCTCGCGCCCTTCCACGCCGCCGTGGAGGGCTTCCTGGGACGCAATCCCGACGCCAGCCGCCTCTTGAGCCTGGATCAAATCCGGGAGCTGCCCCTGGGCAAGGCCATCGATACCGTGGCGGGGCTCGTGCCCGCCGAGGTGCGCCAGAAGCAGCACGTCCTTGAGCAGGTGGACCTCAATTCCCGGCTCCAGAGCCTCCTGGAGTTGCTGGAGGTGGACGCCACCCGCAGCGAGGTGGACCGCACGCTCGAAGAAAAGACGCGCCAGCGGCTGGACCAGGACCACAAGCAGTACGTCCTCAACGAGAAGATGCGCGTCATCCAGCAGGAGCTGGGGAAGAAGGACGAGAAGGACGAATTCGGCAAGCTCAGACTCGCCATCGAGGACGCGGGCATGACGGACGAGGCCAAGGCCAAGGCCCTGGAGGAGCTGGAGCGGCTGGAGGCCATGCCGCCCCAAAGCGCGGAAGCCACAGTGAGCCGCACCTACATCGAGTGGCTCGTGGCGCTGCCCTGGAAGCCCATGGCCGACGAGCGGCTGGATCTGGGCGAGGCCGAGAAGGTGCTCGACGAGGATCACGCCGGCCTCGAGAAGATCAAGGCGCGCATCCTGGAGCATCTGGCCGTGATGAAGCGTCTCAAGGACGAGGCCGGCGAGGCGGGCGAAGTCCGCGCGCTGCGCGGCCCCATCCTCTGCCTCGTCGGACCACCCGGGGTCGGCAAGACCTCGCTCGCCCGCAGCATCGCCCGGGCCCTCAACCGGCCCTTCGTGCGCCTCTCCCTTGGCGGCGTGCGCGACGAGGCCGAGATCCGGGGCCACCGCCGCACCTACATCGGCTCCATGCCGGGCCGGATCATCAGCCTCATGAAGAAGGCCAAGGTCCGCAACCCGCTCATGCTGCTGGACGAGATCGACAAGATGGCCCACGACTACCGGGGCGATCCGAGCTCGGCCCTCCTGGAAGTCCTCGATCCGGAGCAGAACAATGCCTTCCAGGATCACTACCTGGACGTGGGCTACGACCTGAGCCAGGTGCTCTTCCTCGCCACGGCCAACGTGCGCCACCAGATCCCCGAGCCCCTGGAGGACCGTCTGGAAGTCCTGGACCTCAGCGGCTACACGCTGCGGGAAAAATTCGCCATCGCCGAGGCCCACCTCATCCCCCGCGCCCTCGAAGCCACGGGCATGAAGGGCATGGAAGTGAAATTCGAGAAGGCGGCCCTCGAAAAGCTCATCCAGCACTACACCCGCGAAGCGGGCGTGCGGCAGCTGGAGCGGGAGTTGAGCAACGTCCTGCGCAAGCTGGCCCGCCATAGCCTTCAGCCCCACAAGGGCGACATGGCCGGGGAGGCCTTCAACCCCGTCGTCACCGCCGAGCGGCTGCCGAAGCTCCTCGGCCCCGAAAAGATCCTGGATCCCAAGCTCGACGAGCACGCCGTGCCCGGCGTCGTGAACGGCCTCGCCTGGACGCCCACGGGGGGTGACCTCCTCACCATCGAGGCCTCCGTGCTGCCCGGCAAAGGCAACCTCAAGCTCACGGGGAAGCTGGGCGAGGTGATGCAGGAGAGCGCCAATATCGCCCTCTCCTTCGTGCGCGCCCGGGCCGAGCGCCTGGGCCTGGCCCCGGACTTCCTGGAGAGGGTGGATCTCCACCTCCACGTGCCCGAGGGCGCCATCCCCAAGGACGGTCCCAGCGCCGGCATCACCCTGGCCGCGGCCCTCATCAGCGTGCTCACGGGCATCCCCGTGCGCCCCGACCTCGCCATGACGGGGGAGCTCACCCTGCGCGGCATGGTGCTCCCCATCGGTGGCGTGAAGGAGAAGCTATTGGCGGCCCACCGCCTGGGCCGCAAGGCCGTGCTCCTCCCCGCCGAGAACGCCCGCCACCTGGAAGAAGTTCCCGCCGAGGTGCGCGAGCAGCTCAGCATCCACCTCGTGAACCACATGGACGAGGTCATCGAGCTGGCCCTCACGCGAAGGCCCACGCCCCGGACGTCGGAGCCGGCGAAGCCGGTGGCGGATCAGGAGCAGCGGGCGCAGTAGGGGGCTGGGCGGGGCGAAAAGCTGGGCGCGGAGGGGCGCGGAGAACGCGGAGAAAAGCTGGACGCAGAAGCCGCAGAAGAACGCAGAAACCGCAGAAAAATGAAAAAGAAGGCT
>CAYWDR010000012.1:0-29578 GCA_964457075.1 uncultured Solibacteraceae bacterium
TGGACGCCGCCAACATCCTCAAGCCGGCCCTGAGCCGGGGCGAAATCCAGTGCATCGGCGCCACGACGCACAAGGAATACGTCAAATACATCGATAAGGATCGCAGCCTCGTCCGCCGCTTCCAGCCCGTGACGGTGAACCCCCCCGACGAGGCGGAAAGCATGCGGATCCTGGAGGGGATCCGGAACCGCTACGAGCTCTTCCATCGGGTGAAGTACTCGCAAAAGACCCTCGAGGCCGCCGTCTACCTCTCCAACCGCTACATCACGGATCGCTTCCTGCCCGACAAGGCCATCGACCTTCTGGACGAGGCGGGGGCTCGCGTGAAGTTGCGGGTGGGCGCGGGGGGAAGCCAGGGCACGAAGGTGGAGGACGAGCTCCACCGCGTCATCAACGAGATGAACGAGGCCGTGCTGAGCCGGGACTTCGAAAAGGCCGTGCTGCTCCGCCAGAAGGAACTGCAACTGCGGGAGGAGCTCACCCAGAACCGCGCGGAGCTCACGGACGAGGACTACGCACGCTTCCCCGAGGTGGCCGAATCCGATATCGAGGACGTGGTGGCCTCCTGGACGGGCATCCCCGTGAAGGCCCTCAAGAACGAGGAAAAGCAGAACCTCGCCAAGATGGAGACGCACATCAACACCCGCGTCATCGGCCAGGTTCAGGCCGTCTCGGCCGTGAGCCGGGCCGTCCGCCGGGCGCGGACGGGCCTCAAGAACCCCAACCGGCCCATGGGTTCCTTCCTCTTCCTGGGCCCCACGGGCGTGGGCAAGACCGAGCTGGCCAAGACCCTGGCCGCCTTCCTCTTCGGCGATCCCAAGAAGATGATCCGCTTCGATATGAGCGAATTCATGGAAAAGCACGAAGTGAGCAAGCTGCTCGGGGCCCCTCCGGGGTACGTGGGCTATGAGGAGGGGGGCATGCTGACCGATCGTGTCCGCCGCAACCCTTATTGCGTGCTGCTTTTCGACGAGATCGAAAAGGCCCATCCCGACATGATCAATATCCTGCTCTCGATCTTCGACGATGGGCAGGCTTCGGACGCCTTCGGGAACCAGGTGGACTTCAAGAACACCATCATCATCATGACCTCCAACGTCGGCAGCCGGGAGCTGCTATCTGACAAGAGCCTGGGTTTCGTGGAAGCGGACCCGAAGGCGGACTCCAAGTCCGGCGACGCCATGAAGGTGCTCAAGCGCACCTTCCCCCCGGAGTTCCTCAACCGCATCGATGAAATCATCGTGTTCAACCGGCTGGGGGATGAGGAGATTCGCGGCATCGTGCGCCTCCTCGTGGAGGATTTGAACCAGACCCTCTTCAAGCACAAGCTGCGAGTGTCGCTGACGGATGCGGCGGTGGACCATCTGGTGAAGACCACCGTGAGGGACCGGGCCTACGGGGCCCGCCCCCTGCGACGGGCCATCCAGAAGCACGTGGAGGATCCCCTGGCCGAATTGATGGTCGGCCAGGATGAAGTGCCCTCAGGTGAGGTACGATTTGAACTGGAGGGCGATAAACTCGTCCCCACCCTGGTGGAAGGCTCCAACCAGGAATCGCAGTTGGTTGGGGTCCACGAATGAAGCAAAGACAGGGATGGGGAAGCCGGGTACCGGCCCCGGTAAAGGAAGTCCTGCGGGCGGCCGTGCTGCTCTCCGGGCTTGGGCTCGTCGGGCCTCTGTGGGCGCAGACGCCCCCGGAGACCACGGGGCAGGAGGCGGAGACGCTTTCGGAGATCAAGGTCAGGGGCACCCAGAAGCTCTCCGCCGAGACCGTGGCCTTCAAGGCGGGCGTGAAGGTGGGTGACGACCTTCGAACCCTCGATTTCTCGGTCCTGCTCGAGCGCCTCTGGGCCAGTAACGCCTTCGACGACGTCAAGCTGGACGTGGAAGAGACCGAGAAGGGCTCGGTCCTCATCATCACGGTGAAGGAACGTCCGATCATCAAGGAAGTCGACTATCGCGGCGGCACCGAGATCGGCCTCACGACCCTGAAGGACAAGCTCAAGGAGAAGAAGCTCGAGGTCAAGCCGGATGCCGTCTACGATCCGGAGATCGCCCGCAAGATCAAGAACCAGATCGTGGAAATCGCCGCCGAAAAGGGCTTTCGGAACCCCGTCGTCGACGTGGTGCTCGAGCCGATGGGGCCCGGCGTCGCCCGGCTCGTGTTCGATGTAAAGGAAGGCGGCAAGGTCCACATCTATCAGGTGAAGTTCCGGGGGAATCGGACGATCAAGGACGCCCGGCTCCGGGCCATCATGGAGAAAACGCGCCGCCATTGGATGTTCTCTTGGATGACCAGCCATGACCTGCTGGTGGACAAGAACCTCGAAGAGGATCTCGAAAACCTCAAGAAGGCGTATTGGCGGCTGGGCTATAAGGATGTCTTCATCGGGAAGCCGGCCATCACCGTGGAAGACCGGACCTCCCCCCGTCGGAAGCGCAAGAACGAGAAGCGGGTGAAGGAGGGCAAGAGCCCCAAGTACGATCTTCGGGCCAGCCTGGAAATTCCCATCCTCGAGGGGGATCCGTTTTTCGAAGGCGACTTCAAGGTCGAGGACGCCAAACTCTTCAACGAGAAGTTCTTCAGGCAGAAATACGCCGAGGCCAAGCGGGATAACCACTCCAAGCTGAAGAAGTTCTTCGGGATCAAGCCATCCCTGCAGCCGCCGCCCCCGGGGAAGAAGGTCACCTTCGATTTGGACGCCGTGTCCGAAGCCCAGAAGAAGATCAAGGAGGCTTACGGCGACGCCGCCTATGTGCGCATGTACTCGGATAGGACCCTGGAGACTCGCGAAGAAGGCGGGGTCAAGAAGGTGGACGTCACCCTCAAGATCAAGGAGGGAGAAGTCCACACGATCCGGCGCCTGGAGTTCGAGGGGAATTCGACCACGAAGGATAAGGTGCTCCGGCGCAGCCTCCTCATGCGCGAAGGTGATCAATTCAGCATGGCGGGGTTCAAGGACTCCATGCTTCGGATCAGCCAGCTGAGCTACTTCGACGTTAAGAATTCCGAACCGGATATCCAGCCGGTGCCGGATAAGCCCGAGGTGGACGTCAAGATCAAGGGAGAGGAATCCGGAGTGAACGAGATCCTCTTCCAGGGAGGATATGGATCCGTGTTCGGGTTCTCCCTCGGGGCTTCGTTCAGCACCCGCAATCTGGGCGGCGGGGGGGAAACCCTCTCCTTCAGCTACAACGGCGGCAAGTTCCAGAAGAGCATCAGCATGTCCTTCACGGAACCCTTCGTCTTCGACCTCCCCTATAGCTTCAGCGCGAGCATCTTCAATTCCACGACGGACTATGACGCCTCCCGCGTGGGGATCGAAAACGCCTATAACCAGACCACCAAGGGCATGGGCGTAAGCGTGGGAAGCCGGTTCTCCAACTGGTTCCAGAATCAGCGTTGGGCCGCGTTCACGACCCTGGGGATCGGGTACAACTACCGGATCATCGATATCAGAGGCGGCCGGAATTACTACTTCAGGGATCTGCGGAACCAGCTCACGTCGAGCGTGACGCCCAGCATTTCCTACGACACCATCAACCACCCCTTCAAGCCGACGCAAGGGACGAAGCTATCCTTCAGCCTGGAGTATGGAGGATGGCAATTCGGGAGCGATCGCCCCTTCCTCCGATCCATGATCGAGGCCACCAAGTTCGCGAACGTGGATGGCCGCCACATCTTCGGTGCGAACCTAAGCTACGGGTACATGAAGCAGCTGGGGAATGAAACCCTGCTTCCCTACGAGCTCTTCCGGCCCGGCGGTGAAAATTCCATCCGGGGATACCGGTACGGGTTCGTGGGCAGCGTGAACAAGGACCCCAACGGCCAGGACGTGGTCGTGGGGGGCAATAAGCAATTCATCGCGAACCTGGAATACCAGTTCAAGATCGCGGATCAGTTCCGCCTCGTCGCCTTCTACGACATGGGCAACGCCTGGGCCCCGGGGATCAAGGTGTTTTCGGAGTCCCTTCGCCGGAGCGCCGGCTTTGAACTCCGATTCTTCCTGCCCATCAGCCCCGCCCCCATGCGCCTGATCTGGTCCCGGAAGTTGAACCCCTACGCCTTCGATCCCGACGGCCGGAACGACTTCCAGTTCAGCATGGGCACGACCTTCTGATCCGTTCCCCCTTCGGGATACAATGGCTTTTCGACCCCTGGAGATGTCATGCGTCGCATTCTGACCCCCCTTATCGCCTGCGCGAGCCTCGCCCTTTCGGGGCAGACCCCCGAGGCTCCCCGCTTCGCGCTGTTCTCGATGCAGTATCTGGTCACGTCCAGCGTGAAGGCTCGCAAGATCTACTCCGAGCTGGAAGTCACCCAAAAGCAGCTGCAGGACAAGATCCAGGCCAAGCAGGCCGAGGGCCAGAAGCTCACCCAGCAGGCCCAGAGCACCAGCATCAGCGAAGAGGGGAAGGTCCAGGTCCAGAAGCAGTTGCGTGATCTCGAATTCGAGTTCAAGAAACTGCAGGAGGATTCCCAGGGTGAGTACCAGACCGTGCAGAAGCGGGTCATGAAGGCCCTGAGCGACCTTGCCGATCCCGTGGTGACCGCCCTCGCGAAGGAGCAGAAACTACAGGTGATCTTCTCCGCCGAATCCAGCCCCCTCGTGTGGGCCGATGACACTTGGGCCAAGGGCTTCACGGCTGAAGTGGCCAAGCGCCTGGATGCCTCCGAGCCCGCCCCCGCCAAGCCGGCCGCCAAGCCCGCGGCTCCCGCCAAGAAGCCTTAGTTCGTCTTCCCCCCAAAAAACAGGGCGCCCTCGGGCGCCCTGTTTTTTGGGGGGAGGCTCAATGCCGCCCCGTACTCCCGTATCCCCCCCCGCTCCGGGCGGTCTCGCCAAGGGCCTTCGGGTCCGTTTCGGGGGCCCAGGCCCAGGTGACGACGGGGGCCACGAGCATCTGGGCGATGCGTTCGCCGCGGGCGAGTTGGAAGGGCAGCTGTCCGAGATTGATGAGGAGCACCTGCACTTCGCCCCGGTAGTCGGCGTCGATGGTGCCGGGGCTGTTGAGCACCGTGAGGCCGTGCTTGAGGGCGAGGCCGGAACGGGGGCGGATCTGGGCCTCGAAACCCTCGGGCAGGGCCAGCACCAGGCCCGTGGGGACGAGCCTTCGCTCGCCAGGGGCCAGGGACCAGGACTCCCCTTCCGGGAGGGCGGCCCGGAGATCCATGGCCGCGCTGTGGGGCGTGGCGAAGACGGGGAGTTCCAGGCCCTCCGCGTGGGGCAGTTGATGGACGGGGATGGGGATGTGCATGGGAAGCCTGAAGGACAAAACGCAGAGGCGCAGAGGCGCAGAGGAAAGACTAGAGGTTGTTTGCGATCCGATGGAGGCCATCGATGAGTTTGGTTGCGCCGAAGTTGAGGAGCAGGCCAAGGTTGTGGCCGGTGACGCGAAGGTAGGTGAGCACCTGGGATTCAAAGACCTTGAGGGATTGGGTGGTGGCCTTGCACTCGACGACGATGGCCCCTTCCACTAGGAGATCCAACCTTAGGGGCCGTTACGGAATAACCAGTGCTTTTCTGGTTGGTCCGTTACGGCCCCTTATGTCGCTCTCGCCGTTTTGACGAAATGATTATTTCGTTACAGCGACTTAGTGAAGTATCCAACAAGGTTCCCTTGTAGTGGATCGGGATGGAGAGTTGCCGTTCCACCTTGAGCCCGCGCAGCCTCAACTCAAGGACGAGGGCCTCCTCGTAGACGGATTCCAGGAGTCCAGGCCCACCAAGCTCCCGATGCACCTCGATGGCCGCATCGACAATTGCGCCCGAGATCGAATTCAGATGCTGAGCTTTCTCTGCGCCTCCGCGCCTCTGCGCCTCCGCGTTGTTCATTTCCGTTCCTTCACCAACTGTCCACAGGCGGCCTGGACATCGCGCCCCCGGCTGCGCCGCACGGTGACGAAGCAGCCCTGGGCTTTGAGGAGGTCGCTGAAGGCCTGGATGCGATCCTCGGCAGGCTCGTGGAAGGCGGAGTGGTCGTGCTCGTTCATGGGGATGAGGTTCACGTTGTGGCCCCGCTTGAGGTCGCCCAACCATTCGCCCAGGCGCTGGGCATCCTCCGGCGTATCGTTGACGCCCGCCAGCAGCACGTATTCGAAGGTGAACTTTTCGCCCCGCTGCAGGCCCCAGGCGTTCAGCGCCTGGCGAAGCTGGGCCAGGTTCCACACCCGGTTCACGGGCATGGTGGCGCTTCTCGCCTCGTCGTGGGTGGCGTTGAGGCTGAGGGCGAGGAGGGGCCGGGGCCTTAGCTTCGCCAGCTTCTCGATGCCGCTCACGAGGCCGGAGGTGGAGACGGTGATGCGCCGGGAGGAGAGGCCCAGGCCCTCGATCTCACCGAGCACGCGGATGGCCCGGTGCACGTGGTCGAGGTTGTGCAGGGGCTCGCCCATGCCCATGAAGACGAGCGTCACCTGCTCGCCGCGGTCGGGCCCGAGATCGCGCATGAGGGCGATGACCTGGCCCACGATCTCGCCGGCCGTGAGGTTGCGGAGGATGCCCATGGCCCCCGTGGCGCAAAAGGTGCAGCCCATGGCGCAGCCCACTTGGCTGGAGATGCAGTAGGTGACGCGGGGGCTCCGCACCTTGCGGGGCATGTGCACGGCCTCGATGCGGTGGCCGTCGCTGAGGCGCAGCACGAGCTTCGTGGAACCGTCGCTGGAGGGGTGCCGCTCCAGGATCTCCGGCAGGCTGGCATCCGTCTCCGCCGCCACCCACTCCCGCAGGGCCTTGCTGATCCAGGGGGTGCCCTCCCTCCAGAGGTGGACGCGGTGGAGGCGGTTGAAGAGGTGGGCGGGCCGGCCGGGGGCGCCCATGGCCTCGAAGTCCTCGGGCAGGAGGGCCCACACCGAGGGCTTTCCGGCCTTTTCGGGGGCGGGGCGATCCCAGGGCATCAGGGCGGTTTCGGCCATCCCATCAGTTTATCGGCGGGGGATTCGTTTAAAGATTTGAATCCACAGATTCCACAGATTCAAAAAACCCGAAGTTCGGGCTTTCCGAGCCGTCTCGGCAATCTGTGTAATCTGTGTAATCTGTGTAATCTGTGGATATATTTTGTTTTTTTATCTGTGGATTGGCTACTTTCCGCTTGGCCGTTTCATCCACTCCCGCAGATGGGCATCCAACACCGCGAGGGGCAGGGCCCCCTCCCGGAGGACTTCATCGTGGAAGGCGCGGAGGGGGAACTTGGCCCCCATCGACGTCTCGCCCAGCGTCCGCAGCTCCCGAAGCTTGAGCTGGCCCATCTTGTAGCCCAGGGCCTGGCCGGGGTAGGCCATGTAGCGCTCGATCTCGGGGATCTGGGCCTGGGGCGTGCCGCCCTCCTGCTCGGCGGCGTAGGCGAGGGCCTGCTCGCGAGTCCAACCCTTGGCGTGGAGGCCCGTGTCCACCACGAGGCGGATGGAGCGATGCATATCGCCCAGGAGCATGCCCAAGACCTGGTAGGGATCGTCGTAGAGGCCCAGGTCCTGGCCGAGGCTTTCGCAGTAGAGGGCCCAGCCCTCCACGAAGGCGTTGCTGGCGTCGTAGCGGCGGAAGCGGGGGAGCTTCGCGTTCTCCATGGCGAGGGAGAGTTGGAAGTGGTGGCCCGGGAGGGCCTCGTGAAGGAAGAGCTGGCCCATCTTGGGCGTGCGCAGTTTCGTGGCGTCCACGATGGGGACGAAGAAGGTGCCGGGGCGTGATCCGTCGAGGGAGCCCGAGATGTACTCCGCCGAGGCGGTGGCGGCCCGGAAGGGTTCCGTGGCCCGGATCTCGAAGCGGGTGCGGGGCACGCGGCCGAAGAACTTGGGAATCGAGGCCATGACCTTGCTTTCCAAGGCACGGTATCCGTTCAGGACGTCCGCTTCCGTCTTGAAGGGCGCGAATTCGGGGGCCGTGGCCACGTGGTTGAGGAATTCCGCGAGGGTGCCCTTGAATCCGGCGCGGGCCTGCACCTGCGCCATCTCGCCGCGGATGCGCGCGACTTCCGAAAGGCCCAGTTCGTGGATGCGCTCGGGGCTGAGGTCCGAGGTGGTTTGAAGGCGCACGAGGTAGGCGTAGGCCGCCGGGCCGCCGGGCAAGGCGCCCAGGCCACTGTGGCTGCCGCCGCGGGGCAGGTATTCGTCCCGGAGGAAGGCGTGCAGGCGGGCGTAGGCGGGAAGGGCGGTGGCGCGGAGGCCATCGCGGTATTCGGCGGCGAGCTTCGACTTCGCCTCGGCATCCAGGGAAGCGGGCAGTTGCTTGAGGGGATCGAAGAGGATGTTGCCCGCGGCCTCGTCTTTCGCGAGGGCCTCCAGCTGCGGCAACACGCGCTCCATGAGGATGCGAGGCTGCACGACGCCCTGGGTCATGCCCTCGCGCATGTTGGCGATGGCCGAATCCACCCAGGCGCTGAAGCCCTTCGCGCGGCTCAGGAAGTTGCGGTAGTCCTGGGCCGTCTTGAAGGGGTGGATGAAGGAACCGGAGCCCATCTGGGCGAAGGTGAGGGTGGCGCAGCTGAACTGGTTCACGGGCAGCAGGTGCAGGAGCTGGCGGGTGCCCTCCTCCCGGATGCGGAGGTTCCAGGCGAGGCTGTCGTAGCTCAGGCGGTCCGTGGTGGAGAGTTTTCCGCGGTCGATGCGCGCCAGCTCCGCAAGGTACTTGTGGCACATGGCCGCCACCTGCTTGCGGAACTCCGGGGTCAGGTCGTTGGGCCAGAGGGCCTCGACGCCGGGATCGTTGTCGCCGTTGATGGCGGCTTCGATGGGGAAGAGGCGGAGGTAGTCCGCGTAGTAGCGTTCGAGCAGGGCGTGGAAGGCGGACGGTGCCGCGTTCGCGGGCGCAGCGCTGACGGTGACGAGGGCCAGGGACAGGAGGAGTCGGTTGGGCATGGTGGATCTAGGTTATCGAAGATCCTCGGAAGAGATGGGTACAGGGATGGAGGGCTGACTGAAGTCGCAAACTCAGTCGACCCCTTTCCGGTCAACCCATCGAAAAGCTCACCACGAAGGCACGAAGCGGCCCTCCGGGCGCACGAAGGCCACGAAGGTGTGCCGACCCATTCTCAGCCATCCCCATCGGGGGCGGCGCCAGGCTGGCCTTCGGGGCCCGCCAAGCGCCGCCCCCGATGGAAGGCCCAGCTCTAGCTGGACCTTGGGCCGTAGGCCCGGATGGCCTTGGCGGGCTCTACCGGCGAGCGCTTCGTGGCCTTGGTGCAGGCGCGCAGCGCCCTTGGTGCCTTCGTGGTGAACTTTTGGAAAGGGATCTTTGGAATCTCTCCTACGCCCGCGCCGCCAGTTCGGCATTCTCGGCCACGAAGGCCTCGTAGCTGGGCATCTCCCCGCCGGGGCGGCTGAGCGCCCAGGCGTTGTCCAAGGCGGTCCAGCCCACGTGGGCGTAGTAGTCCTTGGCGAGGGGGGAGGCGAGGAGGATCCAGCGCACGTCGGGGTATTCCGGTGCGAGCAGATCCAGCAGGCGCCGGCCGACGCCGGTTTTCTGGTATTCGGGATGCACGGCCAGGTCGCAGACGTAGCCGTCGAAGGCGCCGTCCGTCCAGCCCCGCAGCAGGCCCACGAGGCGGCCGCCTTCCCAGGCGCTGTGGATGACGTTGGAATGATCGAACATGCGCCGGATGCGCTCCGGCTCCTGGATGGGGCGGCGCAGGGGCGAGGCCGCGTAGAGGCCGCGGATGGCGTCGAGGGAGGGGCGGTGGTGCGGGCGGATCGTCGTCATGGGCGGGCCTCGAAGGGGGGCAGGGCGGGGAGGAAGGCGACGCCCAGGCGATTCCACGTGTTCATGAGGCTGATGACGTGGGTGAGGTCCACCAGCTCCTTCTCCTCGAAGTGGGCGCGGGTGGTGGTGACGAGTTCCGAGGACACGGCGTGGCGGCCCGGCTCCGTGAGGGCCTCGGCCCAGGCGAAGGCGGCCCGCTCCCGCGGCGTGAAGCAGGGGGCCTCCCGCCAGGCGGCCACGAGGGCCAGGCGGCGGGGGTCTTCGCCGTCGGCCAGGGCCTCGGTGGCGTGCATGTCCAGGCAATAGGCGCAGCCGTTGAGCTGGGAGACGCGCAGCTCCACGAGGTGCAGGGGCCCGTGCTCCAGGCCGCAGGGGCGCGTGTAGCGGTACATCTGCAGGGGGATTTGGTAGGGCTCGGGAGCGAGTGCGGGGGGGGGGCGGGAAAGGCGCAAGGCGGTCTCCGGTCGAGGTGGTGGAAGGGCGCAGGGGTCAGGGCTTGATGGGGTTTCGCGGGGGCTCATCTCTCCTCCTGGAAGGCGGGGTGGATGGGCTGGCCCTGGGCCTTGCACCACTCCAGGTAGCTCCGGCGGGAGGCGTTGGCGTCCACGACGTGGAGCAGGTTCCCCGCCTCATCCAGGTACTCGGTCCGGCCCCTCACCTCGATGTGGATGATGCAGGGGCCGTCGCCGATGGCCTCCCACGTATCCTCGTTCCCGGCGGGTTCGTGGACGTACATCCCGGGCCCCACCACCTCGCCGGTGTCCAGGAGCCGCGAGCCGGAGAGGTTGAAGGCATGCACTTCGCCCGTGTGGCGGTGGAAGGGGAACACGGTGCCTGGTTCAACGCGCAGGAGCAGCTGCCAGCCGGCGTTGTTCGGGAAGTAGGTGATGGGCTTGAAGGAGAGCCCGGGCTTGAGGGGCACCCAAGGAAGCAGGGCCGTGTCGACGGGTTGGGCGGGGGCGGACGTGAGCATGGAAGACTCCAGGGTGGGGCCGGGAAGGCCCGCCTGAATCATTCCGCCAGGATGGTCTGCTCAAAAGGTCCATCTTTGTAATACTGGCTAGACCATGCGCCCTTGGACCTTCCCCATCGCCCTGGAGGCCGAGGCCTCGAAGCCCCTCTTCCTGCAGATCGCCCGGGGCATCTCGGGCGATATCCGCCGCGGGCGCCTGAAGCCTGGCGATGGGCTGCCGGGCTCGCGTACCCTGGCCGCGGAGCTGGGCGTGCACCGCAACACGGTGCTGGCGGCCTTTCGCGAACTGGAATCCGAGGGATGGATCGAGGCGCAGGCTCGGGTCACCCGGGTGGCGAAGGATCTGCCGGAGGCGCCCGCCCGCCACCGGCTTCCCAAGGCGGGGGTGGGCTTCGAGTTCGAGGCCCCCGGGCAGGGCCCCGAGATGGGGCTGCCGGATTGGAAGGGGCTGGATCTCGCCGGTGGCCTTCCCGACGCCCGCCTGATCCCCGTGGATGAGTTGGGCCGGGCCCTGCGCCGGGCCGCGAAGGCCCGGCCCACCCTCCTGAACTACGGCTCTTCCTAGGCGAGCCCCGCCTCCGGCGGGCCCTCGCCTCGTTGCTGGGCGATGTGAGGGGCCTGGCCTGCCCGCCCGAGCAGCTCATGATCACGTCGGGCAGCCTGCAGGCGGTGGACCTCGCCGCGCGCCTGATCCTCCGGCCGGGGGATCGGGTGGGCGTGGAGGATCCGGGCTATGCGCCCGTGTGGCAGACCCTCCGGGCCGCCGGGGCGGAGCTCGTGCCCGTCCCCGTGGATCGGGAGGGCCTCCGGGTGGAAGCGCTCGACGCCCTCCTGCCCCTCCGGGCCATCTACCTCACGCCCCATCACCAATTCCCCACCACCGTGACGCTCGGCGCCGCCCGGCGCCTGAGGCTCCTGGACCTCGCGCGGCGGCACCGCATCGCGATCCTGGAGGATGACTACGATTTCGAATTCCACTTCGAGGGCCGCCCCGTGCTGCCCCTGGCCAGCGGGGACACGGCCGGCGTCGTCATCTACATGGGCACCCTCTCCAAGATCCTCGCCCCCGGGCTGCGTCTGGGCTTCGTGGCGGGGCCCCGGGCCCTGGTGGAGGCCTTGGGCGCCCAGCGCCGCATGGGGGACTTGCATGGCAATCGGGTGGTGGAGGGGGCCGTGGCCGAGTTCATCGAAGATGGCCTCCTCCAACGGCATGCCCGGAAAATGCGGCGCGTCTATGCCGAGCGGCGGGAGGCCCTTTTGGAAGCGCTGGCGCGCCACCTTCCCCAGGAGTTGCGGGTGGTTCCCTCCGGCGGAGGGCTCAGCCTTTGGGCGGGCGTGGGCCCCGGCCTCGATGTGGGGGCCTGGGCGGCCCGGGCCCAGGCGCGGGGCGTGCTGGTGATACCGGGGCGGCGCTTCGATTTTCAGGGGCGAAAGATCCCCTTCCTGCGGCTGGGCTTCGGCGCGCTGGCGCCCAAGGAAATCCGGGAAGCCGTGCGGCGCCTGAAGGAGGCCCGATGAATCCGCTGGGCGAAGTCGTACGGCTCTTCCTGCGGCTGGGCTGCACGGCCTTCGGGGGCCCCGCGGCCCACTTGGCCCTCATGGAGCGGGAGGTGGTGCAGAAGCGGGGGTGGCTCACGCGGGATGAATTCCTGGATCTGCTGGGCCTCACCCAACTCATCCCAGGGCCCAATTCCACGGAGATGGCCATCCACCTGGGCAAGCTGCGCGCGGGCACGCCGGGCCTCATCCTGGGCGGTCTCGCCTTCATCCTGCCGGCGGCGGCGATGGTGGGGGTGCTCGCTTGGGCCTACGTCCGCTTCGGGGCCCTCCCCGCCGCCGAGGGGTGGCTCTATGGCCTGAAGCCGGCCCTCCTGATGGTGGTGGCCCAAGCGCTGATCCGCTTCGGGAAGACGCTGCTGAAGGATCGCACCCGTTGGGCCGTGGCGCTGGCCTCGCTCGCGGCCGTCGCCCTGGGTGCCCCGGAGCTGGGCATCCTGCTGGGCGCGGGCCTGGTGCTCATGGGGCTGAAGGAGGGATGGCCCAAGGCCCTGCCCGCCCTCGTCGGGCTGCCGGCGCTGGGGCCCACGGGCGGCCTCTTCCTGAGCTTCCTGAAGATCGGTTCCGTCCTCTACGGCAGCGGCTACGTGCTGCTCGCCTTCCTCCGGGCCGAGTTCATCGTCCACAACCCCCTGATCACGGAGCGTCAACTCCTGGATGCCGTGGCCGTGGGCCAGTTCACGCCGGGCCCCGTGTTCACCACCGCCACCTTCGTGGGCTACCTCATCCAGGGATGGCGGGGAGCCGTGGTGGCCACGGTGGGCATCTTCTTGCCCTCCTTCGTGTTCGTGGCCTGTTCGGGCCGCCTCCTCGCCAAGCTGCAGGCCTCGCCCCGGGCCCGGGCCTTCCTGGATGGCGTGAACGCCGCCAGCCTCGCCCTCATGGCCGCCGTGCTCGTGCCCCTGGGCCGCGCGGCCCTGGTGGACCTTCGCACGCTGCTCCTGGCCCTCGCCGGCGCGGGGTTGCTTTGGCGGACGAAGGCGAATCCCACGTGGATCCTGCTGGGGTCGGGCCTCCTGGGATGGGCCTTGCATTCCCGTTGAGCCGGATCCTCCGGGTTTTGGAACGGCGGCCCTTGCGGTGGCATCCCATGCTTGTCCGGGAGGTGCCGTCATGGAAACCATGAGTCGATGGGGTTGGGCCGCGCTGCTCGCCGTGGGCACGGGGCTCCTGGCCTTCGCCGGCGTGGCCTGCCGGGCCACCCCCCAAGATTCCCCGCGAAAGGATGCCGTCGTCATGACCACGCCCCAGAAACCCGCCCCCGAAGCGCTGGCCCGCCTCACGCCCATACAGCGCCACGTCACCCAGGAGGCCGGCACGGAGCCTCCCTTCAAGAACGAGTACTGGAACCATCACGAGGAGGGCCTTTACGTCGACATCGTGAGCGGCGCGGCCCTCTTCTCCTCCAAGGACAAGTTCGATTCCGGCTGCGGGTGGCCCAGCTTCACGAAGCCCCTGGAAGCCAAACAGGTGCTGGAGCATCGGGACCTCAGCCACGGCATGGTGCGCACGGAAGTGCGAAGTTCCGGCGCCAACAGCCACCTCGGCCACGTCTTCGACGACGGCCCGAAGGACAAGGGCGGCCTCCGCTACTGCATCAACAGCGCCTCCCTGCGCTTCATCCCCGTGGCCGCCTTGGAAAAGGAGGGCTATGCCTCCTACCTTCCCCTCTTCGGGAAGAAGGGGCCCGAGGTCCGCGAAGAACTGGCGACCCTCGCCGGCGGTTGCTTCTGGGGCATGCAGGATCTCCTGCGCAAGGAACCCGGCGTCCTCCGCACGGAGGTGGGCTACACGGGCGGCCGCGTGGACCACGCCACCTACCGCAACCACGAAGGCCACGCCGAAGCCGTGAACATCTGGTTCGATCCCAGCAAAACTTCTTTCGAAGTTTTGCTGCGGTTTTACTTCCGATTGCATGACCCCACGACGATGAACCGGCAGGGGAACGATATGGGTAGCTCCTATCGGAGTGCCATCTTCTTTCACAGTGAGGCGCAGAAGGCTGCGGCTGAGCGCGTGAAGGCGGAGGTGGATGCGAGCGGCAAGTGGAAGGCTCCCCTCGTCACCGAGATCACCGCCGCAGGTCCCTGGTGGAAGGCGGAGGAGGACCACCAGGACTACCTCGTGAAGCACCCGGGGGGGTATACCTGCCATTGGGTGCGGCCTTAACGTCCCCAGAATTCAAAGGGCCCCGCATGCGGGGTCCTTTGAATTCTGGGGAGATGAACTGCTTACGCGACGAGGTCCTTCTCCCTGATATCGCATCCCCTTCGCGTTCCCAACGCCGCGAGGCCGATCTGGGCGGGATCCAGGCAGGCTTTGGCGACGCGCGCCACGTCGGCTTCCGTGACGGCATCGAGCTCGGCGGCCTGCTGATCGAGGCTCTTCAGTTCTCCCCAGTGGATGGCCTGGTGGGCGAGGCTGAACTGGCGGCTGCTGGCGCTCTCCTGGCCGAAGACGAGCTGCGTGCGGGCCTGGAGCTTGGCCCGCTCCAGCTCCTCGGTGGTGATGCCCCCCTCGCGCAGGCGCAGGCACTCGGCGAGGCTGCGGCTCACCAGCTCCCGGGCGTGTTTGGGGGCGCAGGAGGCGCTGATTTGCATGCAGCCGCTATCGGCGTAGGGCGTGTGATAGCTGCCCACCTGATAGCAAAGGCCCCGGCGCTCCCGCAGCTCCATGAAGAGCCGGGAGGCCATGCCGCCTCCAAGCACGTGGCTGAGGATGCCCACGGCGGCGCGATCCCCGTGGCGGTGGGCGGCGGCGGGGAAGCCCAGCACGAGGTTCACTTGCTGCAGATCCCTCCGGTTCACGTTGAGCAGGAAGGGGCTCGTGCGGTTGGGGGCCACGAGCTCGTTGGGATGACCGGGCGCGAGGCGGGCGAGGATGGGTTCCAGCAGAGGCAGCAGCACCTCGGGGGTGACTTGGCCGGCGGCGCTGATGACGAGCTGATCGGCGCGGTAGGTGTTGCGGAAGAAGGCGGTGGCTTCCTCCGAGCCGTAGGTGGAGACCTGATCGGGCCGGCCGAGGATGGGGTGGGCCAGAGGGCCCCCCTTCCAGAAGGCGCCATAGAAGAGCTCGCTCACCCAATCGTCGGGCGTGTCCTCGCTTTGCGCGATCTCCTCAAGGATGACGCCCCGCTCCCGCTCCAGTTCAACGCGGTCGAAGGTGGGCGTGGTGACGAGGTCGCCCAGGAGCTTCACCATCTCCGGCAGCTGCTCGGCCAGCACGCGGCCGTAAAAGCAGGCCACCTCCTTGCCCGTGAAGGCGTCCACATGGCCCCCCAGCCGCTCCGTGGCCTCGGCCACGGCGTCGGGGGTGGGGTAAGCGGCGGTGCCCTTGAAGACGGTGTGCTCCAGGAAGTGGGCCAAGCCCTCCTCCTGGGCGGTCTCATGGCAACTGCCCCGCCGCACCCAAAAGCCGATCGAGACGCTCCGGAGGTGGGGAAGCGTCTCGATGAGGATCTCGGTGCCGTTGGGCGTGAGGTGACGGGTGGGTACGGCCATCCCACCAGTTTAGCGCGGGAGCCCCGGGGCCACCCGAACCCGGATCGGGCGGGTGATGAGGTGGATTCCCGCGCCCAGGATCGCCACGAAGGTGCCGAATCCCGTGGGGAGGACGGCCCCGAAGGTGAAGGACATGCCCAGCACGAACCCGAGCACGCACTCCGCGCGGTGGATGGGCAGCGCCAAGGCCAGCAGGAAGGGGATCAGGACGAAGTAGGAGAGGATGGCCTCCTGCCCGGCGGTGAACAGGCCGGCGAGCGTCATCCCGAAGAGCAATCCTCCCGCCAGCCCAAGC
Source organism: uncultured Solibacteraceae bacterium (assembly GCA_964457075.1). Taxonomy (GTDB): domain Bacteria; phylum Acidobacteriota; class Holophagae; order Holophagales; family Holophagaceae; genus JAFDVN01. The sequence continues at coordinate 16,011 of CAYWDR010000012.1, forward strand.
CATCCCGGGGCCGGCAGGCGTGGGCGGGCCCGGCCGAGCAGGCCCCAAGTCAGGGCCGGGAGCACCAGGGCGTCCCAGGCGGTGGAGATGGCGGGCAGGTCGGCGCGGTGCAACAGGTGGTGGCGGGGAATGCCGCCGTGGGCGAAGCGCCAGGCCAAAAGGCCTCCAGCGGCGAGCGCGACGAGGGCCGAGAAGCTCAGTCGTACTCGGCGAAAGGTGGCTTCGTCCATGGTGCTAGCCTTCGCCTTCCGCACCTGCCAGCCCGATGGGCATCTGGTGCAACCGCCACCCGGCCCAGGCCCAGGAGGCGAGGCCGAAGGCGAAGAGGATGAGGAGGGCGAGCAGGGCGGGGGTGTCCACCTGGGTCTGGGCCAGGAGGTTCTGGGCCTTGGATTCGCTGAAGCGGCTGCCGGCGAGGCTATTGGCGTAGTGGGTGAACGTGAAGCGCTGGACGGTGGCGGGGAACACTTCGATGAAGCCCTCCCAGATGAAGAGCCAGAGGGCGGCCCAAAGGGTGCCCTTCTTGAAGACGAGGCCCAGGAAGGTGACGAAGGCCAGCTCGGCCCACCAGATGCCAACGAGGCCTCCGATCCGTCCGAGCAGGCTGCTGGCGTCGCCCCCGAGCACCTGGAGGGCCGAGGCGCCGGCGATGAGCCAGATCGAGCCCCAGATGAACCAGGGCAGGCCCTTGCCCAGGGGCAGGGCGCTGGCGGGGGCGGGGCGCGTCAGCATGAGCGGGAGGGTGCGCTGCTCCATGTCCTCGCGGATGCCGGCGCCGGCGGCCACGAGGGCCATGATGGGCACCATGAAGCGCACGAGCACGCTGTGGTAGATGACGAGGCCGATGCGGGAGCCGAAGGCGGCGCCCTTGGCCGAGACGATGATGGCGATGCAGATGGCGCCGAGGACGGGGGCCAGCACGAGGCCGGCGAGCATCCAGCCGCGCACCTTGAACACGAGGGGGCTCGTGCCCTTGGCCACGGCCTTCACGGTGGCGAGGATGTTCGGGGGGGTCGGCATCACGCGTGGTCCTTCGTGAGGTACTGGAAGACGGCATCCAGGTTCAGATCGAGGGGATCCAGGCTTGCCACGGCGAGGCGGCCCGCGGCCACCTCGGCCTGGAAGCGGGGGAGGAAGTCGTGGGGGCTGCGTACGGAGAGCACGAGCGCCTCCTCCTCGCGCCGCAGTCCCGCCAGTTCCGGTTGGGCCACGGACCAGTGGGCCACGGCGTCGAGCTCGGCCCCCTTGATGCGGAGTTCCACCGGATGGCGGTCGAGGAGGGCGCGAATCTCGCCCACGGTGCCCTCGGCGAGGAGCCTTCCGCGGAAGAGCAGGAGGATGTGGTCCGTGAGCTGGGCCACCTCCCCCAGGATGTGGCTGGAGACGAGGATGCGCGTGCCCGCGTCGGCCAAGTCCCGCAGGAGGGCCATGAGGGTGAGCCGGCCCTGGGGATCGAGGCCATTGAAGGGTTCGTCGAGGATGAGCACCTGGGGATCGATGAGCAGCGCCTGGGCGAGGCGCATGCGCTGGCGCATGCCCTTGCTCATGGACTGGAAGGGCAGGTCGGCCCGCTCCGTCATGTCCACCCGCTGCAGGGTGCGGGTGACGGCCGCATCGAGTTCGGCGCCGGTCAGCCCGGAGAGCTCGCCCATCATGCGAAGCCAGCCGCGGCCCTTGAGGCCCACGGGCAGGCGATCGCCTTCGGGCACGAGGCCGACGTGGCGCAGCACCTCGGGGTTGCGGAAGGGCGGGCCGCCCATGACCTTCACCTCGCCGCCGCTGGGGGGCAGCAGGCCGGAGATCATCTGGATGAGGGTGGACTTGCCGGCCCCGTTGGGGCCCAGCAGGCCCGTGATGCCGCCGCCATCGGGCAGGCGGAAGGAGGTGGGCGAGAGGCCCAGGATGTCGCCGTAGCGGAGGGAGGCGCGGATGAGTTCGATCACAGCACGGCCTCCGAGGGCAGGGTGCGCCGGCGGGCCACTTCGATCCAGAGCGCCACGTGAGCGGCGGTGCCCAGGAGGGTGGCGCCCCAGCCGAGGACGGGGTGCTCTACTCCGCACATCAGTTGAGGCCAGGCCAGACATAGGATGATGGGATTGAGGGCCTGGAATTGGCCGTTGTTGAGCAGGCCATGGAGCATGCCGCCCACGGCCGAGGCGCCGAGCACGACGCCCAGCACCCAGCCGACGCCGCTCCGGGGCGTGCCCGCGAGGCTGCTGGCGCCCAGGGCGAGGGATCCCATGAGGAGGCTCATGGGGAGGAGGGCGGGCACGAGGTGCAGGGGCAGGCTCATCCACACGGGGCCCTTGGATCCGGCGATGAGGAGGCTCAATAGCCAGGGCGCGATCGCGAAGGGCAGGAGGATGAGGAAGGGCAGGGAGGTGGCGAATCCGAGCTTGGCGAGCAGGTAGTCGCGGGGCCGCACGGGGTGGGCGTAGATGAGGGGCCGGGTGCGATGGAGCGTATCCCGGGCGATGAGGCCGCCGCCCACCGTGGCCACGAGGAACCATAGGAGGTAGGACGCGGGATCCAGCAGGCCCGCCTGGAATTCGGCGCCCTGGGCGAAGATCCTGTTCGCGAAGCCTTGGACTTCCCTCAGCGCGGCCTGGGTCTCTAGGAGGTAGCGGACGTAGATGTAGCCAAGCTTTGCGAGGAGCATGCCCACGAAGATGAAGCCGAAGAAGCGGCCCAGCTTCGTGCGCCGGACGCGCTGCCATTCGAAGCGGAAGAGGACGAGCAGGGGGCGCACCTGGACTTCCGACTCGGGGCGGGGCGGGAGGGTGGGGGCGTAGATGGGCATCAGTTAGGGCCTGTCATCGTCTCAGCCTGGGGCTGGAGGGCCCGGATGAGCACTTCATCCAGGCGGTCGTGGCGGGGGGTGAGCTGCACGAGCGTGGCGCCCTTCCGCCTGGCCCAATCGAAGGGCCGGGCGAGGTCCAGTTCCGTGAGCTCCAGGTCGTAGCGGCCTTGGCGGGCCTCCAGGATGGTGCCCAATTCGCCGAGGCCGGACTCCTGCTCGGGCGTGAGCGGCTCGAGGAATCGCAGCTCGTAGCGGTGGGCGAGGAGCTGGCGGAGGTTCTCCACCGTGCCCGCGGCCTTGAGTTCGCCCTTGTCGAGAATGAGGAGCTGGTCGGCCACGCGCTCCACGTCCGTGAGCAGGTGGCTGGCGAGGATCACGGTGGCGCCCAGTTCCCGGCGCACGCGCAGGACGAGATCCAGCATGCGCTGGCGGCCTTCGGGATCGAGGCCGTTGGTGGGCTCGTCCAGGAAGAGCAGCTCGGGGCTGTGGACGATGGCTTGCGCCAGCTTCACCCGCTGGCGCATGCCCGTGGAAAAGCCGCTCACGGGACGGTAGCGGGATTCGTCGAGGCCTACGAAGTGCAGCACCTCGTGGGCGCGATCCCGCGCGCCCTCAGGGCTGAGGCCGCTGAGTTCGCCCCAGAAGGCCACCTGATGGTAGGCGCTCGTGTCCTCGATGAGGGCGTCGTACTCGGGCATGTAGCCGATGCGGGCGCGCAATCGGGCGGCGGCGTCGGTGCCGAGCGCCACGCCCAGCACCTCGCCGCGCCCGGAGCTGGGCGTGAGGAGGCCCAGCAGGGCCTTCAGCAGCGTGGACTTGCCGGCGCCGTTGGGGCCCAGCAGGCCCACGACGCCGGCCTGCAGTTCCAGGGTGAGGTCCCGGAGGGCGGGACGGGGCGCGCCCGGATAGCGCACCTCCAGATGTTCGAAGCGGATCACGGAATCTCCAGAGTTCCCGGGCTACGGGAGGGCAGTGCATGGGATTAGCTGTACGATCGTACCAATCCCATGAACCCGACCCTCTGGCCCCTTCTGAACGCGCTCCAGGGTGGCGCGCTGCTGGCGCTGACCCTGAGCTTCGGCGCGGATGGCTTCGCGAGGCGGGACAAGGTCATGCAGCGGCTCGCCCTGAGCTGCGCCCTCGTGTCTCTCCGCCACGGGCTCATCGCGGCGGGCGAGGTGGGGTTGCTCCACCCGGAGCTGGTGCTTCGGGCCCAAAGCCTGCTCGTGTCCCTTGGCTTCGTCGCCCTCCTCGGCTCTTTTTCGGCTCTTTTCCCCCTCCACCTCCCCCGCCTGCTGGCGGGGTGGGTGGCCCTGGCCTTTTGGCCCAACTACCTCCGCAACGTGTTTCTCGGGCCCGGGCACGCATTCGACCGCCCCCTGCACAACGTCGTGAACCTCGTATACGTGGCCGTCAGCTTCTACATCGTGACCCGCGTGTTCAAGGCCCGGAAGGATGGCGAACCCATGGCCCAGCGGCTCCTCTGGGGCCTCGTGGGCGTGACGATCCCCGTGCTCGTGGAGGCCTTCCTGGATTCCGCCTTCGAGCTGAAGGTGCGGCTATCGGGCTTCAGCCTCCTCTTCCTCGCCGCCTTCCTCGGTGCGTCCTGGCATTGGGGCGTGGCTACGGGCCTGGAGGCTCGGGTGGACGGGGCCGAGGCGGAGGCCCTCGCGTGGCGCCGGCTGGCGCCGGGCCCCTCATTCCGGGTGGGATCGGATAGCCCCCTGATGGAGGACCTCTTCGGCAAGGAGTGGGCCTCGCAAGTGGGAGGCCTCACCCTCCGCGACCGGCACGGGGCCGCCTATGCGGTGCATGCCGTGCCCGAGCAGGGCGTGGGCTGGCTGGAGCCCCTGCGCATGGAATCCGCGCCCGAGGGCTTTCTGCGCGGCTGGAGCATCGCCCTGGGGATGGTGGAGGGCCCCGAGGCGGAGAAGGTGTTGGGTTGGCTGGAGGCCTGGGGCGGCCAGGTGGATGACTGGGGCACCCTGCCCCCGCGGGAGGGCCCCTACCCGAGCCTCCTCGTCTGGGGCCGGGAGCCCTCCATCCTCAGCGTGTGGCGGGAGGATGATCTGGCCCGGCGGCGATGCCGCTGGATCCAGGTGGGTGGCCCGCGCACGGAGGGCCCCCACGCCTGGCTGGATCGGCCCGTGGATCAGGCGGCCCTGGAGCAGGCGTTGAGGGGGTTGCTGGTGGTCTGAGGGAAGGATGGGGGCTTGACTAATCTGAACGTCGTTCTAAATTTGAACACAGTTCGGAGTTCTCATGCCCCCGCCTCCTGGCCCAGCCCGCGTTCAGCCTTCGCAACGCTATGCTGGATCCATCCCCAAGGAGTTCCATGTCTGCCCCCTCCCGCCGCGAACAGGCCCGCGAAGCCGCCCGCCTGCGGATCTTGGAGGAGGCCCGGAGGCTCTTCCTGGAAAAGGGCTACGGGGCCGTCACCATGCGGGACGTGGCCCGGGCCACCGGATACACCGCCTCGGCCCTCTACTACCACTTCCCCGACAAGGCCGACCTCATCGGGACCATCTGCCGGGAAGACTTCCTCAATCTGGCGGCCCTCTTCCAAAGCGTGCTCGTCCATGGCGATCCGCTGGACAACATCCAGGCCATGGGGCGGGCCTACGCGAAGTTCGCCTTCGAGCACCCCAACCAGTACCGGCTGATGTTCATGGCCCACTCGCCCGTGGAGCCCAACGAGGAGGATCAGGCCCGCATGGGGGATCCCGCCCAGGATGCCTACGCGGCCCTGCACCACTTCGTCGCGCTCGCCCACGCCCAGGGGCTCCTGCGCGAGGGCTTGGACGACACGCACCTTATGGCGCAGACCTTTTGGGCCGGCATCCACGGCATGATCTCCCTCGAACTGGACAAGGGCGGCGAGAAATGGCTCCCCTGGTCCGATCTCCAGGCCCGCATCGACCTCATGTGCCGCGCGCTCCGCGTGGGCATGGCGCGGCCCTGAACTGAACCTCTGAACTGAACCCACCGCCCCCGGCCCGGCCGGAGGCCCGTCCACGGGAGGCCCCCTTGGTGGATCTCGCCTTGCGCATGCTGCTCCACGACCGCATGCGCTTCGTCATCACGGTGAGCGGCGTCGCCTTCGCCGTGACCCTCATCCTCTCCCAGGCGGGCCTCTTCCTGGGCCTCCTGCACAACTCCTCGGTGATCGTGCGGAACATCCCCGCCGAGATCTGGGTGACCTCGAAAAACACGCCCAACGTGGACTTCGCCCAGCCCTTCCCCGAGTCCTACGTGAACCGCGTGCGCTCCATCCCCGGCGTGCGCCAAGCCGACAACCTCATCGTCACCTTCGTGAACATCACCCTGCCCAACGGCGCCACGGAGGGCAGCGTCACTTACGCCATGGAGGATCTGGCCGCCTGGAACCTGCCCTGGAAGACGGAGCAGGGGGATCTGCGGGACCTCCGCCGGGGCAACTACCTTTTCACGGATGTTTCCGCCGTGCGGCGCATCGGCGAGTTCAGTCAAGGGGACTACCGGGAAGTGCAGGGCCTGCGCATGCGCTACGCGGGCCGCTCCGAGGGGGCGACCTCCTTCACCACCACGCCCGTCTCCTTCATGGATTACCGGCTGGCCCAGCGGCTCAACGCCAACATCCTCTCGGGCTCCACTACCTACATCCTCGTGAAGGCGGAGCCCGGCGCCAGCCTCGACGCCCTCAAGGCCGAAATCCGCCGCCGCCTGCCCCACAACGACGTCTACACCACCGCCGAGTGGGCGGGCCGCAGCGACGACTACTGGATCAAGAACACGGGCATCGGCCTCAACGCCTACCTCACGGTGTCCCTCGGCATCCTCGTGGGCGTCCTCATCGTCGCCCAGACCCTCTACACCTCGACGATGGATCACCTCAAGGAGTTCGGCACCGTGAAGGCCATCGGCGGCTCCAACGCCGATATCTACCGCCTGCTGGGCCGGCAGGCGCTGGTGGCCGCCGTGCTTGGCTTCCTCATCGGCGCCGCCCTCACCCTCGCCATGAAGCCCGCCGTGGCGGCCATCGGGCTGCGCCTCATCCTCCCGCCCGGCATCTGGATCGCCGTGGGCCTGGGGACGGTGGCGATGTGCCTGCTCTCCGCCGCCCTCAGCTTCCGCAAGGTCGCCAACATCGATCCCGGTCTCGTCTTCAGGAGTTGACCATGCCCGTCCTCGAAGCCCACGGCATCATCAAGGAATACGCGGAAGGCAAGGCCACCTCGCGCATCCTCCACGGCGTGAGCCTCGCGGTGGAGCCCGGCGAGGTGGTGGCCCTCGAAGGCCCCTCCGGCTCCGGCAAGACCACGCTGCTGCAGATCCTCGGGTGCATCCTCAGCCCCACCGAGGGCCGGGTGAAGGTGAACGGCGAAGCCGCGGATCCCGCCGATCCCCGCCAGCTGGCGGATCTGCGCAAGCGGCACATCGGCTTCGTGTTCCAGCAGTTCAACCTCTTTCCCTCCCTCACGGCGCAGGAGAACGTGCAGTACGCGCTGCAGGTGAAGGGCCACCGGGGGCCCGGATTGAAGACGGAAGCCCGCAGCTGGATCGAGGCCATGGGCCTCGCTGATCGGGCGGGCTACCTTCCCCGGGATCTCTCCGGCGGGCAGAAGCAACGGGTGGCCATCGCCCGCGCCATGGCGGGCAACCCCGGAGCCCTCCTGGCGGACGAACCCACGGCCAACCTCGATAGCCAGGTCGGCACCCAGGTGCTCCAGCTGTTCCGGAGCCTCGCCACGGAGCACCGGCGCGGCGTCCTCATCGTCACCCACGACCCCAAGGTGCGCGACGTGGCCGATCGCGTGCTGCGCATCCGCGACGGCCTCATCCACCCCTGATTCCCAAGGAGCTTCCATGCCCATCCGACGCACCCTTCCCTGGACCCTCGGCGCCGCCCTCCTCGCCGCTGGCGCCTGGCTCTTGGCCCGTGGGGGCGGCCCAGCCGCGCCTGCCCCACCCCCGCCCTCCCTCGCGGAGGCGGGCATCCGCTGCGAGGGCCGCGTGGCCGCCCACCCCGGGGCCGACGTGGTGATCTCCGCCGAAGTGGGCGGTCGCGTGACGAGTCTCGATGTCCGGGAGCTCGATCGCGTGAAGGCGGGGCAGGTGCTTGCCCGCCTGGATGACCGGGAACAGGCCGCCGCCCTCGGCGCCGCCCGGGCCCACGTGGTGGAGCTGGGGGCGGATGCCCGCTTCCACTCGCTGGAACAGGCCCGCCTGAAGCGCCTGTTGAAGGAGGGGGCCGTGGGCCAGCGGGCCTTCGACGAGGCCGATTCCCGCCTCGGCCTCGCCCTGGCGCGCCAGGAGGCGGCCCAGGCCCAGGTCGCGCAATTGGAGGCGGCCCTGAGCAAGCTCACCCTTCGCGCCCCCTTCGGCGGCACCGTGGTGGAACGGATGGCGAACCCGGGCGAGCTGCAGCCCGCTGGCGGCCACCTGCTCCGCCTCGTGGATCTCGACCGGCTCCGCATCGAGGCGGAAGTGGACGAGTACGATCTGGGCCGCCTTCAGGAGGGCAGCGGCGTGGCCATCGAAGCGGAAGGGGCCGAGACCCGCTGGACGGGCCGCGTGGAGGAAGTGCCCAAGGCCGTCACCCAACGCCGGTTGAAGTCCCTGGATCCCAGCCGCCCCACGGACATCCGCGTGGCGCTGGTAAAGGTCTCCCTCCCCGTCGGCGCCCCCCTGAAGTTGGGGCAACGGGTGGAGCTGGTGATCGGGGGTGGGAGGCGGTGAGCCTTAGGCCGGCTGTTCCAGCAGCCGGACCAGGCGTTCGCGGGCCTCGGCCATCAGCGCCGCGGGCTCCTTCCCCTCCGAGGGGATCGGCGCCCCCACCACCATGCGGTAGGGGCCGCCCTTCACCCGCCAATCCCCCTTGGGCAGGATATCGGCGCCCCCGTGGATGGCGAGGGGCACGAGGGGGACGCCCGCCTCCGAGGCGATGCGGAAGCTCCCCGTCTTGAAGGTCTGAAGCTGGCCATCCGGGCTGCGGGTTCCCTCGGGAAAGACCACCACGCTCTGGCCCTCGTGGATGCGCTTCGTCGCGGCCCTTAACGAGGCCAGGGCCTGGGCGCGATCGCCCCGGTCGAGGAAGATGAAGCCCGCCAGCCAGATCACCCAGCCGAGGAAGGGCACACGGGCCAGCTCGCGCTTGGCGATGAAGACGGGATGGCTGGGCAGGGTGCTGATGAGCAGCGGCGGATCGAAGTGGGAGGCGTGGTTGGCGATGAAGATGACCGGCTGGCGGCCCTCCCGGATATCGGCGGGCAGAGCGTCCCAGCCCTCCAGCCTCCGGCGGATCCCGAAGAGGGCCGCCACCAGGCGGATGTAGCCCGGAGCCACGGTCCAGAACCCCTTCGGCCCACCCCGGAACAGGGCGGCGAAAAAGGCGAGGGTCACGGCCATGGCCAGGGCCGGGGCCGCGAAGGCCCATACGAGGAGGGGTCGGATCCGGGGGCGGGACATGCGCCTAGGGCTTGGGAAGCAGCTCCACGCTGCGGATGCGCACGGGGTAGTCGGGCACGGAGGCTTGGCCCTTGCTCCAGCTCGTCTTCACCTTGGCGATCTTGTCCGCGTTCTCCAGGCCTTCGATCACGCGGCCGAACACGGCGTAGCCGACGCCCTCGGGAGTGTCGTTCTTCCAGTCGAGGGATTCGTTGTTGGACACGTTGATGTAGAACTGGGCGGAGGCGCTATCGGGATCGCTCGTCCGGGCCATGGCGAGGGTGCCCCGGCTGTTCTTGAGCCCGGCCTTGAAGGCCCGGCCCGCCTCGTTCTTCACGGAGGTGGGCGTGGCCTTCTCCTTCATATCCTCCGTGTTGCCGCCGCCCTGGATCATGAAGCCGTCGATGACGCGGTGGAAGATGGTGCCCTTGTAGTGCCCGGCTTGAACGTAGGCGAGGAAGTTGGCGCAGGTGAGGGGGGCCGCTTCCGGCTCCAGTTCCACCACGATGGGGCCGTAGTTGGTGGAGATCTTGACCTGGGGCTTCGCTTTGACGGGCGGCTTTTCAGGGCTCCCTAGCGTCGCCTGCGCCGCTAGGGAGAGGTGGAAGGAGGAAAGCAGGAGGGCGGTCAGAAAGGTTCGCATGAATCCATTGTGCCATCCTGAACGTGAAGGTTCGCCCTCAAGCAGACGCCCCTGGAGCCCCGATGTCGATCCTTCTTGAATTCCCCACCTGGATGCACAGCCTCTTCCTTTCGTGCTTCGGGCTCCTGGTGGGCTCGTTCGGCAACGTGCTGATCCACCGCCTGCCCCAGGAGGCGCCCGAGGATCGCGACGTGGTGATGAAGGGCAGCCACTGCCCCGCCTGCAAGGCGCCCATCAAGCCCTGGCACAACGTGCCCCTATTCGGGTGGCTCTGGCTCCGGGGCCGCTGCGCCGCCTGCGGATGGCGCATCCCCTTCCGGTATCCCCTGGTGGAGGCGCTTACGGGCCTTCTCTTCGCCGCGAGCCCTTGGCTGTTCCCCATCGGCTCTCTCATCTGGTTCAAGGGGCTCATCGCCGGCTTCGCCCTCATCGTCCTGTTCTTCACGGACTTCACGGAGTTCATGCTCCCCGACGTGATCCAGCTCCCCCTCATCGCCCTGGGCCTCCTCCTCACCCTGCCTCAAATGGCGTGGCCCGAGGCGTCCCTCCACATCCGGGGCAGCGGAGATCTCTTCCTCAAGGCGGAGCTTTGGCACAACGGCCTCCAGCCCGCGCCCGGGTGGCCCATCTACGGGGCTCCCGTGGCCTGGATGGATGCGCTGGCGGGGGCGGTGCTCGGGTACGCCTTGCCGGCCCTCATGAACGCCCTCTACAAGGCCCTCCGCAAGACGGATGGCATCGGCATGGGCGATTTCAAGATGCTCGCCTGGCTGGGCGCCTTTTGGGGGTGGAAGGCCATGGTGGGGATCCTCTTCCTCAGCACCGTGCCCATGACCACCCTCGGCATTCCCTTCGCGCTCTTCAAGGCCTCGCGGGATCCCCGGCGCGAGGGTTCCCTATGGGAGGGCCTCGGCCAGCACATGCTCCCCTGGGGCTGCGGAATGGCCGTGGTCACGCCCATCGTCGTGTTCTTCGGCCCGGGGCTGTGGGACGCCTATATGGGGTTCCTCGGCGCCAGGTAGCTCTTTATGGCCTTTGAATGAGTAACCCTCACCTCGGCAACAACCCCTCCAGCTCCGCCACCTTCCATCCCAGCCACGCCATGACGACGGCGCACTGCTGCAGTTCGGCGGGGTCCACCTTATCGAGGGTGTCGTGTTCGGAATGGTGGTCGCGGGCGTAGCCGTGCTGCTTCTGCTCTAGGCAGAAGGCGGGCACGCCAGCGAGGTGGAAGGGGACGTGATCGGTGCCCGCCTCCTCGCGAAGATCCGTATCCACGACTCCAAGGGGGCGCAGGGGTTCGATGATGCGGAGCATGGGCGCCTCCGCCTTGCGCCGCCCCTGGAGGGCCACGGCATCCACGGCGCCGGCGCCGGTATCCATGACGAAGACGGCGCTGACCCTGGCCAGCTCCTTCCCGATCCGGTCCACGTGCGCCTGGGAGCCCAAGTACCCCTGCTCCTCGCCGCCGAAGAGGACGAAGCGGATCGTGCGGCGGGGGGGCGTCTTCAGGCCCGTGAGGAGCCGGGCGGCCTCCAGCACGGAAGCCACGCCGGCGCCGTTGTCCAGGGCCCCCGTGGCGAGATCCCAGGAATCCAGGTGCGCGCCCAGGATCACCACCTCGCCGGGCCTTTCGCCGCCCCGGAGTTCGGCCACGGTGTTGAAGGTGCGGCCCGGGGGGCCGAAGGCGCCGGAGAGGCCCAGCTCCAGTTCGGCCCCCGCCGCGGCGGCTTCGGCGAGGCGGACGTACTCGGAGTGGGGCACGAAGCCGGCGGCCACTTCAGGGCCCGAGGCCTCGAGCCCGTCGCCATCCATGTTCAGCCGGTCCCCGCTCTTCCCGGCGTCCACCAGGACGGCCGCCACGCCGGCCCTCGCGAGCGCGGGCAGGACCCGGCCCAGGGGAAACGGAGGGTGATGCCCGCGCGAGCCTGGGGTGCGCAGGGGCGCCTTCATCTGGGGAGGGTCCAATTCCAAGGCCGGCTCGCCGGCCAGCACGATGCGGCCCTTGAGGTGGGAGAAGTCACCGTGGGCGCGGGAGGCGGGCAGCAGGCTCAGGGGCGCCTTGATGGGGCCGCCGGTGCCGGGGGTCCAACCCATCTGGGCCACCCGGATCGCGTGGCCGCCTAGGAGGGCCCCTTCCCGCCCCCGCGTCCACGTGCGGGGGAGGGGGACTTCCTCGGTGCGGACGGCGAGGCCCAGGGCCTTGAAGCGGGCCGAGGCCCAGGCGTGGGCCGCGGCATCCTGGGGGCTGCCGGCGAGGCGGGGGCCCACCTCCCGGGTGAGGGCCGAGAGCGTGTCGAAGGCGCCCCGCTGGCCCGTGGCTTTGAGGAGGTCCGCGGGCGTGCCCGCCGCGAGGAGGGCGCCCGCCAGCAGGGTGCAGATCGTGCTACGCATGATGCCCCGCCCCGTGCTGGGCTTCGGAGATCTCCAAATCGGATTCGTGCCCCCCCTGGCTCAGTTCCACGAGCATGCCTCCCGTCTCCGAAGGATGGATGAAGGCCACGCGGCAGCCGTGGGCGCCGCGCCGGGGTTGGGCGTCCACCATGCGCACGCCCTTGGCGAGGAGCTCGGCCACGGCGCCATCGATGTCATCCACCTCGAAGCAGACGTGGTGGATGCCGGGGCCCTTCTTCGCCAGGAACTTTCCGATGGGGCCCTCCGGATCCGTGCTTTCCAGCCACTCCAGGCGGCTCTCGCCCACCGGGTAGAAGGCCGTGTTCACCTTCTGCTCCGGCACGGCTTCCCGATGTTCAGGGTTCATGCCGAAGAGGCGGCGCATGCGGTCCATGGCCTCCTCCAATCCGGGGGCGGCGATGCCGAGGTGGTTGATGCGCAGGAGCTTCATGGCGGCCTCCGGAGCCTTTCAGTGTATGCCTTAAGGCATGGATCCCCGCACCCCCGGTTATTGGCAACAGGTCTACGACGCGGAACCTCGCCCGGGGTGGGATATGGACGCGCCCACGCCCCTGCTGGGGGAGCTGCTGGACCTCGCCCGGGTCATGCCAGGCGCGGCCCTGGCGGTGCCGGGATGCGGCTTTGGCCACGATGCGGCGGAGCTGGCCCATCGCGGCTTCCGCGTGGCGGCCTTCGACTTCGCCCCGGCGGCCCTGATGGGGGCGCGGGACCGTTACGGCGCAGCCGTGGACTGGCGGCAGGAGGACTGGTTCACGACGGCGGCGGGGCCCTTCGACGCCGTCTTCGACCACACCTGCTTCGTGGCCATGGAACCCGCGCGCCGGGAGGCCTACGTGGAACGCACGGCGGAGCTCCTCACCCCCGCGGGCATCTGGCTCCTGGCCGCCTTCCACGATGTGCAAGGCCGGGCGGGCCCGCCCTTCGCGTTGCCCATGGACGAGTTGCGGTCCTTGGCGGAGGCCCGCTTTGAGATCCTCCACCTGGATTTCGCCACCCGCAGCCATCCGAGGCGAGCCGGGCGAGAGATGGTGCTCGTGGGGCGGCGGCGCTGAGGGCTAGTAGATCGAATCCGAATTTCGAATGCACATTTCTTCGCGCTATTCGCGTTCCCATTCCCTACGCGATCTTTTGAACTCGGCATTTGGGAATCGATCTACTAAACACGACGTCCGAAGTGGTGCCGCATCGGCGATCAGACCGAGTCAGTATCGAAAAGGCCATCAGCGTTCATCAGCGTTCATGTGTGCCACGACGGCATGGAAGGGAGGTCGAGAGACCAACTTG
>CAYWDR010000013.1:0-17190 GCA_964457075.1 uncultured Solibacteraceae bacterium
GGGGGCGCGAAGAGGGGCCAACCCTCCGGGCGAGGGGCGGCGGCTGTCGCAATCCAGCGTTGGCCTCCCTCCGTGTATTCCCGATACATCTCCGGTCGGCCGCCTTGGATTGCTCCGCCGACGCCCCTCGCAAAAGGAAGGATTATTGCGTGACAGGCCCTTATAGGGCCTCTTCCTCGAAATCGAGCAGGTGCCCGCTCTTTTTCGCCTTCGTCTTGAGGTAGCGCAGGTTGTGGGGGTTGGATTCCAGCTGGTGCCGCTCCCGTTCCACCGTGATGCCGGCCTGCTCGAGGGCGCCGATCTTCTTGGGATTGTTGGTGAGCAGCTTCACCTGATGGATGCCGAAGAACTTCAGCATCTCCACCGCGCATTCGTAGCTGCGGAGGTCGTCGGGGAAGCCCAGGGCGTGATTGGCCTCCACCGTATCCATGCCCTGCTCTTGCAGGGCGTAGGCCTTCAGCTTGTTCAGGAGGCCGATGCCGCGGCCCTCCTGGCGGAGGTAGAGCACCATGCCGCCGTGCTCGCCCACGTGGGTGAGGGCCGCTTCCAGCTGGGCGCGGCAGTCGCACTTGAGGCTGCCCAGCACGTCGCCCGTCCAGCACTCGCTATGGATGCGCACGGGGATGCGCTTCCGGGCGTCGATCTCACCCGCGACGATGGCGAGGTGCTCTTTGCCCGTCTTGTGCTCCAGGAAGCCGTACACGGTGAACTTCCCAAAGTGGGTGGGGATGTTCGCCTTCGCGATGAACGGAACCGTTTCCCCCTGCAGCTTGCAGAAGAGCTCCAGTTTGGGGGCTCCCGTATCTTGAGCGGGGTTTGGCTTGGCCATGGGAATGGGATGCGCCTCGCCGGCCATCCATGACCGGCCTTTCAGTCTGGGGTATGCGATTCCCTCCGGCAACGGGGAAAGCAGGATGAGCCCCCCTGCCAGGCAAGGTTAGGTATGAGTTCCTGCATCAGTTAGCCCTCAACCTGCAGCTCCAGATATCGGGCCAGGATGCGCCTCGCAGTCTCCGGATCCATCCGTTCGTCCATGGCGGGTACGAATCCGAATTCCTCCTTGTCGGCATGGGCGGCGAGTTCCGTCGCGAGGACATTGCCCTTGGCGCGGAGGGTCTCCCATTCGCCCTGGCCGAATTCATCCGGGGCCCGCAGCACCTTTTCCACCAGCGGTTGGACCTCCCGAACCAGGCCCAGGATGAGCTGGTGATCGGCGAGGAGCATGGCCACCAGTTCGTCGCCCCCATCCTGCGCGTAGAGGGGGAACAGCTCCCGTTCCTCGATGGCGAAGTGATGGGGGATCTCGGCGGCGAGGGCCGCCTTGAGGTCGCCCATGATCCGGCGGGCTCCGGGGCCCCGCCAATCGGGTTGGGTTTCCACCGGGCAGGATCGGAGGAAGGATTCCAGGCGGGCCAGCAGGGCCATCACCTCCTGGTGCTCCTTGGACAGGCGCTTGCTGATCTCGAATTGAAGGCCCATCAAGGCTGCTCCGGCTCAAGGTATTCGGTGAATTTCGGGCGCCAGAAACCGTCGATGGGCACGGATTTCATGGTGTCCAGGGAGACGAGGACCACCTTGATGCGCTCGCGAAACCGCCGCTGGCCCGCGCAGGCCACGATGACATCGAGGGTCATGGAGCTGCGGCCGATGCGGGAGACGGAAAGGGAGAAATCCAGGAGATCGCCATGGCGGCTCGGGCTCAGGAAATCCACCTCCAGCTGCACCGCCGGGATGCCCAGGCGGAATTCCTCGTGGAGGGTCGCGAAGCTGATCCCCAAGCCATGGGTGAACCAATCCTCCACCGCCTCGACGCCCAGCTCGATGTAGCGCGGATAGAACACGATGCCCGCAGGATCGCAGTGGGCGAAGCGGATCAGTTTCTGGCAGTGGAACATCACCGGCGCATCTCCATGGTTCAGGGCCGAAGGCCCACGGAAGGATTCCTGCGCGCCACCTCGTCGAGGTTGGACCGCGGGGATCCCAGGGAGCTTTGACCAAGTTCACATCTCTTCTCGCTAGCCTGTTATTCGTACGATCTCGATTTGACAGTTTATGGGCAACCCGATACTTCCCGTTACCGGCGCCCACACCCTCATCCAAATAACCGGCAATAAAACAGGCTCTGCATATTGCGGAGGCTGGGCCGTCGTTCGTCACGCATTCTTTGCCTTATGCAAGGCCATACGCATCTATTCCTAAGTCCTATCGCGCGGCCAACCACGGCATCGACCAAGTCAGGGGGACAGCCATTGAACGAAGCGCCACACCGCTGGGTGATGACCGGGCCCGGGGCACCGCTGGCCCAGGTCGCCTTTGATCCGTTTCCGCCCCCCCCGGGGGAGGTGGTCGTGGAAGTGGCCGGTTGCGGCGTATGCCACACCGATCTCGGCTTCTATTTCGGCGGGGTCCGCACCAACCACGAACTCCCCCTGGCCCTCGGCCACGAGATCAGCGGGCGCGTGGCGGCGGCGGGCGCCGGGGCCGAGGCCTGGATGGGCCGGGCCGTCCTCGTCCCGGCCGTGATCCCCTGCGGCGAATGCGAACTGTGCGTCTCGGGCCACGGCACCATCTGCCGCCGCCAGCGGATGCCGGGCAACGATATCCAGGGTGGGTTCGCCACCCATGTCACCGTGCCCGCCCGGGGCCTCTGCCCTGTGGATGAGGGGCGCCTCGCGGCGGCGGGCCTCGAGCTGGCGGATGTCTGCGTGGTGGCCGACGCCGTGACGACGCCCTACCAGGCCGTGCTCCAGGCGGAAGTGGCGCCCGGGGATTTCGCCGTCGTGGTGGGGGCGGGCGGCGTGGGCGGCTACGCGGTGCAGATCGCCCGGGCCTTCGGGGCCACGGTCGTCGCCCTCGACGTGGATCAGGGGCGCCTGGACAAGATGGCGGAGCATGGCGCCGCCGCGACCTTCAACGTCCGCGATCTCCCGGCCCGGGATCTGAAGAAGGCCCTTCAGGCCTTCGTGAAGGCGGAGGGGCTGCCGGACACGCGATGGAAGCTCTTCGAATGCTCGGGGACCGCCGCGGGCCAGGAAACGGCCTTCGGGCTGATCAACCATGGCGCCACCCTATCCGTGGTGGGCTTCACCATGGACAAGGTGGAGCTCAGGCTCTCCAACCTGATGGCCTTTCACGCACGGGCCCTGGGGAATTGGGGATGCCGGGTGGAGCTGTATCCCCAGGCCCTGGATCTGGTGCTGGACGGCCGGATCCCCCTCGCCCCCTTCGTGGAGCGCCACCCCTTGAGCTCGATCAACGAAGTCTTCGCCGCCGCCCGTGCGCACACCTTGAACCGGCGGGCCATCCTCGTGCCTTCGCAGGGTTGAAGGGAGCCAAGCCATGAACGAGCCCCCCCTCAAGATCTGGCTGGAAAGGGACGGAGCCCTGCTGCGCCTGCGCCTGGCCCGCCCCAAGGCCAATATCGTGGATGCCGCCATGATCGCGGCGCTTCAGGCCGGCCTGCGGGAGCACCTCGGCGCCGCCCGCCTGCGGGCCGTGCTCCTGGATGCCGAGGGGCCGCACTTCAGCTTCGGCGCCAGCGTGGAGGAGCACCTGCCGGGGACCTGCGCGGCCATGCTCCAGCAGCTGCATGCGCTCATCCTCCAGATCCTCGAGTGCCCCGTCCCCTTCCTGGTGGCCATGAAGGGGCAGTGCCTGGGGGGCGGACTGGAGGTGGCCGCGGCCGGGCACCTGATCTTCGCCTCGCCCGCCGCATCCATGGGGCAGCCCGAGATCAAGCTCGCGGTCTTCGCGCCGGCCGCATCCTGCCTGCTTCCCGAGCGCATCGGCCAGTCCCGGGCCGAGGATCTGCTCTTCTCCGGGCGCAGCATCGGAGGCGAGGAGGCCCATCGCATCGGCCTGGTGGATGTGCTGGCGGAGGATCCCGAAGGGGCGGCCCTGGTCTATTTCGATGAAGCCCTCGCGCCGCATAGCGCCAGCTCCCTGCGCTTCGCCGTACGCGCCGCCCGCCTGGGCGTGGCCGAGCGCCTTCGCGCCAAACTCGCCGCCGTGGAACGCCTGTACCTCGACGAGCTGATGGCCACCCACGATGCCGTGGAGGGATTGACCGCCTTCCTCGCCAAGCGCCCTGCCCTTTGGGCCGATCGCTGAACCCCGGGCCCGCCATGTCCAATCCCGTCCACGTCGGCCTCGATATCGGATCCTCCCGGGTCAAGGCCGCCGTGCTGGACGCCGGGCGGAACCTGCGGGGCTACAGCGTCCGGAAATCGGGGACGGACTTTTCGCATACGGCGGGCCTCTGCCTGGATGCGGCGCTGGAGATGGCCGGCGCCGGCCGGGAGGACATCGCCAGCGCCGTATCCACCGGCTACGGCCGCACGAACGTCGGCTTCGTCACCGACCGGAGCAAGACGGAAATCGGCTGCCTCGCCCATTGGGGCCGGCACACCTTCACGGGCGTGCTCACCATCATCGACATCGGCGGCCAGGACAACAAGATCATCAAGCTCGATGAAAGCGGGCGGCGGGACAGCTTCAAGATGAACCGCAAGTGCGCGGCGGGCACCGGGGCCTTCTTGGAGGAAATGTCCTACCGCCTCGACCTCCCCATGGAGGAGATGGACGGGCTCGCCCGGCGCTCCACGGAGATGGTCAAACTCGGGAGCTACTGCACGGTGTTCTCGGCCACCGAGGTGCTGGAGAACATCCGCCGGGGAAAGCACGTGACGGATATCGTCAAGGGGCTCTTCTACTCCGTCATCAAGCGAGTGCTCGAGATGGACCTCCCCACGGACCGGATCGTCATGACGGGGGGCGTCGTGGCCCACAACGCCTTTCTCCTCGAAATGGCCGAGGAGATGATCGGGCGGCCCCTCCTGCGCGCGGAGCATCCCCAGTTCGCCGGCGCCATCGGGGCCGCGCTCTACGCCGCCGAACAGGGCCACGCAGAGGAGGGAGAATCCAATGGCTGAGGAACAGACCGCCCGCAAGAAGATCCAGGCCGGCGACCGGATGAACCAGATCATGGCCGCCTATTTCCACGGCCTCGATGAAGCCGCCGCCACGGGCAAGCAAAAGGTGGCCTGGTGCACCAGCGTGGGGCCCGCGGAGCTGCTGCGGGCCATGGGCTTCGCCGTGTACTTCCCCGAAAACCATGGCGCCCTCCTGGGGGCCACTCGCATGTCCACGGAGCTCATCCCGGCGGCGAACGCCATCGGGTATTCCCCCGACATCTGCTCCTACCTGACCGCCGATATCGGCGCCTACCTGAGGGGCGTGACGCCCCTTTCGAAGGCGTACCCGGGGATCAAGTCCGTTCCAAAACCGGATGTTTTGATCTTCAACACGAACCAGTGCCGCGATGTGCAGGATTGGTTCGCATGGTACTCCCGGGAACTGGGCGTACCTTCCATCGGCATCGAATCCCCCAGGGGCCTTACCGAGGTGACGGATTCCCACGTGGAGGACGTGGCTCGCCAGATCCAGGCCCTCGTCCCCACCCTGGAAGCCCTCTCGGGGCGCAAGCTGGATATGGACCGGCTCCGGGAAACGGTGGCCCTTTCCAGGGATTGCACGGAGCTGTGGCGGGAGGTGCTCGACACGGCGAAGGCCCGCCCCGCGCCCATCAGCTTCTTCGATGGAACCATCCACATGGGCCCCGCCGTCGTGCTGCGGGGAACGCAGGAGGCCGTGGACTACTACCGCGAACTGCTGGCGGAACTCCGGCAGCGGGTGAAGGATGGCGTGGGCGCGGTGGTTGGCGAGCAGGTGCGCCTCTACTGGGATGGCATGCCGGTCTGGGGCCGCCTGAGGCAGCATTCGGAGCTCTTTCTCCAGCTCAAGGCCAACCTCGTGGCCTCCACCTACTGCAGCAGCTGGATCTTCCAGGCCTTCGACGCGCGGGATCCCTTCCGCAGCATGGCGCGGGCCTACCTGGAACTCTTCATCGTCCGCTCCGACGCCTACAAGGAGGGCTACCTCAAGCGGATGGTGGAGGAATTCCAGATCGACGGAATCATCTACCACGACGCGAAGACCTGCCCCAACAACTCGAACAGCCGCTATGGCATGCCCAACCGCCTGGATGCGGCCCTGGGCCTGCCGAGCCTCGTCATCTCAGGGGATCTGAACGATCTCCGCTGCATCTCCGACGAGCAGACCAAGACGAACATCGAAGCCTTCATCGAACAGATCCAGGAGGGCCACTAGCATGCTCGATGCCCTCTTCAAGCCCAAGTCCGTGGCCATCATCGGCGCCAGCACCAAGGAACTCTCCATCGGCAACGTGATCATCAAGAACCTCCAGCGCTACGGGTATCGGGGAGCGATCTACCCCATCAACCCCACCGCCCCGGAGGTGCGGGGGATCAAGGCCTATCCTTCCCTCGCCGAGGTGCCGGGGGAGGTGGACCTGGCCCACATCATCATCCCCGCCCGGCTCGTGCCCCAGGCCATCGAGGATTGCGGCCGGAAGGGCATCTCCGCGGCCATCATCAATTCAGCCGGGTTCAGCGAAATGGGCGAGGAGGGCGCGCGGATCCAGGCGGCCTTCCTGGCCAAGGCCAGGCAGCACGGCGTGCGGGTCTTCGGCCCCAACTGCCAGGGGATCATCAACACGGATCCCGCGCTCAGGGCCTATTGCAACTTCACCTACACCTATCCCGAGCCCGGCGGCATCTCCGTGGTCGCCCTGAGCGGCGGCGTGGGCGCCATCATCATGCAGGCGCTGTTCGATCTGGGCGTGGGCATGCGGATGTACGCCTCCAACGGCAACGCCAGCGACATCTCCATCTCCGAGATCCTCCGCTACTGGGGCGGGGATGCGGAAACGCGGGCCATCGTCCTCTACACGGAAGGCTTCGCCGATCCCAAGGCCTTCCTGGAGGCGGCCCGGGATGTCGCCGCCCTGAAACCGGTGCTGGCCATGAAGGCCGGGCGCACCGAACAGGGTGCCAAGGCGGCCTCCTCCCACACGGGTTCCCTCGCCGGCGTGGACCTCGCCACGGAGCTGATCTTCGAAAAGACGGGCATCCTCGCCTTCCATGATGAGGAAGCCATGACGCGGGCCGCCATGGCCTTCGCCACCCAGCCGATCCCCCGCGGAACCCGCGTGGGGGTGATCACCAACACCGGCGGCCCCGCCGTCATCGCCACCGATGTGCTGGTGGCCTCGGGCCTCGAAGTCCCCAAGCTCTCCGAGGCCGCAATCGAGAAGCTGAGGGAAACCCAGCTCCCGGAGGCCGCGCTGGAGAACCCCGTCGACGTGGTCGCCACCGCCGGAGGCGGGCAGTTCCGCGAGGCGCTGAAGGTGCTGCTGGATGAGGAGGGCGTGGATGCCATCTTCATCAATTTCGTCACCGCCCCCTTCACGGATACCCACGCCGTGGCCCGGGAGATCGCGGCGGTCAGCGCCCAGGGCCGCAAGGCGCTCGTGTGCAACTTCATGACCGACCTCACCCAGGACCGCTACCAGGAAACCCACCGCATCCTGCGGGCGGGGGGCGTTCCCTGCTACGCCAGCCCCACGGCGGCGGCCCATGCGCTGGCCGCCCTCGTGCGGTACGGGCAGCTCCGCAGGCGCGAGATCGGCCGGCCGGAGGCTCTTCCGGGCGTGGCCGCGGGGGAGGCAGCGGCCATCGTCCAGCGCGCGCGGAGCGAAGGCCGCCAGACCCTCTCCGCAGGGGAGGTCCACGCCATCCTGGAGGCCTACGGCATCCCCGTGGCCCCCTGGCGCGTGGTGGAGGGGGCCGATGAGGCCGTGGCGGCGGCTGGGCAGATCGGATATCCGGTGGTGCTCAAGGTGGATGCCGAAGATCTGGACCACAAGAGCGATCTGGGCGGCGTCGCCATCAACCTCAAGGGGGCGGAGGCCCTGCGCGCCAGTGTCGCGGACATGCGCTCCCGCCTCGGGGCCTCGCGATCCTTGAAGTTCCTCGTGCAGAAATTCCTTCCCGGCGGGCGGGAGCTGATCATCGGCGCCACCGCCTCCCGGGGCCTGGGGCATCTGGTGATGTTCGGCCTGGGGGGAATCTACGTGGAAACCCTGAAGGACGTGGTCTTCAAGATCGCCCCCGTGACCCGGGTCGAGGCGGAGGAGATGCTCGCCACCATCAAGACCGCCGCCCTCCTGGATGGCCTCCGGGGCCAGAAGGGCGTGGATAAGCGGGCCGTGGTCGCGCTCATCCTGCGGGTTTCGCAGCTGCTCACGGACCTTCCCATGATCGAGGAAATGGATCTGAACCCGATCATGGCCTTCGAAGACGCCGCATTCGCCTTGGATGGAAGGATTCGAATCCGTGTTGACTAGAGCATTCATCCCTTACGGGGGCTATTACAGCACCCCCTTCGCCCGGTGGCAGGGGAGCCTGGCGAACGATAACGCCATCGTCCTCGGGGCCCACACCTCCCGCCGCTTCTTCGAAACGAAGGGGTGGGACGCGAGGAGCATCCAGTACGTCCTCCTGGGCAGCACCGTGTATCAAAAACACTGGTTCTACGGCGGGCCCTGGGCCGCGGCCATGATGGGGGCCACGGAGGCCCCGGGCGTCCTCCTCAACCAGGCCTGCTCCACCTCCACCCTGGCCCTCTACCAGGCGGGCATGGGCGTTGAAACGGAGCTGTTCGATCTCGGCTGGTGCCTCCTGGCGGATCGCTGCTCCAACGGCCCCCACGCCATCTGGCCCAATCCCGCCGGCCCCGGCGGCCAGGTGCTCGCGGAGGACTGGGTCATGGACAACTTCGCCCTCGATCCCTGGGCCGGCGGCGCCATGATCCAGACGGCGGAGAACGTGGCCAGGGAGCACGGCATCACCCGGGCGGCCTGCGATGCCCTCACGCTCCACCGGCAGGGCCAGTATCAGCAGGCCCTGGCCCAGGACCGGGCCTTCCAGAAACGCTACATGTTCCCCGCCGAGGTTCAGGTCTCCAAGAAGCAGCGCCTCACCCTGGAGGCCGATGAGGGCGTCGTCTCCAGCACCGCCGAGGGCCTCGCGGGCCTTCGGCCCGTCCTCCCGGAAGGGGTGCATACCTACGGGGCCCAGACCTTCCCGGCGGATGGCAACTGCGGCCTCGCCGTCACCACCCGGGAGCGGGCGCGGGAGCTGAGCTCGGATCCAAGGCTCGAGATCCAAATCATTTCGTTCGGCTTCGCCCGAACCAAGAAGGGATTCATGGGCGCCGCCGTGGCGCCTTCGGCCCAGATGGCCCTCGCCCGGGCCGGGCTCCGGACCTCCGATCTGGGGGCGATCAAGACCCACAATCCCTTCGCCTCCAGCGACCTCGTCATGGCCAAGGAACTGGGCCTGGATGCGGAGGGCATGAACAACTACGGTTCCTCCCTGATCTTCGGCCATCCCCAGGCCCCCACGGGGGCCCGCCTCATCATCGAGGGCATCGAGGAACTGGCCTTGAAGGGGGGCGGCCACCTGCTCTTTTCCGGCTGCGCGGCGGGGGATACCGCCGCCTCCATCGTTCTCAAAATCGGCTAGGCCCGCCCAAAGGAAGGGGAAGCATCCATGGCGTACCAATTCATCTCGATGGAAGTGGAAGACCGGGTCCTGGTGATCCGCCTCAACCGGGCCCCGGCCAACGCCCTCAACACCGCGTTCGCCCGGGAGCTGCTCGCCGCCTTTTCCGAAATCGACAAGATGGAGGAGGTGGCCGTCGTCGTCATCGCCAGCGCCCTCGAAAAGGGCTTCATCGCCGGCGCCGATATCAAGGAGATGGCCGCCATGGACCCGGCCGGGATGGAGGCCTTTTCCCGGCTGCTCCAAGAGGCCATTTCCATGCTCCCGCGCATGCGGAAGGTCGTCATCGCCGCCATCAACTGCCATGCCCTGGGCGGGGGCTGCGAGCTGGCCCTGGCCTGCGATTACCGCTTCATGGCCAAGGGGAAGGCCCGCATCGGCCTGCCGGAGGCGGGCCTGGGCATCCTGCCCGGGGCCGGCGGCACCCAGCGGCTGCCCCGGCTGGTGGGCCTTTCCAAGGCCATGGACATCCTCCTCCGGGGCCGGACGCTGGAGGGCGAGGAGGCCCTGTCCATCGGCCTCGTCGACCGGCTCTTCGAGGCGGAATCCTTCATGGAGGACGTGCTGGCCTTCGCTCGCCAGCTGGCCTCCGGCGCCGGCAAGGCCCTGGGCTACATCAAGGTCGCCGTACACGAGGGGCTGGAGCTCCCCCTCGCCCAGGCCCTGGCCGTGGAGCGCAAGTACAGCCTCGAGAACCACCGCACCCGCGACGCCGCCGAGGGCCTCAACGCCTTCGCGGAGAAGCGCCAACCCGTATTCACGAACGCCTAGCCCCCCGATTCCCGAGGAGATCCACATGCAACTTGAAGACATCCAGATCGTAGGCGTGGCGGGCACGGGCAGCATGGGATCCGGGATCATCCAGGTCGCCGCCCAATGCGGATTCCAGGTCCGGGCGGTGGACCTCAGCCAGGCCTCCTGCGACCGGGCCCTGAAGACCATCACTCAAAGCCTGGAGCGGATGCTGGCCAAGGAGAAGATCACGCCGGAGCAGATGCAAGCGGCCCTGGGCCGCATCACCTTTTCCACGGATATCGCCACCTTGGCGGGCGTCCCCTTCATTTTCGAGGCCGTCTTCGAAAACGCCAGCGTGAAGAAGGAGCTGTTCGAAAAACTGGATGCCATCGCCGGCGAGGACACCGTGTACGCCAGCAACACCTCCTCCATCGCCATCACGGAAATGGCCGCCCTGGTGAAGCGCCCGGCCCGGTTCATCGGCATGCACTTCTTCAATCCCGTCCCGATGATGAAACTGGTGGAGGTGATCCCCGCCCTCCAAACGGATCCGGCCACCACGGAGCTGGCCCTGGCCATGGCGAAGCGGCTGGAGAAATCCCCCATCACCTGCAAGGACACGCCGGGCTTCGTCCTCAACCGCCTCCTGGTGCCCTACATGCTCGACGCCGTCCGCCTCCTGGAGGCGGGCGTGGCCTCCGCGGAGGATATCGACACCGCCATGAAGCTGGGCGCGGGCATGCCCATGGGCCCCTTCGAGCTGATGGACTTCACCGGCGTGGAGATCGCGCAGCTGGTGGGCGACATCTTCTACGACTACACGAAGGAGCCCCGCTTCACGCCGCCGGGCCTGTTGCGGAACATGGTCAAGGCCGGATACCTGGGCCGCAAGACCGGCAAGGGCTTCTACCTCTACCCCAAAAAGTAGGCTCGCGGCATCCCCCGCGCCAAAGGCCCTAGGACCCGATCATGGACAAAGCGAGCTTCAGTCCCGCCAAATTCGCCGTCATCGGCGGAGGCCCCGTGGGTTGCATCGTGGCCGCCTTCCTTTCCAAGGGCGGCTACCCGGTGACCCTCTGCGATGTCCACCCCGCGAACCTCGAAGCGGCCTTGGATCCGGGCATCTCCATCGAAGGGACGGACACCCTCCAGGCCAAGGTGGCCAAGGCCACCACCCGCATCGAGGATCTGCTGCTGGATCCTCCGGAGGTGATCATCGTGGCCGTCAAGGCCACCTCCCTTCCCGCCGTGGCCTCCGCCCTGCGCGGCCTCTACGATTCCGAAGGCGAGGGGCCCTACGTCATCAGCTGGCAGAACGGCATCGATACGGAATTGGTGCTCGCCCAGCAGTTGGGGAACCGGCCCGTCATGCGCGGCGTGATCAACTTCGGCTGCGTCCCCCTCAGGCCGGGCCATGTCCGCATCGCCTTCCACCACCGCCCCCACCACCTGCAGGAGCTGGATCCCCGCTCCCGGGATGCCGCCATCGCCATCTGCAGGGTATTCAGCGAGTGCGGCCTGGATACGCGCCACTCCGAGAAGATCCGGGATCTGGTCTGGCGGAAGGCCATCCTCAACGCCTGCATGAATCCCATCTGCGCCGTGACGGGGCGGACCATGGCGGAAATCATCAAGGACCCCATCCTGTTCCACCTCGTGGGGGCCCTCATCAAGGAGGGCGTCTCCGTGGCCCGGGCCAACGAGTTCGCCTTGGGCTCCGACTTCTACGCCTACTGCATCAACTACATCAAGACCGCGGGCCATCACAAGCCCTCCATGCTCCAGGACATCGAAAAGGGCCGGAGGACGGAGGTCGATTTCATCAACGGCAAGATCGCCGAATACGGGGCCCAGGCCGAGGTGCCCACGCCCTACAACACGATGATCCGCGGCCTCGTCAAGGCCCTCGAATCCAAGGAGACGGAGAAGGCCCTCGCCAAGGTGGGCGTGGATATCCGGGCCCGCATCGAAACCCTGGCCGCCCGGATGATGGACGTTCCCCAATACCCCTACCAGGGCGCCGTGCTCTTCGTGGATCTGGAACGCCGCCAATCCTTTTCCCGCTTCCTGCCCAGGGAGGTCTTCCAGACCTTCCTCTCCAACCGGGGCGGAAACCTGTACCTGCTCTACAACCTCCTCATGGATGGGCGGGAGGCCCTGGATCCCCAGGTCCCCTTGATCTTCGGAAGCGGCGCGCCCACCTCCCCCGGATCCCGGGGGAACCTCACCAGCGTGTCTCCCGATGGGCACGGCATCCTCGATAGCAATTGCGGAGAGGCCTTCCCCTCCTTCCTCAAGATGCAGGGCTACGACCACCTCGTGCTCTATGGGGAAGCCTCCGCCTGGACGCTGCTGGAGCTCTCGGAAGGGGAGGTGCGCTTCCACGATGCCGCCCCCTACCTCGGGATGGATAACGGCGGCTTCACCCACACCCTCGAGAAGGATTTCTTCTGCACCGAGCGGAAGGATATGGCCATGGTTCGCATCACCCGGGCCGGCGAGAACCTGGCCCTGTGCTCGGCCATCATGGGCGGGCCCAAGGCCATGTATGCCCGCGGGGGGACCGGGGCCAAGATGGGCTCCCTCAAGCTCAAGGGCATCATGATCCTGGGCCGCGGCCTCGGCGCGGAGGCCGTCGGCGGCACCCCCCAGCCCGCCCTGGCCCCCAGCTGGATGGAATCCCTGGACGCGGAGCATTTCGCCGGGTTCCAGGCCGGGTTGGCGGGATGCGAGCAATGCCCCATCAGCTGCCGCGTGCAGGGCCACGCCGCCTCCGGCTCGCGGGAGGGGGAGTGCGGCCCGGCCGCCCCCGCCATCGGCCGGATGGAATCCATCACCCTGGAGGATCTCGGTTCCATCCTCCGGATCCGCGACGCGGCGCGGGCCCTGCGCCTCGAATCCCTGCTTGGGGAACTGGGCCTGGATCCCGTGGGCACGGGCATCGCCGTGGCCTGGGCCATGGAGCTCTATGAACGGGGTGTCATCACCCTGCAGGAAACCGGGGGCCTCGACCTCACCTGGGGGAACGCCGACGCGGTGGAGAGCCTGCTCCACATGACGGCGAAGCGGGAGGGCTTCGGCGATGTCATCGCGGATTCCACGCGGGCGGTGGAACGGGGCAAGTACCCGGAAAGAGCCCTTCAGCACCGCGCGCGACTCAAGGGCCTCCTCCAACCGGATCCCCACGGCTCGCGCATCCTGGAGGGCTTCGCCATCGGCTTCGCCGAGGCGGCCCGGGAAAGGGGCCACTTCCACCCTCAGGCGCCGCCTTCCCCTTTGGGGGAGATCCGCACGGTCTCCGAATTCAAGAGGGCGCTCTACGAGGGCTTCGTTCCGCCCGATCCCGCCCGGTTCTTGGGACCGGACGCGGCCCCCGCGCCGGGGCACGGCATGTGCCGCTTCGCCGCCCAGCTCCTGGACTCCGCCCCCTTGGCGGGATTCGAAGACTTCGCCCAGCGGATGAGGGCCATGACCGGCGAGGCGTTCACCCTCAAGCAGCTCGAAGAGACCGGCCGCAACATCACCGGCATCGAACGGCTGATCAACTCCCGCCTGGGCCTCACCGAGCGGGAGGATGCCCTCCCCGATCGCTGGTTCGATGAGGAGATCCCGCAGGGGCCCTTCGCCGGGGAACGGCTCGACAAGGGCAAGTTCGAAGCCCTCAAGGGCCGCTTCTACGCCCTCCTCGGGCTCAACGCGGCCGGCGCGCCCTCCCTGGAATGGCATCGGGGCCTGGCGGCCATGACCACCGGCTTTTCCGTGAAGGTCACCTTCCCCGAGGGCTTCGAAGGGGTGCCCGAGGGCGCCCTCATCCTGGACCAGCCGGTGGCGAACGTCGCGGAGCTTCGGCTCGCCCTGCAAAAACGCCTGGCCCACGCCGCCAAGCCGCTGGAGGACCACGCCCTCATCATCGCCGTGGGCGGAACCGTGATCATGGCGAACGAAAAGGCCTTCCCCATCAAGAGCGGAGACGAGGCCTCCGTCCTGCGCGTGGTCGGGGAAGCCTGAGGGCCTGTTCATGATCCGCGAAGCCTTCATCTGCGACGCCACCCGGACGCCCATCGGGGCCTACGGGGGGAGCCTATCGGGGATTCGCACCGATGATCTGGCGGCCCTTCCCATCAAGGCCCTCATGGAACGCAACCCCGCGGTGGCGTGGGGGGCCGTGGAGGATGTGATGCTCGGGTGCGCCAACCAGGCCGGGGAGGACAACCGGAACGTGGCCCGCATGGCCGGTCTCCTGGCGGGTCTGCCCGTGGACGTGCCGGGGGTCACCTTCAACCGCCTCTGCGGTTCCGGCATGGATGCCATCGGCGCCGCCGCCCGGGCCATCAAGGCGGGAGAGGGCGCCCTCTTCATCGCCGGCGGCGTGGAGAGCATGTCCCGGGCCCCCTACGTCATGGCCAAGGCGGCCACCCCCTTCGATCGCACCGTCACGATGTTCGATACCACCCTTGGCTGGCGCTTCGTCAACCGGCTCATCGAAGCCCGGTACGGCATCGATTCCATGGGCGAAACGGCGGAGAACGTGGCGGACCAGTTCAAGATCTCCCGGGAGGACCAGGATCGCTTCGCCCTGAACAGCCAGCTGCGCGCCGCGGGGGCCCTCGCGGCGGGCCGCTTCGCCGGGGAAATCACCCCCGTCTCCCTCCCCGGGCCGGGGGGCGGAACGCGGATCTTCGATCAAGACGAGCACCCCCGCCCCGGCACCACCCTGGAGGGCCTGGCCAAGTTGAAGCCCTTCGTCCGGGCTGGCGGCACCGTCACGCCGGGCAACGCCTCCGGCCTCAACGACGGCGCCTGCGCCCTCCTGATCGCCTCCGAAGCGGCCGCCCGGGCCCAGGGCCTTTCGCCCAGGGCCCGGATCGTCGCCACGGCCGTAGCGGGCGTCCCGCCCCGGATCATGGGCATGGGCCCCGTCCCCGCCACCCGCAAGGTCCTCGCCCTCGCGGGCCTCACCCTGGACCAGATGGACCTCCTCGAACTCAACGAGGCCTTCGCCGCCCAGGCCCTTGCCGTGCTCAGGGAACTGGGGCTCCCGGAGGACGATCCCAGGGTCAACCCCAACGGAGGGGCCATCGCCCTGGGCCATCCCCTCGGCATGAGCGGCGCCCGGCTCGTCACCACCGCCCTCCATCAGTTGCAGCGCGTTCAAGGGAGATACGCGCTCTGCACCATGTGCATCGGGGTTGGGCAGGGGATCGCGCTGATCATCGAGCGGTGCTGATCGGGCTCAAGGCCCCGCTTCGCCGCCCTCCCACAACCGCCTCACCAGCCGTTTCGCGAGGATGGGCGTGATGCGGCGGCGGTAGGGCACGTCGATCAGGCTCGTCTCCATGGCCTTGGTGCCACGGGCCACCTGGCGCTCCAGGATGGCCATCGCCGCGTCGTTCAGGGGTTGCCCGGCCAGTTCATCCAGGGCGATGGATTCGGGCCGGGAGGACACGCCGGTGAGGGCCACGCGCAGGCCGGCCAGGCGCTCGCCCTCCCTGCGCAGGGCCACGGCGGCCCCGGCCAGGGGGAAGTCGATGGCGCCCCGGATCCGCACCTTCTCGTAGGCGCTTCGCCACCCGTCGGCGAAGGGCACCCGCACCCCCAGGAGCAGCTCGTCCGGGGCCAGGGCCAGCCAGGCCATGCCATCGTCCCGGAAGCACGCGGCGAGGGGCAGGCGCCGGCCTCCCCCAGGGCCGAGAAGCTCCGCTTCCGCCCCAAGCACCAGGAGGGCCGGCGCGAGATCGCCGCAGTAGGCGGCGAAGCAGCGGGAGGATTTGAGGGCCACGCGGCAGGTGTCGCTCCCCAGCTTCATGCAGTAGCCATTGGCGCTCCGCCAGGCTTCGCTTTGGTTGAAGAAGCGGCAGCGAGTATCCAGGCAGAGGTTCCCGCCCAGCGTGGCCGAGGCGCGGTGGGTCGGCCCCGCCACGCTCGCGGCCGCCTGGGCCAGGGCTGGAAGGCGGCCTTGGGCCGCCGGGTGGAGGGCCAGGGCCGCCAGCGTGACGCCGGCCCCGATCCACAGGCCGTGGGGCTCCTCCCGGAGTCCCCCCAGCTCCGGCACGCCTCCCAGATCGATCACCACGGGGGCCGTGATCAGGCCCCGCCGCATGTTCGGGAGGAGATCCGTGCCTCCGGCGAGGTAGCGGCTGCCGGGGTGCTGGGCGCGAAGGCGCACGGCCTCCGCCGCCGTTTCGGGGCGCATCAGGCTGAACTCGGGGAGCGTGCCCATCAGGCCTCCCTTCCCGCGGGGGCCGCCGCCTCGGCGCTGCGGAGGTCCGCGAACACCTGCATGGGGGTGATGGGCAGGGCCTTGAAGCGCAGGCCCACCGCATCCTCGATGGCCGCGGCCAGGGCCGCCGGGAAACCGGCCAGGGGCCCCTCGCTGGCCTCCTTGGCGCCGAAGGGGCCGTTGGGATCCAGGCTCTCGACGATATGCACCTCGATATCGGGGGAATCCACGATGGTGGGCACCCGGTAGTCGAGCAGGTTCGCCGCCTGATGGCGGCCCTGTTCGTAGGCCGTGGCTTCGGTGAGGGCCTGCCCCAACCCCATCCACACGGCCCCCTGGACCTGGCCCTCCACGGACATGGGATTGATGGCGAATCCGCAATCGATGGCCGCCCACACCTTTTCCACCGCCACCTTCCCCAGTTCGAGATCCACGCTCACTTCCACGGCCTGGGCCACGTAGGAGAACCCCATCGTGGAGCCCACGGCCCCGCCCCGGTGTTTCCCGCCCTGGAAGGCCGGGGGGCAGGTGAAGAGCCCCTTGACCATGAGGGTGCCGGTGCCGGCCAGCGCCTCCTCCACCACCTCGGGGAAGGGCAGCCTCCGTTCGGGATCGCCGGCGACGACGGCCGCCTCCCCCATCCATTCGATCTCCCCTTCGCCCACCTGGAGGCGCCGCGCGGCGGCGGCGATGAGGAGCCGCTTCAGGTTCTCGGCCGCCTGGGCCGCCGCGTTGCCGACCATGAAGGTG
>CAYWDR010000013.1:17200-29563 GCA_964457075.1 uncultured Solibacteraceae bacterium
CCCGGGAGGAATAGGAGCCGTTGTCCTTGGGGGTGATGGCGGAATCATTGGCGATGAGGCGCAGGCGGCCCCCGTCGATGCCCAGCACCTCGGCCACAATCTGCGTGAGGATGGTGGAGGAGCCCTGGCCGATGTCCGCGGCGCCGGTGAGGATGGTGACGCTGGCATCGAAATCGAGCTTCAGCAGGATCACCGCGTGGGGCTCGCCGGACCAGTGCACCGGCTTGGCCGAACCGCTCACGAAGTGGGAACAGGCCATCCCGAGGCCCCGGGCCACGGAACCCTCCCGCCCCAGCCGGCCCCGCCGCGCCTGCCACCCGCTGGCCTCCGCCACCCAATCCAGGCACTGGGGCAGGCCGTAGGACATCACCTTCAGACCGTTGATCGTATCCGTGGGGGCGGAGAGCACATTGCGCCGCCGGACCTCGATGGGATCGAGGTCCAGCTCCCGGGCCATGGCATCCAGCAGGGATTCGAAGGCGAAGCGGATGTTCACCGTGCCATGGCCGCGCATGGCCCCGCAGGGGGGAGTGTTGGAATAGACGCGGTACCCGTCGTACTTCACGGCCGGGATGTCATAAAGCCCGTTGAGCAGCGCGCCGGCGTACAGGATCGTCACCAGCCCGTACCCGCCGTAGGCCCCGCCCCGCTGCACCACCTCGGCCTGGCAGGCCGTGATGCGCCCCTCCCGGGTCAGGCCCAGCTTCATGCGGATCCGGCTTTCCGGGCGCCCCCGGTGGGTGAGGAAGGTCTCCTC
The DNA here is from genome assembly GCA_964457075.1 of uncultured Solibacteraceae bacterium. GTDB lineage: Bacteria > Acidobacteriota > Holophagae > Holophagales > Holophagaceae > JAFDVN01. The sequence goes on from CAYWDR010000013.1 coordinate 17,958, forward strand.
CCGGCTGAGCCGAAGGCGCACCGTGCCCCGGGCGGCCCGGGCCAGCATGGCGCAGATGACTTCGAAGTTCAGGGCCTCCGTGCGGTGCCCGAACCCGCCGCCGACGAAGGGCTTGATGACCCGGATGTGGGCGGCGTCCATCTTCAGGCACCGGGCCAGCGTGAGGTGGACGTAGTAGGGAACCTGCGTCACCGAGTGCAGCGTCAAGTGGCCCCGCTCTGCGTCATAGGAGGCCAGGGCCGCGTTGGGCTCCATCATGGCGTGGTGGACCTCGGCGCACGCGTACTCATCCTCCCGCACGAGATCCGCGGCGGCGAACCCGGCGGCCACGTCCCCGAACTCGTTATGCACCTCCCGCTCAAGGTTGCCGGGCTTGTCCTCGTGCAGTCGCACCGCCTCGGGACGCAGGGCCTCCTCCGCGCTGAAGCAAGCGGGCAGCTCCCGCACGCGGAGGCGGATCCGGGCCAGCGCCTCCCGCGCCGCAGCCTCGTCCACGGCCGCCACGGCGGCGATGGGATCCCCGTGGTAGCGGACCCGGCCCCGGGCCAGGGGATATTCGTTTTGAGCGATGGGGATGACGCCGTAGGGCGTGTCGCAGTCGGCCCCGGTGACAACGGCCCGGACCCCGGGAACCCGCAGCGCCTCGGAGATGTCCACCTCGAGCAGTTCGGCGTGGGCGTAGGGGCTTCGCAGGATGAGGCCCGCCAGGGCGCCGGGGGCGGGCAGATCGGACGTGTACCGGGCGGCCCCGGTGACCTTTTCGACCCCATCCACGAAGGGCATCCGGGCGCCCACGCCCGCGCGGGCTTCGGGATCCCGCCCGCTCATGGCCGGGCCCCTTCCCCGCGCGCGGCCGCTTCCACGGATTCGAGGATCTTGACGTAGCCGGTGCAGCGGCACAGATTCCCCGCCAGGGCGGAGCGGATGGCCCCCCGATCGGGATGGGGGTCGCGCCGCAGCAGACCCTCGGCGGCCATGATCATGCCCGGCGTGCAGAACCCGCACTGGGCGCCCAGGTGCTCGTGGAAGGCCCGTTGCAGCCTTGAGAGCTGGCCGTCCTGGCCCAGGCCTTCGATCGTCTCCACCCGCCGTCCCGCAAGGACATGGGCGAGCGTGCTGCAGGCGAGACGGGGCTGGCCATCCACCAGCACCGTGCAGGCGCCGCACTCCCCGCCATCGCAGCCCTGCTTGGTACCCGTCAGGCCGAGGGTATCCCGCAGGTAGTCGAGGAGCAGGGCGTTCTCGGCCACCGCGTCTTCACGGGGTTTCCCATTGACCGAGATGCGGAGGATCCTGTTCATGGCTGGGACGCCAGGGAAGCCTGCGGCAGCAGGCCCCGGGCCTTCAATCTGCGGTGGCGGAAGATGCCCCACAGGGCCGCGCCGATGGCCCCCGCGTAGAGGGAATCCACGTGGGTAGCGATGCGCGTGGTCATCCTCTGCTTTTCCATTCCATCCTGAAGGGCCTTGAACAGCCCCGCATCCAGGGCCAGCCCCCCGGTCATCATCACCACGCCCTCCCTGGCATCGATGGACTTGAGCAGCTTGAGGAGCCGCTCCGCCATGGATTCATGGATGCCCCGCAGGATGTCGCTGGGGGGGATGGAGCGGGACACCATGTTGATGACGTCGGTTTCCGCCAGCACGGCGCAGATGCTGCTGACCTTCTCCGGGTTCGTGGATTTCAGGGAGAGCCCTGGGATCTCGTCCTGGGCGATGCCCAGGTAGCGGGAGATGTTCTCCAGGAACTGCCCCGAACCGGAGGCGCACTGGCTCGTCATGCGGTAGTTGAGCACCTTGCCCCGCGCGTCCATGCAGATGGCCCGGCCATGGAGGGCCCCGATATCCAGCACGGCCCGGGCCTCGGGGTTGAGGTAGAGGGCGCCCCGGGCATGGGTGGTCATGGAATAGAAGTGCCCGGTGGCCCCGCCGTAGTTTTCGCCTTCGCCGGTGGTGGCGATGTAATCGATGTCCTCCCGCCTGAGTCCGCCCTGTTCGAGCACGGACGCGATGGATTCCGAGACGAGTTTGAAGGAATCCCGCTGGCGGATGCGGGCATCCCACCGGGCCAGCCACTGGAAGGCTTCGCCCCCCTCCCCTTCGGCCCGGAAGAGGGCCGTCTTGATGACGCCGGAACCGACATCGACTCCGATGGAAACGGTCATGGATTCAACCTCCCGTAGGGATTCACGCGGACTACCCGACAACCGCCCGGCGGGCGAAGCTGGCGCCCCCCAGGGCCCCGGTGTAGATCGATTCGGGGCTGATGTTGATGGTCTTCTGGCCATAGTTCTCATGGATCAGCTGCTTGAGCTCCTTCACCGCGGCCTCGTTCTTGGCCACGCCGCCGGTGAAGGTGAACTGGTCCGTCACGCCGCCGGAGCGGGAGATGATGGACATGGCCCGCAGCATGATGGCCCGGTGGAGGCCAGCCAGAATATCGGAGCGCTTCTCGCCCAGGGAGAGGCGGTCGCGCAGCTCGGCCCCGGCGAACACGGTGCAGGTGGAATTGATCTTGGTGACCTTCGTGGCTGTCATGGCGATGGGCCCCAGCTCGTGCAGGCCGATCTTCATTTCGTCGGCGATGTAGCCCAGGTAGCGCCCGCAGCCGGCGGCGCAGCGGTCGTTCATCTGGAAGTTGGTGACGATGCCGTGCGCATCCACCTGGATCCCCTTGGTGTCCTGGCCGCCGATGTCCAGGACGGTGCGGGTGCCGGGGAACATCATGTGGGCGCCCAGGCCGTGGCAGAGGATCTCGGAGCGGATGTGCTCCTTGGGGAAGGGGAGGCGCACCCGGCCATAGCCGGTCCCCACCACGTAGGTCTCCTCCAGCTCCAGGCCCAGCACCCGCTGGAGGGCCGCCCGCGCGTCCCCCTCGCTCACCTTCACGCCCTCCATCTCGCGGTAGGCCCGGGACAGCCCGTTCAACAGCTGCTTCGCCACGAGATCATCGGGGGACACCCGGCCTTCGATATCCAGGATCGCCTTGTCGTAGATGTTAAGCATGGCGTCGAAGGGGGCCCCGGAGGCCTTGCACACCTTCTCGGCGAGGTTCATGAAGCGGGAGCCTGCGATATCGCGGAAGAAATCGGATTTCCGGGTGGCGCCGGGGGCGTAGATCGCCGAGGCCTCCACCTCGATCTGCCGGAAGACCGCATGCAGGGCCTCCCGCAGGGCGGGCTTCGTATCGGCGAAGCGGGGATGATCCACGTATTTGTCGCAGGTTTCCTCCAGATGGCCCAGCTCGCCCAGGAACTGCTCCAGGCGGAAGTTGCGTTCCAGATCCGCCAGGAGTAGTTCCACGCTTCCCTCGGTGCCCAGGGCCTGGTGGAAGAGCGTGAATCGGGCGCTGATCTTGGCTTCCTGCTTGGAAACGGAGGCGGCCACATCGTAGTTGGAACGGGAATTGGTGATGCCCCGCCCGAGGATGGCCTCGTTCTCATCCATGACCAGCGCCTTGGTCGTGGTGGATCCCAGATCGATTCCGATGAAGGTGCGCATGGGGATCCTCTACACGCCAGCCGGCTGGTTCCCGGTGACGAAACCACCGGCCCGGCGCTTTTGATCGATCATCTGGAAATAGCTCTCCAGGCGGTTCTTCACATTGGCCGCGGAGAAATAGCGGGGATCCACCAGATCGGTTTCGATGAAGGCGCCCGGCTTCCCGGTGAGCTTCTCGATCTCCCGCATCATCACCAGCTGGCCGGCGGAGAAGCTGTTGCAGCTCTTGATGGAGTTTATGAGGAGGCCATCCGCCTCGTATTCCCTGATATTGCGGGCCAGCATATCCACCCGGGTCGGCAGGTTGCGGTTGGTGTAAACGCCCAGGCAGTAGTCCGCCAGGCTCTCCAGCGGATGGTCGGGATCATGCCGGAATCCGTCGTAATCGTAGACGCCGCCGACCTTCGTGTATGAGCTGGCCACCACCACGGCGCCGGCCTCCGAGAACATCTGCCAGAAATCGCGGAAGGAGGTCCAGTTGGGCGGGCCCTCCACCACGAGGCGGTATTTCTCCTCGGGCATGTCCCCATCCAGGGTCTGGGCGCAGAGCCCCTGGGCGATCCGGGCTTCGATCTCGCCGCGCAGCAGGGCGTAGTAGTCGATGGCCTCATCCGTGCCCCGGAAGGCCGTGAAGATGGGGCCCATGTAGTAGACGCCGCCGAAGTAGCAATCGATGGGCGAGGGCCTGCGCTTGGATTGGGTCAGCATCCACACCAGATCGTTCTCCGCGATGGCGGATTTCCGAAGGTACTCACGCAGGCGATCGATATCGAACTTGACGCCCGATACCTTTTCCAGGGTGGGGATGACCTCTTCCTTGAGCTGCCTGACGATGTAATCCCGCATGTGCTGCGTGGGCTTCCCATCCGCCGCGTAGGGCACGTGAACCATGACGGTGGGGCACTGGTACTGCTCCCGCAGCAGCTCGAACCACTTCATGAAGGTGAAGCAGCCGGTGTAGCTCAACAGGAGCACGTCCGGATCCGGGAAGGGCTTGCCGTTGGGGGCGATGTTGCCCTTGGCCATCATCCCGATATCGGCCTTCACGTAGGTGCACACGTCCTCGGAATGGCCCGAGCGCTCCGCCTCCATGATCATGTCGCCGGATTTCTTCCGCATGGCGTTTTGGATGGCGTTGATCTCGGGAAGGTTGTTCGCGATATCGAAGCACATGAGCAACTCGTTGAGGTTGCCCGGCACGAAGGTGGAGGAGACCTTGCATGCGCCGCTCGTGATCTTGTCGTAGTTGCGGCTGATCATCTCCTTCTGCTTGATCTGCGAAAGGGACTTGATGACTTCCTGGCTCATGCGCCGCTCCAGAGTTTGATGGAATCCGCGAAGGTGCCCGATTGTTCCCGGATCGGCTGCATCTGCCCCGAGTTCTCGGCGTACTGCATGGTGATGTAGGGGACGCCCTGGGCCTCCACGCGGGTGATCATCATGGGTTGATCCAGCAGGGCGGGGTCGCAGAAGCTGGGGGCCGTGAAGATGACGCCATCGGCGCTCCGCTTCTGGAGGATGCCGAGGAGGTACTTCCCCTTGGTGGCCCGATCCGGCTCGTACTTCGCCGCCGTTTGGGCTGAGTGATGGAGGAAGGCTTTGGAGAGGTTCTCGATGGGATCTCCCTCCGTGGAGACATCCCCCTGGATCCAGCGGTTCACGAGCATGAAATCGTCATCCACGATGTAGCATCCGGAGATCTCGAGGGACTTGATCAACTGCAGCGGAGGCTGCTCGCAAAAGGCCCCCGTCACCACCACCCGGCAGTTATCCCGCATGGGCCGGTTCTCCGCGTCCGCCGCCGCGAGGTAGTCCTTCATCCACTGGGTGTGCTCCTCCGGGGGGAGGACCATCCCCGCCCGCATCAGGAGGTAGACCTCCGCGGAAGGGGCCTTCCAGGGGGTCGCCGCCCGGAAGTCGTAGACCTTGTTCACCCACCTCCGGTTCTCGTTGTAGACCTCGATGGCGTCGTTGAGCTTTTCGTCGGTGATCTCCTCGCCGGACAGGCGCTCCAGCCCCGCCTTCAGTTCCCGCAGCTCCTGGCAGTAGAAGACGCCGCCGACGCCCTCATCGAAGTTCTGCGGCGCGTCGAAGTACCGGACGAATTTGTCCTTAAATAGGAGCTGCCAAATCCCGCTCATGTTGCGAATGACATCGCAGATGGAGGGGAACATCATCCCATCCACGAAATCGATGCGGCCCGTGATGGCCAGCTCCAGGGTGGAGCGCGGGATGCGGCAGATGTAGCTCTGGTAGTAGGCATCCCCGTGGATGACTTCCAGATCGGAGCCTCCGCCGAGGATCCCCAAGGGCAACATGCCCGCGGCATGGATGATCTCGCGGGGGACGTAGACGGGCATGTAGCCGATGACCTTGCGGCCCGGCCGGGCCTCCTTCCATTCGCGGGCCTTCGTGAAATGGAGATCGTCGAAGATCGCCTGGCAATCGGCGACGATCTCCCGGAGGGATCGGGAATGCATCAGTCGGAACTCCTTTCGGCGGCGGGCATCAGGCTGTCCACCAGGGCTTCGGTCCAGGGAACGCCCATGGCCAGGCCCCGGCGCAGCTCCACGAAATCGATCTCGCGGCCCGTCTCCTTCGTGCCTTCGCTGAAGGCCCGGAAGCCGGTGCGGGCCTCGTTCATCATGTTGAGCGCCAGCCAGGCGCGGGAATCCTCCTTGTTCCGGTTCCAGGCTTCCAGCTTGGGCTTGCGCAGTTCCTCCAGGCTCTTGGTCATGCATTCGGGGAAGGTCTCGATCAGCTTGGCGCAGAGCTCCTCCACCTTCTCATCGAGCAGGCTGAGATCGATCTCGCCGCCCTTGACCTGCTCCAGGCCCTCCTTGAAGGCCTCCCCGGCCTTGAATTCGCCGTGGATCACCCGCCCGTATTCATCGAGCATCCGATCCGTGACGACGCAGGGATTGGGGACGAATCGCCCCTCGATCTTCAGGGCCGGCACGAGGCCGGAGATGATGCCCAGCCGGGCCGCCTTATGGGCCGAGAAGGGCTCGCACAGGGTGCCGGACACCATGGCCTGTTCGCATCCGATCATCAGGGGGAGGAAATCCGTGGCCCCGCCGATGGCCGCGGATCCATGCTTGGGTCCCGCCTGGCCGAAGTTCGCGAGGTCCTGGGCGATGGAGAAATCGCAGGCCATGCCGATCTCCTGGCCGCCTCCGATGCGCATCCCATTCACCCGGCAGATGACCGGCTTATCGCATCCGAGGATGCTGGACACCATGTCGTTGAAGAGCCGCATGTACTGCCGGTACTCCTGGGGATTCCCGGCGTAGTACTCGGCGTATTCCTTGGTGTTGCCCCCCGTGCAGAAGGCCTTCTCGCCCACGGCCGTGAACACCACGGCGTTGACCTCCCGATCCATGGAAGCCCGCCGGAAGGCGAGGATCAGGGCCTTCACCATGTCCGTGGTGTAGGAATTGAACTGCTTGGGATTGTCGAGGATGATCCAGGCGTTGAAGAGGCCCCGGGCGACGGTGCCGTTCCGGCGCTTGGCGGGGCGCTTTTCGTATCGGACCATGCCGCCGCAGAGCTCCTCCACGGGCGTGGACACCAGATTGTGGTCGTGAAGCGCGAGGGGCGCCGTTTGGGCGAACACCCTTTCCGTAGTGGCCATGATTCCTCCTTGATCGATCAAGAACACACCCCCATCCGGCTCGAAAGGGATCCATCCGGAACAGGCTCCCCCGCCACCGCGAGGCCCTTCGAAAGCACCAGCCGCTGGGCCTGCCGGAACCCGCAGGCATGAAGGAAGCGATGCAGCGCGAAATCCTCCGGCGAAACCTGCGTCAGCACGGATTCGACCTTCAGCCTGGAGAGATTGAGCAGCAGCTGGGAAAGGAGGGCGTGTCCGATGCCGGAGCCCGCGTAGGCGGGGTGGACTCCGATCGTATCGATCACCGCCGCCGGATCGACCTTTCCGAATTCGCCGAAATCGACCCGGGCCATGATGTAGCCGGTGAGCACGCCCCCTTCTTCCGACACCAGGGAGACCCTGATCCCCGATTCGGTGAGCATCTCCTGGATCTTGGCGGCGAAGTAGGCGGTGCGGTCGCGGCCCGTCAGGCTGTGATCGATGCGGGCGACCTCCGCCAGATCCCCCCCATCGAGGGAACGGACATGGACGCGATCCCTGGATGGATCGCGATCATCCCCGCTTTCATCCAGCGGAGCGGTGTCCCGTTCCACGCATTGAATGCCGGACAGCCCGAACCCCGCGGACGCCAAGAAGCGGACCATCCCCCGATCCGGCCATGCGACTTGGGTTCGGAGGGTCCCCACGGAGCGGGCCTTCATCTGCGCCTGGATGCCCTCCACCAGGCGGGTGCCGATGCCCCGCCCCTGGGCGCCGGGATGCACGCCCAGGACATCGAGGACCACGGCGTCTTCCCGGTGGCCGAATTCACCTTCTTGCAGCCGCGCGAAGACGTAGCCCAGCAGGCTTCCCCCCTCAAGGGCGGCGCAGGTGAGGAATCGATCCGGGTGCGCCGCGAGGGCCGCGAAACGCTTCTCCATGAAACCCGTTCGAGGGTGTCCGGCGATCAAGCTCTCGATCTCCGCCACCGGAGCGGCATCCCGCGGAGCGAGATTGCGGATGAGCCATTGGGACATCGGCATTCCCCCTTCCTTTAATCCCTGGAAACCGGGGTCGCTAAGTGCTGTAGTAACATGTCATCAATCTCCAAAACGGAAGAATCCCACCGAGGGACCCATGTCTGATTTCTTGAAGCTTGAAGGACGGGTCGCTTTGGTTACCGGCGGCGCCAGCGGCATCGGCTTGGCCATCACCCTCGCCCTCATCGATCAGGGCGCTCGCGTGCACGTCTTTGATGTGTCTCCCTTGGAAGAGGGGCTTGGGCCCCGGTGCCACTTCCACCCTGTCAATATCGGCGATTCCACGGAGGTGGAGGATGCGGTGCGTCAATTGCCGGACTCTGTGACTTTGTTGGTGAACAATGCTGGCATCACCCGGGATCGAAGCACGATCAAAATGAGTGATGAGGAGTGGGCATCGGTGATTTCCGTCAACCTTACCGGGCCTTTCAACATGGTTCGAGCTTTGGCGCCCGGCATGGTCAGGAACGGATATGGGCGCATCGTCAACATCGCGTCCATCAATGGCCTTCGCGGCAAGTTCGGCCAAGCGAACTACAGCGCCTCCAAGGCCGGTCTCATCGGCCTCACCAAAACCTGGGCGAGGGAATTCGGGCCCAAGGGCGTGACCGTCAACGCCATCGCCCCCGGGATGGTGATGACCCCCATGGCCCTAACGCTTCCCGCCGAGATCCGCGACAAGGCCCAGGCCGAAAGCGTGCTGCCATCCCTGGCCACCCCCCAGGACATCGCCAACGCCACGCTCTTCCTGCTTTCAGACGCCGCCCGGATGATCACCGGCGGAGTCCTCCGGGTGGATGCGGGGCAGTACATCTGAGACCGTCTCGCGTCCGATCTGAATCAAAAAGGCAACCGCGAATGGCCCTTCGGGCCTCGCGAATGGGGCTCCGGGGAAGGTCCAGGGTCCTCCGGGCTTCGCAGGGGAGGACCGCCGCACGGAACGGCCGTCTTCGCGCCATTCGCGTTCCGCAGTTCGATGCGCGCGAATGAATGCAGGGAACGGGATCGATGGTTGATCCTGGTTGCTACGCCTCAAGATCCAACGCGATCTGCCCGCCCACTTCGGCTTCAAGGCGCTCGACGGCCTGCGCCAGGGTGCCCTCCACCTTGCACCCCGAGGCCAACCGATGGCCCCCGCCGCCGTGGAGACGGCAGACGGCGTTCACGTTCACTCGCTCCCGGCTGCGGAGGGAGACCTTGATGAGGCCCTCGCGGTTCTCGTACATGAGGCCCGCCACCTCGACTCCCCTGAGCTTCAGCGGCAGATCCACGAAACCATCCATATCGTCGTACTCGGCGCCCGCGGCGTCGATGTCGGCCTTGGAGACGGCCAGGAGGCCAAAGCGGCCCCCGGCGCTCACCCGCAGGCCCTCCAAGGCGCGGCCCATGAGCTTGTACCGCTCGGGGCGATCCTGGTGGTAGAGGTTCTGGTAGATGCGGGCGGGCTCCACTCCCTGCTCCACCAGCTGGGCCGCCATGCGCAGCACCTTGGGGGTGGTATTGGAGTGGCGGAAGTTGCCCGTGTCGCTGACGAGGCTCACGTAGAGGGCGTCGGCCATGGCCGCGGGAAGGGGCAGCCCCATGCGGGGCACGGCCAGATCGTAGACGAGCTCCCCGCTGGCCGTGGCCGTCGAGTCCGTGAACTCCACGTCGTAGCCCTGGGGCGCGTCCTTCAGGTGATGATCCAAGGTGGCCTTCACGGCCTTCGCCGTCTCGAACACGGGAAGCAGGGCCCCCAACCGCTTGGGTTCGCTGGCATCCACCATCACCAGGGCCTCCGGCCAAGCCGCTAAGTCCCCGTGGGCGCCCGCGCCGTCGAAGGCCTCGATCCAGGCCTCCGTATCCAGCCAGGCCAGGTTCTCCGGCACGTGGGGATACACGACGATCCGCACCTCCTTGCCCTGCCCCTTCAGGTAGCGCGCGAGCCCCAGCATGGCGCCCACGCCGTCCCCGTCAGGGTTTTCGTGGGTCGTCAGCAGGATGCGGGCGTGCTGGTTCAGGAAGGAGGCGAAGCGCTCGAGCATGGGAAGAATTGTCTCACCACGAAGACCACGAAGACCACGAAGGCTTTTCCTTGGTGGTCTTCGTGGTCTTCGTGGTTAAAGGCTTTCCCGCTTGCTCTCCAGGCTCCCCGGCTTGAAGGCCTTCAGCTCCGCCACGACCTCCGCCAGCATGGCGCGCTTGATGGCGTAGGGGAGGAAGGCGCTCTTGAAGCCCATGATGATGATTTCCTTGATCTCTTCGAGGTTGAAGTTCTGGGTCTCGTGGAGCTTCAGGAATTCCTCGCTCACGGAGGTGCCCGTGACGAGGCGGTTGTCGGTGTTGACGGTGACGCGCAGGCCCAGATCGTAGAAGAGGCGGAAGGGGTGGTCCTCCAGCTTCTTGACGGCCTTGGTCTGCACGTTGGAGCTGGGGCAGCATTCCAGGGGGATGCGATGGTCGTTGACGTAGTTCATGAGGTCGCCATCCTCCACGAGCCGCACGCCGTGGCCGATGCGGTGGGCGCCGCAGAGATGCACGGCCTGGTGGATGCTCTCGGGACCGAAGGCCTCGCCCGCGTGGAGGGTGCAGTTGATGTTGTTGGCCAGCACGCGGCCGAAGGCATCCTTGAACTTCTTGGCGGGGAAGTTCTCCTCCGCGCCAGCCAGATCGAAGCCCACCACGCCCTTGTTCTTGAAGGCCACGGTGAGATCCGCCAGCTTCAGCGACACCTCCGGGCTGATGTGGCGGATGCCGCAGATGATGACGCCCGTCCTGATGTCGTACTTCTTTTCGGCCAGGCGCAGGCCTTCGAGCACGGCCTGCACGATGGTCGAAAGCGAGAGGCCCTTCTGCTGGTGGAGGATGGGCGCGTAGCGCACCTCCATGTAGCGGACGTTCTCCTTGGCCGCGTCCTCCGCCAGTTCGAAGGCCGTGCGCACGAGGCTTTCATAGGTCTGCATCACGGAGAGCGTGATATCGAAGACCTTCAGGTACTCCACCAGGGAGGGGCAGTCCTCCCCCTTGGTGACGTGGGGCAGGAGTCCCTCCACCGAATCCGCGGGCAGTTTCACGCGCTGCTCTTCGGCCAGCTCCAGGATGGTCGTGGGCCGGAGGGAGCCGTCCAGGTGGACGTGCAGATCCGTCTTGGGGAGGCGTTGGATATCGGCGAGGGTGAGCTTGGGCATGGCCAAGCGTACACCCGGCGCGCCTACGTATTCAGCTGGCTCACTCGATGCGCCACGAGCCCGGCGTCCGCCTTGTCCTTGCAGTTGTCGCAGAGGCCAAAGATCTGGTGGCTGTGGTGGAGGGGCTTGAACTTGTGCTCGACGCAGATGGCCTCCTGGAGGGCTTCCAGGTCGGGGCGGAAGAATTCGATGATGGCTTGGCAGTTGAGGCAGATGAGGTGGTCGTGGTGCTCGCCCTCGCGCTTGAGCTCGATGTGGAGTTGCTTGGCGTCGAAGTTGTGGCTCGGGTGGAGGCCGGCCCGGAGCA
>CAYWDR010000014.1:0-21208 GCA_964457075.1 uncultured Solibacteraceae bacterium
TTCCAGCCCAACAACCGTCGTCGAGCCAAGACCCACGGTTTCCTCTCCCGCATGAAGACCAAGAACGGCCGTCTGGTGCTTAAGCGCCGCCGTGCCAAGGGCCGCCACGTCCTCGCCCTCTAAGGCCGTGTCCGGAAGGGCCGCGCCGTTCCGGGGGCGATTCCGCCCCGCCCGGCGCGCCGACCGGCCCGTGCCGGAGGCCCCGACGCGCTCCCTCTCCCCTTCGGATGCCACCCTCGATGTCCGCATCCTCCCACGCCCGGATCTGCCCGGCCCGGTGCTGCTCGTGAGCGCCTCCCGGAAGGCAGGCCCGGCGGTGGACCGCAACGCCTTCAGGCGCCGCGTCCGCATGGCCTTGATGCAGATCCTGGATGAACGGCCCCTGCCCTCTCCGGCGGTGGTCTGGGTGCGTCCCTCCCGGCGGGCCCCCCAGGGGTGCCGCCTCACCTATGCCGAGATCGAGGGCCAGCTTCGGCTGGCCCTTTCCCGTTTCCGTGGAACCCCATGAAGCAGCGAAACCTCATCCTCTTCCTCGTGGGCAGCATGGCCCTCATCGGCCTTCAGGTCTGGCTGAGCAAGGTCTACGGGCCCAAGCCCGCGCCCCAAACGGCGCAGGCTCCGGCCGCGCCCGCCCAGGGCACTCAGGCCCAGGCTCCCACGGCCCCCGTGGCCGCCCCCGTGAAGGCTGAGCCCATCGGCCCCACGGTGACCGCCACCAATGACGTCCTCAAGGTGACCTGGTCCACCCGCAGCGGCGCCGTCGTGCAGGCGGAGTGGAAGGATGGCACCCCCTTCTTCCCCGAGGGCTTTCAGGGCCTGGGGAGCATCATGGCCACCACCTTCGACCGGCACCGGCAGGAGACGACTCCCGAGGGCACCCAGATCCACTTCGAGGATGCCGCCGGCGACCGCTTGAGTTGGACCCTGCCCCGCCACGGGCACGCCCTCCAGCTCACCTGGACCACGGCCCGGGGCGCCCATCTGCGGGCCCTGCCCCTCCCTGGGGACCTGGAGGAGCTGAAGGGCCTGGAGGCCGGCCGGGTACTCACCCTCACGGAAAAGCAGATCCACGACGTGGCATGGTCCAGTATTTTGAAGGACCCCTTCTTCAGCTTCCTCGGATCCAAGCGCAGCACCCTGCCCCCGGCGGAAGCCCGCCTGGGCATGGATGCCGGCGTGGAAAAGAACGGCAATGCCCGGAACCAGTACTTCGCCGCCTTCTGGAACCTGCCCCTCACGCCCGAGAAGGACGCGAACGGATACCATCTGGCCCCCGTGGACGGCGCCCTCCGGGCCCAGCTGTACCTGGGCCCCAAGACGGTGGAATCCCTCAACACCTTCGGCCTCCCCTTCGCCCAGGCCGTGGACTACGGCTTCTTTGGCGGCGTGGCCAAGTTCTTCTTCCTCGTGCTCAAGTACACCTTCAAGGTTCTGGGCAACTGGGGCTGGGCCATCCTCGTGCTCTCGATCCTTCTCCGCGTGGCCCTCTGGGCACCCAACACCAAGCAAATCATGAGTTCCCTTCGCATGAAGGAATTCGAGCCCCATCAGAAGGCCATCCAGGCCAAGTACGAGAAGTTCGGCTCGGATATGACGAAAAAGGCGGAAATGCAAAAGGAGCTCATGGAGCTCTACAAGAAGAACGGCTTCAACCCCATGGGCAGCTGCCTTCCCATGCTGCTCCAGATGCCCGTCTTCATGGCCCTTTGGTCCATGCTCAACAACGTATTCGAGCTGCGCCAGGCCCCTTGGATTTTCTGGGTGCATGATCTCTCCGCCAAGGATCCCTACTTCATCCTCCCGGGCGTCATGGCCATCTCCACCCTCGTGCAGAGCCATATCACGCCCACCGCCGGGGACCCCGCTCAGGCGAAGATGATGAAGTGGATGATGCCGGGCATGATGCTGCTCATGTTCAGCCAGGCCCCCGCCGGCCTCGTGCTGTACTACTTCATGTTCAACCTCGTGGGCCTCGGCCAGACCTGGTGGATCCTGAAGCACTACGTGCCCCAGCCCGTGAAGCTTTAATCCCAAGGAGTCCCCATGCGCAAGCGCGGCGTGAAGCTCGAGACCCTGCCCGAACTGGTCCAGAAGTGGACAGGCCTCCTGGGCCTGGATGTGAAGGTGGGTTTCGAGCCCTCCGGCAATGAAAAGCTCTTCCCCAACCGCATCGTCGTTTCCGGCCCCGACGTGGACGCCCTCAAGGCCAACCGGGGCCACGCCCTGGATGCCCTCCAGCACCTCGTCCACGAGATGCAGGTGGAGCGGGACGAGGACAAGCTGGCCTACCTGGATGCCGACGGCATGCGCCTATTCCGCATGCGCGAGGTGCTCGCCATGGGCCAGATGGCCGCCCAAAAGGCGCGGGACCTGGGCTCCTACACCTTCGGCGCCATGAGCCCCCGGGAGCGCCGCTGGATCCATATCAGCATCAAGGAGGCCGGCGACGACCTCACGACGGAAAGCGAAGGCATCGGCCATCTCAAGCCCGTGAAGGTGATGCGAAAGTAGGGTCGTGTTCCAACCGATCTGCGCGCCCGCTACGGCGCTGGTGCCCAGCGCCGTAGCAATAATAAGAATCTCTGGGCCTGACCTTCGAAATACGCTCCGGTCTTTTCTACCCCTGCCGAAGGCCCGCACCGCGGGCCTTCGGCAGCTTCGGTGGGATGGGTTTGACGAAAAGGCCTTGGTGTTGTTCTTTCCTGGGCCCGCCTCCTACACGGGCGAGGACGTGGTGGAACTGCAGGTGCATGGGAATCCCCTCCTCGTGCGGCGCCTATTGGGGTACCTCGGCACCCTGGGCATCCGTCTGGCGGAGCCGGGCGAGTTCACCAGGCGGGCCCTCTTGAACGGCAAGCAGGGGCTCATGGAAGCGGAGGCCCTGCGGGATCTCGTGGCCGCCCAAACGGATCAGCAACTGCGTCAGGCCCAAGCCCGGGCCGGGGCCCTGCCCTCCTGGATCAGGGACGCCAAAACCCGCCTCGCCCCCTGGCTTGCCCGAGCCGAGGCCGCCGTGGATTACGGCGAGGAGGAGGGTATCGGGCTCTCGATTCATGAACTAAAGGCGGATTTGAAAGGGCTTTGGGCGGAGTTCCACGTGGAACTCCGGCGGGCGGAGGCGGCCCGCTGGCTCCAAGGGGGCATTCGCATCGCCTTGGCGGGGCGCCCTAACGCGGGGAAGAGCACCCTCTTCAATGCCTTGGCGGGGGAGGACCGCGCCATCGTCACGGAGGTGCCCGGCACCACCCGCGACATCCTCGAAGTCACCTGCGAATGGCGGGGCCTTCCCCTTCGTCTTTTCGATACGGCGGGACTTCGCCGCACGGAGGATCGCGTCGAATCCCTCGGCGTCGCCCGCGTCCACCCGATTTTGGCGCAGGCCGATCTGATTCTTCATCTCACGCCCGCTCGGGATCCGCAGGCGGATCCCGAGGTGGTCAAAGCTTTGGCGCCCTTTGAGGGGCGCGTGTTGGAGGTCGGAACCCAGGCGGACGCACCCGGAGCCCGGAGCCCGGAGCCCGGCGCCCTTCGAATTTCCGCGCTGCTTGGGGATCTCGACGCCCTGGAAAGGGCCCTCAAGACCCGCTTCCTCGAAGGCCACTCGCCCGAGGCCCTGATGGGGGCCCTGGCCACGGCGCGGCAGCGGGAGCTATTGGGAGATCTCCTGGAGCAGGTGGACATGCTGCTCGCGCTGCCGGATCCCTGTCCGCCGGAGCTGCCCGCCTCCCTTCTACAGGGGGCCTGGGGGCTGCTGGCGCGCCTCACGGGGGAGGATCGCGCCGAATCGGCCCTGGATCAGGTGTTCAGTGGGTTCTGCCTGGGGAAATGATCGTCATACTGGGGATTCGGAGAGCTTATGTCGGCGTTTGAAGCGGTGATCGGACTGGAAGTGCATGTTCAGCTCAGTACGAAATCCAAGCTGTTTTGCGCCTGCCCCACCACCTACGGGCTGCCCCCCAACTCGGCTACCTGCCCCACCTGCCTGGGCCTGCCGGGGGCCCTGCCCACCTTGAACGCCGAGGCCGTGCGCATGGCCATCCGCCTTGGGCGGGCCCTGGAGGCCCGCATCCAGCCCCGTTCCACCTTCTACCGCAAGCAGTACTTTTACGCCGACCTGCCCAAGGGCTACCAGATCACCCAAGGGCCCGTGGCCCTCGTGGAGGAGGGGACGCTGCGCCTGCCGGGCGACGCGGCCGTGCGGGGGGCCGTGGGACCCATCGCCTGCGGCATCGAGCGCGCCCATTTGGAGGAGGACGCGGGCAAGAGCAATCACGAGCTTCGCGAGGGCGCGAGCCTCGTGGATTTGAATCGGGCCGGCTTGGCCCTTCTGGAAATCGTGGGCCGGCCCGACCTTCGAAGCCCCGTCGAGGCCATGGAATACCTGAAGGGCCTCCATCGCCTCGTCACCTTCCTGGGAATCTGCGACGGCAATATGGAGGAGGGATCCTTCCGCTGCGACGCCAACGTGAGCCTTCGACCGGTGGGAACGGAGGCCTTTGGAACCCGGGTTGAAATCAAGAACCTCAATTCTTTCAATAACGTACGTCGTGCCCTTGAATTTGAAATGGCCCGGCAGGGCCAGATCCTGGAGGCGGGGGGCTCCCTCAGCCCCGAGACCCGGGGCTGGGACGCGGATAAAGGTGAGACCCGTCCCCAGCGCTCCAAGGAGGGGGCCCACGACTATCGCTTCTTCCCCGAACCGGATCTGCTCCCCCTCGTCATCGATCCCGCGGAGCTGGAGGGCCCCCTCCCCGAACTGCCGGAGGCCAAGGCCCGGCGCTTCATGGCCGATCATGGGCTTTCGGAATTCGAAGCCATCACCCTGCTGCAGTCCCGGGCCTTCGCCGGCTATTTCGAAGCCCTTGCCGCCGCCAGCGGCCACGCCAAGGCCTCCTGCAACTGGATGCTGGGCGAGGTGAGCCGCCACCTCAACGACCAGTCCCTGGAGATCGGCGCCTTCCCCGTGGCGCCCGAGGCGCTGGGGGCCCTCGTGCGCCTCGTGGAGGCCCGCGTGTTGAACCTCGCCACGGCGAAGGAGGCCGTGTTCCCAGCCCTGCTCAAGGGCGAGCGCGATCCCGCGGCCTTCGTGGCGGCCCAGGGCCTCGGGCAGGTCTCGGATCGCGGTGCCATCGAGGAACTCGTGCGGGGCGTGATCGCGGCCAATGGGGAGGCCCTCGCCCAATTCAAGGGTGGCCGCGCCAATCTCCGGGGCTTTTTCGTGGGCCAGGCCATGAAGGCGGGCGGCGGCAAGCTGGATCCCAGGCTCGTGAACGAGGTGCTCGACGCGGAACTGGCCAAAGCCTGAGCATCGTCCCATCCTAGGGCCATGACGGAAATCCCCCAAAGCCTCCAGGTCTACCTTCCCAACGTGGGCCGCACTTGCGTATCCTGCGGCCGCCGCGTGGTGGAGGCCGTCGTCGACGAGGCGCCCTTCCTGTGTCCCGCCTGCGAGGGCCTTGAGGAGGAGGAGGTGGTCGTCGTCGACGAGCTCACCCGCGCCGCCATGGACGATGCCACCCCCCGGGAGGCCCCCGTCTCCGACCGCCCCACCGCCTGGCGCACGGTGGTCTTGATTCTCGTGGCAGTGGGCGCCCTGGCGCTGGTGCTCGGGAAGCGTTAGGGGGCCCTCTCGATCCAGAAGGGGATGCTAGCGCCTCTTCGGTGTCGGCTTTGGGCGGGGGATCGGGGTCCTTCCGGGGGCGGAGCCACGGAACTCCCCGATGAACTGATCCACCGAGGCCAAGGAGGTTTCTTCCTGGGCGGCAAAGGTGGCCCCGGCGCTCCGAAGCCGGCCCATCTTGAAGTTGCCTCCGAGCGCGTGGTGGGCGCCTTGTTCGCTGGAGGGCGTGTAGGTCGCCAGTAAAGGGATGCGGGTGGGAAGCCGGCCTCGTTCCAGGAACTCGGTGAGCCGGGCCAGTTCCGAATCGCGGGTCTGCGCGGCCCGGGAGAGGGTGGTTTGCTCCCAGGCGCGATCCGCGGCCTTTTGGGCCACGGCCGCCTGGACCTGGGCCCTGGCCTCCCTGAGCTTGGCTTCGGCCTGCTTCCGGGCGCCCGGGTCCTTCGCCTGCGTAGAGGCGATGAAGGCCTGGGATCGCCGTGACTCCGCGTGGCGCGCCTCCTCCTGGGATTGGCTGGCGCGAAGCTCTCCTTCCTGGAGGATGCGGTTGTGCTCGAAGGTGATCGCCGTCTGCCATAGCCAGAGCCCGAACTGGAGTTGTTCGGCCAACTCCTCGAGGATGGCTCGGCAATCCCGTTCCTTGGCGCGCAGCTTCGTGGCTTCCTGCTCCTTGCGATCGATGGGGGCCTGCAATTCGAGGGCCTTGGCGCGTAATTCGGCTTCCGTGGGTTGGACGATCTTTTGTCCGGGATGGGGGAACTCATCCCCTTGGGCGAGGAGGACGGATTTGGTTTTCCCACACCCCCCGCAAAAGAGCCCCAGGCGGTACTCCGCCAACTGACTGTCCCGGCGCAGGATGAGCGCTGAAATCTCTCCGGCGATCTGGGCGAGTAGCGTCCGCGCCTGGGTCTGCTGATCGAGGGCATTCGCGCCTTGGCGCGTGAGGCCATCCATGGCGTACATCACGGCGCCAGCCATGTTCCGCGCGCGGGCCGTGTCCAGGCCTTTAAAAGCCCGATCCATGGCATCCCACTTGGAAACAACGCGACCTCCAGCCCCGTCACCAGGCTGGTCGAGGGCTTCGGCGAGGTGGTCCCGCTTCGGAGCTTTTTTGGCCTTGGAGGCTTGGGCGGCGACTCCAGGGGCCTGGAGGAGGGCCCATGCGAGGGCCAGGGGGCGGAGCCGATTCATGGAAGCCTTTGAATGATCCCCGGCGGGGGCCGGGGAGATGTTACAGGCGAGCCATCAAGGCGATGACCTTGGAGTAGTACTTGCCCTTCTTTCCCGTCCGGGCGAGGTAGGCATCGGCTTTGGCGCGGGCGTCGGCTTTCCGCCCGCTCTTCTCAAGGGCTTCCATCTGATAGAAATAGAAGCTTTCCGGAAGCGGGAGGGCCGTCTGTTCGAGCCGCTGGAAGTAGGGCAGGGCCTCTGCGGGCCTATCGGCCTTGATGTGGGTCACGATCTTCTGCATGAGCAGGTCTTGAAGGAGATCCCGATCAAGGTTCGCATAGGGATCCAGGACGACCTCGCTTGGGTAGATGCGGGTTTCCCGGCCATTGGAAAGGGCCACGAGGGACCCATCCGGGGAAATGCGGGATGGGAAGAACTCCGGCGCTTCCAACTGGACGAGGTCGAAGGGGGGGAGGCCCGAGGCCTTGGGTACGACCCGCCATGGGGCGCCCGACACCAGCTCAAACGACGGCGTGGAGAGCTTTTCGAGCGATCCGGAACTACGCTTCTGAGGTTCGTAACGCACTCGCCCCGGGATGATCTCCGTCCAGGATTCCGAGCGGCGTTCATTGGGCTGGCGGGGGAAAGGGTAGTTGAACCCCCCATTGGTCGAGTAGACCATCCCCATGGAGATGGCGAAATCGGATTGCTCGAATGAAAACCGGTGATGTCCCTCGGTTCCGGGTGTGTAAATGCAGGCATAACTGGCGTATGGGCCCTTCCACTCACTCCAGAATTCGCTGGTCTCCTTGAGCTGCGCCTCGTGGCTGCGATTCAGATTCCATCCCGTCTTCTGGGCCCAAAATAGGTACTGGGGAACAGAGCAGGTGAAGGGGTAGAAAAAATCGCTATCCAGGTAAAAAACTTCCCCACCACTTTTTTTACGCCGTTCGGGTGGATTGGGGAAGGCGGCGACCCGGTGGATGCAGATCTCCCCGGAAGGGCTGTAGGAAAGGGCGGGGCCAGGCGCCGCTCCGGCCGCTTCCCTGAGCAATCGAGCGGGAGTTCCGCTGAAATCGAGGAGATCCAGGACCTTCCCGAGCGTCTCGTGGAGGTAGGTCGCGCCGACCCTTCGCTGGTTATCCACGAGAACGCCATCGGCGGAATGCTTCATCCCATCGAGGGGAAGGGCGGGGCTGCCTTTCCAGGTGGCAGTGTCATAAACGACCAGGGAATTCCCGTGGATGGCCACGGCCCATCGCCCATCGGGAGAGAAGGTCCGTACCTGCCCGGGGAATACGGACACAGGCTTGGGAGCCTCGGCCCGGGCCCCAGGCGAGGGGAGCAGCAAACAGGCCAAGAAGGCCGGGGCGATTCTGGGGGGCGGCATGGGGCCTCTTGGGGGATGCGACAGTGTACCGGAGCGTGATCGAAGGCGCGGGGCGAAGTTCAGGGCGGCGCTAAGCTTGGCGCGGGAGCACGCCATGACCGACCGCCCTTGGGGCCCCAGTACCGCCGCCATCCACGCGGGCCGCGCCCATAATCCCACCCGCGCCGTGACGACGCCCATCTTCCAGACCTCGGTGTTCGAATTGAAGGAGAACCGCGAGGGGGCTGAGTTTGCGGCCTCCATCGAGCCGCCAAATTTTTACACGCGGTGGGGGAATCCCAACGCTTCCGAGGTGGAGGCTTGCCTGGCGGCCCTGGAAGGGGCGGAGCGGAGCCTCGTCTGCGCGTCGGGCATGGCGGCCTTCACCCTCATCTTCGAGGCCTTCCTGCGGGCGGGCGATCACCTGGTGGCGCCCGCGGCCATCTACCTGGGCACGGAGCAGCTCATCCGGCGCTGGGTGGCGGATCGGGGGTTGGAGGTGACCTGGGTGAGGAACACCCTGGACCTCGGGGAGTGGGAGGCCGCCCTGCGCCCCAACACGCGGATGATCTGGGTGGAGACGCCCTCCAACCCCACCTTGGCGATCACGGATCTCGCCGCCATCGCCGCCCTTGGGAAGAAGCACGGGCTCCGCACGGTGGCAGATAACACCTTCCCCAGCCCCATGCTCACGAAGCCCCTGGAGCTGGGCATCAGCCTCAGTGCCTCCAGCGCCACCAAGTACCTGGCGGGGCACTCGGACGTGGTGGCGGGGGTCATCGCAGGCTCCGACGCGGACGTCGTCGCCTGCTGGCAGGTGGCCAAGCTGCACGGCCCCACCCTGGATCCCTTTGCCGCCTGGCTCCTCCACCGGGGCCTCAAGACCCTGCCCCTTCGCATGAAACGGGCCTGCGACAACGCCCAAGCCCTCGCCCAGTGGCTGCTTTGGCATCCCCTCGTGGCCCGGGTGGACTACCCCGGTCTGCCCGACCATCCGGGCCACCCCGTGGCCGCGGCCCAGATGAAGGGCGGCTTCGGCGCCATGATGGGCTTCGAGGTACGGGGCGGCCCGGCGGCCGGGCAGCGCCTATGCGAGGCCCTGAAGATCATCACGCGGGGCGTCTCCCTGGGCGGCGTGGAGAGCCTCATCCAACATCCCGCCTCCATGAGTCACCTCCGTACGCCCCCCGATGTGAAGGCGGCCTTGGGGATCAGCGATGGGCTTCTGAGGCTCTCCGTGGGGATCGAGGACGAACCCGATCTTCAAGAGGACCTCTCCCGCGGCCTGGAGGCCGCGGGAAGCTAAACTAAGGGGATGCAGCTCGTCCTGAACGGGGAGACCCGCGAACTACCCGCCCTCGCCACCTTGGCCGAATTGGCCGCCTGGCTGGGACTCCCCGCCTTCGGCAGCGCCATCGAGCTCAACGGCGCCGTGGTGCGGCGGGCCGAACACGCCGCGACCCCCCTGCGGGAGGGGGATCGGCTGGAGGTGGTGCGGCTCGTGGGGGGGGGCTAATTGATGGCGAGGGCCCAGCCCGCCGTGCCATTGCCGTAGGTGGCGTAGTAGTCCACGCGCGCCCGCACGGCATAGGTGCCCGCCGGAAGGCTGCCGTAGTTGAGCACGCCAGTGGCCGTGCTCGTGGCCACCGTCTGATCCAAGAGGCCGCTGCCGTCCAGGAGGTCCAATACGAGGCCCGGGGAGGGCGTGCTCAGGGTGATCGTGAGGGGGCCGCCCCCATGGGTGAAGGTGTAGGAGGCCGCCTGGTCGCGGTCGAAGTAGATATTCGTGGCGGGGACGTAGGTGGGGAAGCTCCCGGAGGTGCTGAAGGGGAGGGCGGCCAAGGGGGTCCATAGGGCCCCGGAGGCGAAGTAGGCGGGGCTGGGATCCGGCACGTCCTCCTGGCTCAGCTGGAGGAGGGTATTGGACCAGGCCGTGCTCCCGGAGCCCAGGAGATTCTTCACGCCTAGGAGGTAGGTGGGGTAGGCCCCCAGGGGGGCATTGAGGTATTCGCCGGCCTGGCTGCGGGCGGTGGCGTCCCATAGGGTCTGAAGGCCGGCGAGGGAGCCGCCCAAGGCCACGCGCCAGGTCTGCCATAGGCTGATGGCCACGGAGCCCCGGTAGAACTCGCCCTGGCCCGGAACGCGGGTGAACTGGTCGTGGCGGGAGAGGTCGAAGGTGCTGGAGACCGGGGCGCCGCTGCCGTTGACGGAGGTGTCCGTGATGCGCTCGGGATTCGCCGCGCCATCCAGGCTGCGGAAGGCACCCGCGAGGAAGTCGCCGAAGCCCGTGGCGAAGGCGATGGTGGGCTCACTCTGGAAGGGGCGATCCACCCACCGGTCGTCGTTGTCCCGGCGGAGGTAGGAGAGGGTCGAAGCCCCGGTCTCCTGGAGGCTGTAGTCGGCGAAGAGGAGGTGGCTGTAGGCCTCTAATAGGAGGGCGTCGTCGGGGAGATCCGTGTTGGTGTTCGCCGCCCCGGAGGCGTTGGCGGCCACGGGCAGGGCGAAGATGGCCCGGCCGCTGCTCTGGGTGAGCACCTGATTGCTGCCGTTCATCACGACGCGGGGATAATCCGTGCCCGTGGCGGCGGAGTAGAAGGCGTGGAGGTTGGGCAGCTTCAAGCCGGGAAGGATGGCTTTCATCCCCAGGCCGAAGGCGACGAGCTGGTCGGCGGCGTTGAAGGCTCCGTCCAATTGGTTCGCGTCGGGTTCGGCCGTGAGCGTGAGCGAGGCGCCGGAGCCCACGGTGCTGGTGAGCGTGGCGTCGGCCACGGCATTGAAGGCCTCCGTGGTGGCGTATGAACCGCCCAGGGTCCCCGGTTTCACGCTGCCTCGAAGCGTGAAACCGGCGCCATCGGGCACCTCTAGGCGGGCATGAATGCGGATCTGCACGCTATCCCCTTCGGGGTAGGAGAAGGAACGCTGGCCCGTGGCGCTGAGGTAGCCCTGATCCGTGACCGTTCCCGTGGTGGCGTCGTAGAGCTCCGCCCAGCAGTAGCGGGTCGGTTTC
Organism: uncultured Solibacteraceae bacterium; assembly: GCA_964457075.1. Classification (GTDB taxonomy): domain Bacteria; phylum Acidobacteriota; class Holophagae; order Holophagales; family Holophagaceae; genus JAFDVN01. The sequence goes on from CAYWDR010000014.1 coordinate 11,164, forward strand.
AGGGCGCCGGTGCCGGGGTCGCGATATTGGCCCGTCACGGCGACGGTGGCCGTGCCGCCGTCCTCGACCCGGACGCAGCCGAGGGAAAGGAGCAGGGCGAGGGGGGGGAGCAGCCAGCGCGGACGGAACATGGGACCTCCAGGGGATTGAAGGGGACCTTGGCGAACCTCGTGCCAGGGCGAAACTAGCGCCATACGTCCCAGGTGCCGCCAGGGAAGGCGGCCTGGATCCGCAGCCGCCAGGATGGGGACAGATGCAGATCCAACGGGCATCCGCCGGCGGGCCGCCCGCCTTGGAAGCGGTGGAATTCATCGACGAGGCCTTCGGCCAGGCAGGCCCGGGCCAGGGTGCCGCCGCCTTCCACGAGCAGCCGGCCCACGCCGCGCGCGGCGAGTTCGTGCAACAGGTGGCGCAGGCTGCAACCTCCCGGGCCGGGGGGCAGGAGGAGATCCTCCACGCCCCGGAGGGGAGGGGCCTCCGCGCAAAGGGCCCGCAGGGCGGGCTGGCCTTGGACCGGCTGCCAGGCCCGGGCGCCGGCGGCCACCTGGGCGCGGCTATCCAGCACGACGCGGCGGAAGAGGCGGTGGGCGGGGACGGGTTCAGGCCAGCGGTCCGTGAGCTGGGGATCATCGGCAACCACGGTGCCCCGGCCCACGAGGATGGCCTCGCTGGCCCGCCGCAGGGCGTGGGCGAGGCGCTGGGTTTCGGCCGGGGTGACGTCCGTGCGCTGGCCCGCGGGACCCAGGGATCCATCGGAGCCCAGGGCCAGCTTGAGGCTCACCCAAGGCAGGCCCGTGCGGATGGCCTTGAAGAAGGGGGCGTGGAAGCGGGCGCAGGCCGCCCCGAGGACGCCCTCGGAAACCGCCACCCCATGGGCGCGGAGGATGGCGAGTCCGCCCCCGTCCACCCGGGGGTTGGGGTCCCCCACGCCGATCACGACCCGGGCCACGCCCGCCTGGAGGAGGGCCTCCGTGCAGGGGGGCGTGCGGCCGTGGTGGCAGCAGGGTTCCAGCGTGACGTAAGCCGTGGCGCCGCGAGGATCCTCACCCCGGGCCTCGGCGTCCCGCAGGGCCATGATCTCGCCATGGGGGTCGCCGGCGCGGGTGTGGACCCCCTGCCCCAGCACGCGGCCCTCTTTCACGAGCACGCAGCCCACGGGGGGGTTGGGGCTGGAGAGGCCCACGCCCCGCTGGGCCTCGCGCAGGGCGAGGGCCATGAAGCGCTCATCCCCCTGAAGGGCCTCCGGGTCGGGCCAGGGTCCGCCCGTGGCGAGGGCCCAGGCGAGGGCAGGCGTGAGGTTAATCGCCGAGGAGGCCATCGACGAAGGCTTCCGGATCGAAGGGGATGAGGTCGTCCAGGCCCTCGCCCACGCCCACGTAGGCGATGGGGAGCTTGAGGCGCTCCAGGATGGGCACGACGACGCCCCCCTTGGCGCTGCCGTCGAGCTTCGTGAGGATGAGGTCCGTGACGCCCGCCACCTGCTTGAAGGCCTCGGCCTGGGTGATGCCGTTCTGGCCAGTGGTGGCGTCCAGCACCATGAAGACGCGGTGGGGGGCGGCGGGAAGCACCTTTTGAAGGCTGCGCCGGATCTTATCCAGCTCCTTCATGAGGTGGTCCTTCGTGTGGAGACGGCCGGCCGTATCGATGAGCACCCAGGGCAGGCCCTTGGCCAGGGCGGAGGCGGCGCCATCAAACGCGATGGCGGCGGGGTCGCCGCCCATCTGATTGCGCACGACGGGCACGCCGGCCCGAACGCCCCAGGCCTCCAGCTGATCGATGGCCGCGGCGCGGAAGGTGTCGCCCGCCACCACCATCACGCCCTCGCCCCGGGCCTTGAGATGGGCCGCCAGCTTGCCCAGGGTCGTCGTCTTGCCCACGCCGTTGACGCCCACGAGGAGGAGCACTTGGGTGGCATCGGCTTCGAGGGGGCGGGAGGGGTGGAGGTGGAGGATCTTGAGCAGCTCGTCCCTCAGGAGGGCCCGGGGATCGATTTCGCCCGAGCGCTTCATCTCGAAGCGGAGACGGGCCATGAGCCGATCCACGGCGTGGACGCCCAGATCCGCCTGGAGGAGCAAGTCCTCCAGCTCCTGCAGCTGATCCTCGTCCAGCCTTCGCAGGCCCAATAGGCCCTGGATGGGGGAAAGCACCAGCTCCTGCGTGCGCCGCAGGCCCTGTTTGAACTTGTCGAGCAGCCCTCCAAGCAGGCCCACGGTCACCTCATGGTTCCAGTCTAGTGGACCCGAGGGGCCGGGTTCCACGTGGAACTGGTAGTTTATTTCTTGTTTTTCTTGGGCTTAGTCGTGACGTCTAAATATCGCTGAGCCTGTTTGAGGTTCGCCAGGAGGACGGGGTCCCCGGGGAGCAGCCCGAGGGCGGCCTGAAAATCGTCCCGGGCCTCCTGATAGCGGGCCAGCTCGAAGCAGGCGCGGCCCCGGTTGTAGCGAGCCTCCACGAGCTTGGGGTCCAGGGCCAGGGCCTTGTCGCAGGCTTCAAGGGCCTCTGGCCATGCCTTCTTGTTGTTGAGGCAACGGGCGAGGTTGGACCAGGCGTGAGGCTGCTTGGGTAGGGCGGCGAGGGCGGCGCGGAGCACCCCTTCGGCTTCCAGAAACTGGTCTTGGCGGGCCAGGGCCTCCCCAAGCCATCCATCGGCCAGGGGCTTGAGGCCGGGGCTGCGTTCACCGCGGAGGCGGGCGACGCGGGCCATGGTGGCCCAGTCGCTGGCGTTGCGGGCCTCCACCACGGCGTTATCGAGATGGGATTCTTGGCCAGGCAGGCTTCCAATGGCTTCCCAGGCCTTGGCGGCCTCGGCGGATTGACCCTTGGCGCTCATGCTGCGGGCCTTGAATTCGTATGCGGCGAGGACCTGGGGATCCTTGGGGTTTTGCAATTGGGAAAGCACCGCATCGCAAACCTCGAGGGTGCGGTCGTGCCGATTCGCCCGGTGGAGGGCCACCATCCACGTCACCAGATGCCGTCCACGATCCTTGGGGCCCAAAGCTTCGAAATGGTCGGCCAATCCAGTCCAATTCTTGGCCTTGAACAACTCCATCACCCTGAGGTCCTCGGGGGCGAGGCCCTGGCTGAGGAGAGGGAGGGCGACCAAGGCCGGCACGAGCCAGGCGGCATTCATGAAAGCTCCAGAATTCAGGGGTGGAAAGACGCAGGGAATCCAGATCGGCGGGCGGCCCCGGGATCCTGCTCCCACCGCTGGAAGGATTGGCCCGTGAGCAGCTGCAAACCGAAGCCCAGCCACCAATCGGCCGCCCGGTTTCGGGCCCGGGGTCTCCAATTGATATGAATGGGGTTTGGCTCCGGCGTATCCAACTTGGGCATCCGCATGGCCTCCTCGAAGGTGATCGAGAAGATCGGGGGCGGCGCGAAGAACCCCTCCTGGGCCTGCGGCGGGGCCTGAAGCCCGAGGGCGCCGGCGAGGAGGAGGGGCGCGATCACCGCCGGGCCTTCTTGGCGGGCTTCTTAGGGGCGGCCTTGGGTCTCCGGGGGGCGTCGGGGCGCACCCAGCCCTCCAGGGCCAGCTCGAAGACTTCCTCCACGTGGGAGACGGGGTGGAAGCGGAGGAACTTGCGCACCTGGGGATCGATCTCCTCCAGATCCTTTTGATTGGGCTTGGGGATGATGATGTCGTGCACGCCCACGCGCAGGGCGGCGAGGCTCTTCTCCTTGAGGCCGCCGATGGCGAGGGCGTCGCCGCGGAGGTCGATCTCCCCCGTCATGGCGAAGGTGTTCCGCACGGGCACCCCCTTGATGACGCTGAGGAGCACCGTGGCCATGGCGAGGCCGGCGCTGGGGCCGTCCTTGGGGATGGCGCCTTCGGGGAAGTGGATGTGGAGGTCGCGCTTTTGGAAGACCTCGGGGTCGATGCCGAAGGCGTCGCCGCGGCTGCGGATGTAGCTCAGCGCGGCTTGGGCGCTTTCCTTCATGACGTCGCCCAGCTGGCCCGTGAGCAACAATCCGCCCTTGCCCGGCATCGAGAGGGCCTCGACGAAGAGCACGTCGCCGCCCACGGAGGTCCACGCGAGGCCCGTGACGACGCCCACGCGGGGGGCCTTGAGGCGTTCATCCTGCAGCAGCTTCACGGGGCCCAGGAGGTCGTGGATGTTCTTGTCCGTGACCGTGAGCTTCAGCTTGAGTTTTCTCTCGGCCACCTTGCGGGCCACCTTGCGGCAGACGGCGCCGATCTCGCGCTCCAGCTGGCGCAGGCCCGCCTCGCGGGTGTAGCCCGTGATGATGGCGCGCAGGCCCTTGGCGCTCAGCGTCATGTGCTTCGTCGTGACGCCGTGCTTTTCCATCTGCTTGGGGATGAGGTGGGTGGTGGCGATGCCCTCCTTCTCCTCCAGGGTGTAGCTGGAGAGGTAGATGATTTCCATCCGGTCCTTGAAGGCCGGGTGGACGGGCTCCAGCTCGTTGGCGTTGGCGAGGAACATGACGTTGCTGAGGTCCAGGGGCACGTTGAGGTAGTGATCCCGGAAGCTGTTGTTCTGCTCGGGATCGAGCACCTCCAGGAGGGCGGCGCTCGGATCCCCGCGCATATCGCGTCCGATCTTGTCCACCTCGTCCAGCATGATGATGGGGTTCATGCTCTTCACCTGATGGATGGCCTGCACGATGCGGCCCGGCATGGCCCCCACGTAGGTGCGGCGGTGGCCGCGGATCTCGCTCTCGTCATGCACGCCGCCCAGTGAGATGCGGGCGAACTTGCGGCCCAGCGCCTTCGCGATGCTGCGGCCCAGCGACGTCTTGCCCACGCCCGGAGGGCCCACGAAGCAAAGCAGCGTGCCCTTGTTCTCGGGCTTGAGCTTGCGCACGGCGAGGAATTCCAGGAGCCGATCCTTGATCTTGTCGAGGCCGAAGTGGTCTTCGTCGAGGACTCGCTTGGCCACCTTGAGATCGAGATTGTCCTCCGTCATCTGCCCCCATGGGAGCTCCGTCATCCACTCCAGATAGGTGCGGGTGACGGCCGTCTCCGAGCTATCGGGGTGCATGCGCTCGAGCTTCTTTAGATTGCGCTCGATCTCCGTCATGACCTCCTCGGGGACCTTCAGCTTCGCCAGCTTGTCGCGGAAGGCCTGGATCTCCTCGGCCAGTTCCGAGCCCTCGCCCAGCTCCTGCTGGATGGCCTTGAGCTGCTGGCGGAGGTAATACTCCCGCTGGCTCTTGTCCATCTCGCCGCGGGCTTCCATGGTGATCTTCTGCTGCACTTCCAGCAGCTCGATCTCGCGCAGGAGCAGCTCATGCACTCGCTTGAGGCGGGCGATGGGATCGGCGATCTCCAGCGTCTCCTGCGTCTGCACCAGCTTCAATTCCAGGTTGGAGGCCACGAGATCCGCCAGGCGGCCCGGGGCGTCCAGATTGCCGGCGATGACGAGGACCTCCTGGGGCAGGGTCTTGCCCAGGGCCACGGCCTTCTCCAGGCTCTGCTTCACGGTGCGCAGCAGGGCGTCCGTCTCCAGGGAGGGGGCGGCGGTCTCGGGCTCCACCACGGGCTCCACCTTGGCCTTGAAGAGCTGATCCGTCTCCGTGAAGTATTCCACGCGGACCCGCTGGAGGCCCTGCACGAGGGCGCGCACGCGGCCGTCGGGGAGCTTCAGCACTCGCATGATGAGCGCCGCCGTGCCCACCTTGTAAACATCCTCGGGCCCCGGGTTGTCCATCTCCACCTGCTTCTGGGAAACGAGCAGGATCATGCGGTTTTCCGCCAGGGCCGCGTCGATGGCCCGGATGGATTTCTCGCGGCTCACACTGAGCGGCAGGATCACGAAGGGATAGACGACGACGTCCCGCAAGGGCAAGACGGGGAGCACCTCGGGAATCTTGGGGCTCTCGTCGAGGACGGGAAGGGGATTGCTCTCTTCGGCCACGGTTACCTCAGTCGTTCAGTCTACTTCCGCTTCGGCCGCGGTACATCCTCGGTGACTCCCGGGAAGAGGGGCTGCACCTTGCCAGGGGGGGGCTCGTGGTGCTCGGGCTCGGGGGCGTGGGCTTGGTTGCCTTTGTGGGCCAAGGTCTCCAGGGCCTTCACGAAATCGGGGAGATCCTTGAAATCGCGGTAGACGGAGGCGAAGCGGACGTAGGCCACTTGATCGAGGGCCTTCAGTTCGTCCATGACGAGCTCCCCCAGCTCCCGGGAGCGGATCTCGCGGTCGGGGCGTTCCATGAGGCGGGCCTGGATATCCTTCACGAGCTCCTCCAGCCGGGCCAAGGGCACGGGGCGCTTTTGGCAGGCGAGGTGGAGGCCCTTCATGAGCTTGTGGCCCTCGAAGGGCTCCCGGCGGCCGTCCTTCTTCACGACGACGAGGGGCTGCTCCTCCACCCGTTCGTAGCTCGTGAATCGGCGGGCACAGGCGAGGCACTCCCGGCGGCGGCGGATGCTATCGCCCTCCCGGGATTCCCGGGAGTCCACCACCTTGTCTTCGGGATGGCCGCAGAAGGGGCAGCGCATGGGGTCGGAATCTCCGTGGGGGCGCGGCGCGCCGATGACCCAGCCTAAGGCCGAACCGGCCGGATGGCGCTAGGCTTTTGGCTCCAGGCCCTTATCGGAGGCGGCTTCCCGGAGCTGGCGGAGGATCGCCTGGGCCTCCCCCCGCGCGGACTCGTCGGGCGCGGTCCCTTCCCGGGCGGGGGCCAGTAGGCATTCCAGCTCCCGGGCGAGGGCGGAAACGCCGGCCACGCCGAAGGTGCCCGCCGTGCCCGCCAGCTTGTGGGCGAGGCGGTGCGTATCGGCGAAGGCGCCCGTGGACCAGGCGGCCTCCAGCTCGCCGATGCGGGAACCCAATTGGGCGAGGAAGACCCCCTTGAGGGCGTCGAGTTGGCCTTGAATGGTCTCGCGTTCAGCCATGGCACCGGCTCCAGATGGCCCGCACCTGCTCCGGGAGGGTCATGGGATCGAAGGGCTTGGAGATGATCTCCAGGGCGCCGAGGCTCTTCAAGTGGGCCACCTCCTGAGGCTGCACCTTGGCTGTCATGAAGATCACGGGAGTCGAGGCCAGGGCGGGGATGCGGCGCAGGCCGGCGAGGGTGCCGGGGCCATCGAGGCCGGGCATCATCACGTCGAGGATGAAGAGGTCCGGGGCGAAGGCCGGGGCCATGTCCAGGGCCTCCTGCCCCGAAGGCGCGAGGCTGAGCTCGAAGCCGCCCAGCGTCTCAAGGCTGAGCTGGGCGACGGTGCGGATATCCGCGTCATCTTCCACCAGCATGATCTTCTTCAACCTCATGGCGTCTCCTCGGCCCGGGGCAATTCGACGTAAAAGAGGGTCCGGCCGCTCCCGGAGCGGTAATCGATGGTGCCGCCCATGCGCTCCACCAGGGCCTTGCTGATGGCCAATCCGAGGCCCGTGCCGCCCCGGGAGCGCGTGTCAGAGCCATCCGCCATGGCGAACTTCTGGAAGATGCGGGCGCGGAAGGCCTCCGGGATCTCGGGCCCGTGGTTCTCCACCTCCAGGCGCCAGGCGTGATCCAGGCGCCGAAGCCGCACCTCCACCGTGGCGCCGCTGGCGCTGTACTTCACCGCGTTGGAGAGGAGGTTCAGCACCACTTGGATGAGGCGGTCCCCATCCACCCGGGCGGGGGCGGCCTCGGCCTCCCAGGCGGGGGCGAGGGTGACCCGATGGGCCTGGGCGAAGCCGGCGATGCCCTCGATGGCCCGATCCGCGAGCCGCCGGAGATCGTGGACGCGGAGATCCAGGCTGAGTTCGGCGCTCTCGGTTTTCGCGAGGTCCAGGAGGTCGTCGATGAGCCGGGCGAGGCGGTTGGCGTTCTCCAGGGCCATGCGGGCGAGGTCCAGGGCCTGGGGGGGCAGGGTCCCCGCGACGCCGCCAGCCATGAGGCCCAGGGCCCCCTTGATGGAGGTGAGGGGCGTGCGGAGCTCGTGGCTCACGGTGGAGATGAAGTCGTTCTTGAGGCGCTCCAGGGCCTTGCGCTCGGTGATGTCCCGGGCGATGACGAGCACGGTGTCCCGGCCGCAGGGCACCACGCGGGATTCATGATCCTGGAGGCCTCCGAGGGCCTGGAATCGCGTCTCGTAGGATTCGGGAACGCCGGTGGCGAGCACCCGCTGGATGCGGGCCATCCGCTCCTCGTAGATGTCGGGGGGGTAGATGTCCCGCATGTTCTTGCCGAGGATCTGGGCCTTGGGGCGGCGGAGGCCGCCCTCGGAGTGGGCATGGACCTCCAGGTGGGTGCCGTCCCGGTGCACGAGGAAGATGAGATCGGGCATGGCCTCCAGCAGGGCCTGGCTGCGGGCCTGGCTGGCGACGAGGGACTCCTCCACGGATTTGCGTTCCGTGAGGTCCATGTTCGTGCCGGAGATCCGGACGGGGAGCCCCGCCTCGTTCCGCTGGATGAAGCCTCGGGAGAGGACGGGCACGAAGTGGCCCTCCTTGTGCCGCAGCCGGAACTCCACCTCGTAGCTATCCCCCCCGCCCTGCAGGGCCTCGTCCAGGGCGGCCACGACGTGGGATTGATCGTCGGGATGGGTCATCAGCTTCCACAGATCGGTGTCCACGTGGAGTTCGTTATCCGCGTACCCGAGCATGTGCCACCAGCGCGGGGAGTAGTAGAGATCGCCCCGCTCCAGATCCCAGTCCCAGGGGGCGTCGTTGGATCCCTTGAGGACGAGGGCAAGGCGCTCCTCGGATTGGCGCAGGGCCAGCTCCGAATCGATGCGCTCGGTGAGATCCATCACGAGGCCATTCCAGCGGAAGGATCCATCCGCGGCCTGCCAGGGCGTCGCCTGGAGCCGGACCCATCGGATCTGGCCGTCGGGTTTCCGCCTCATGCGGCCCACCCACTCGGTGGCCCCATTGGATTCCCGGGCGGAGGCGACGGCCTGGGCGAGGGAGGCCCGATCCTCGGGCAGGACCATCCCCTCCAACCATTGGGGGTTGGCCATGGCCTCGGCGGGATCCAGGCCCAGGATCACGCGGCAGTAGTCGCTGACGAAGGTGAACTCCCGTCGGCCCCCGGGGAGGGGCCGACTCTGGAACACGATGCCCGGGACGGAGGCGACGAGATCCCTGAACTGGCGTTCGCTGGCTTCGAGGGCGACCTCCCGGGCCTTGAGCTCCCTTAGATCCGCGCCCACGCCCAGGAAGCCCACGAGCCTGTCGGAGGCGTCCCGGATGCCGGAGACCGTGAGCAGCATGGGAATCCGGCAGCCGTCCCGGGTGAGGAAGGTCCACTGGCGCTGCTCCGTGCCGCCAATCCGGGGCAGGTGGGAGAATACTTCGTAGCCCGGGAAGGCCCGCCCATAGACCTCGCTCAGCTCCTCGGCCCGCCGGGCCACCTCTTCCGGGTCGTGCCAGAGGGCCGGCGTGGCCTTCCCGATGACCTCCGGCGCCTTCCACCCCAGGAGGGCCTCCGCGTGGGTGTTGAAGCTGGTGACCGTGCCGTTCAGATCAGTGCTGATGATGGCCACTTCGGCGCACTGGAGGAGGCTCTTTTGGAAGGCCGCCTGACGGGCCTGTTCCGCCGCTTGCAGGTGGAGGGCCGTGGTATCGGTGACGAGGCCGTCCCATAGGATGCTGCCGTCCGTCTGGAGGCTGGGTTGGCTCTGGCAGCGGATCCAGAGCATCTCCCCGTCGCGGGCGGTGCGCGTCCGTCCCTCCCAAAGGAAGGTGCCCATGCGCGCGGCCGCGTCCCTGAAGGCGGATTCGTAGGCGGGGCGGTCCTCGTCCAGGATGGCGTCCAGGGCCCACGAGGGCTCCGAGCGCCACTGCTCCGGGGGGACGCCGTACATCCGCTCGATCCCGTGGCTGATGAAGGGGAAGGCCACCCGCCCATCGGGCCAGGTCTGGAATTGGTACATCACGCCCGGCACGTTTTCCGTCATCGCCCGGTAGCGCTCCTCGGCGCGCCGGAGGGTGGATTCCGCCTCCCGCTGCTCCCGCATGACGGTGGAGATGAAGTCCGGGGAAGTCTCCAGGATGGCCAGGAGCCGCTCCTGCTCCCGGGAATGGGCCGATCTCAGCTCCGCCTCGGCCACGAGGGCCAAATCCTGAAGGGCCCGGCGATCCTCCGCCGGGAAGGCGCG
>CAYWDR010000014.1:21218-28650 GCA_964457075.1 uncultured Solibacteraceae bacterium
GCGGGGTTCGAATCCGAGCACGCAGAGGGTTCCGTAGGGCAGCCCTTCGGGACTTCGCAGGGGCACGCCCGCGTAAAAGCGGAGGCCCGGCTCCCCCGCCACGCGCGGGTTGTCCTCGAAGCGGGGATCTCCAAGGGCGTCCTCCACCACGAAGAGTTCGTCGATCAGAATGGCGTGGCCGCAAAAGCTGAACTCACGGGAGGCCTCCGAGGCGGCCGTTCCTAGGTGGCTCTTGAACCACACCCGCCGCTCATCGACGAGGCTGATGAGGGCCATGGGCACCCCGAAGAGGCGGCAGGCGGTGCGCGTGAGGGCGTCGAAACGGGGCTCCGCGCCCGAATCCAGGAGCCCCAGGGCCCGCAGGGCGGCCAGGCGCTGCGGTTCTTGGGGATGGGGGGCGGGCGCTTGCATGTCCTTCCCCGATTTCGTCCGATCCCCGGCCCACCCTGAGCCTTGAACGCGGCAGGCCCCCGGGGACGGGGGCCTGCCGCGTTCAGGGGAGGGTGGCGATCAGCCTTCGATGACCCGGGGGTTCATCACCACCCGGCACTTGATGCTGTTGGCCACGAAGCAGTACTTGTGGGCCTTGTGGAAGAGCTCCACGACCTTGGCGGCATCCGTGCCCCGGGCCACGCGGATGCTGGGGGAGAGGCGGATCTCCGTGATGGAGGTGGCCTTTTCCACGGTGTCCAGGATGGCCTCGGCCCGGTCGTCGTAGGCCGTCACGTCCAGGCGGGCCTTCGCGGCGAGGGCGAGGAAGGTGAGCATGTGGCAGGTGGCCAGGGCGGAGCCGAGGAGATCCTCGGGATTCCAGCGGCCGGCGTCGCCCGCGTACTCGGGGGCGCTGCTCACGGCCAGATCGTGCTTGCCGGGGTTGGTGACGCCGGCGTTTCGGGAGTAGTCGGCGCTGGAGGTGGTGCCGCGCCAGGAGAGGGTGAGGGGGTAGCTATGGGCCATGATGTGCTCCGGGCTGCCTGGGGCAGACCCCCCAGGATGCCCCAGGCCGCCATGGACGGCTACTCGGATAAACTCCAAGGCCACCCCCGGAGCCCGTCATGCGCATCGGTGCCCTCTTCCTCTCGGCCGCCCTGCCCCTCAGCGCCCAGTTCTGGAGCGAGCTGGCGAACCCCAAGGTGGACGCCGTCCTCACCCATCCCCCGGGGTTGGGCCTGAAGATCGATCGCGTGGCCTTCCTGCCGGGCCGGGACACCAACTCCCGGGAGCTGGCGGATCAGCTCACGGCCGGCGTCGTGCAGGGCCGGGCCATGGAGGTGGTGGACCGCAGCCATCTCGACTCGGTGCTCCGGGAGCAGGAGCTGGGGGCCGGGGGCTACGTGGATCCCGCCACCATCGCCTCCCTGGGCAAGCTCCTGGGCCCCACGGCCCTCGTGATCGTGAACGTGAACCGCTGCGACTTCGCCAAGAACCAGGCCACCCGGGAGGAGCGGTACAAGGATAAGCAAGGCGTCGAGCACGTCCGCGTGGAGAAGAAGAGCATCACGGCCCTGGACTTCACGGCGGCCGTGCAAGTGGTGGATCTCGCCACGGGGAAAATCTTCGGGGCCCAGCGCCTGGAGGAAAACCCGAGCCGCTTCGCCTCCTCCTACGACGGCTGGCCCGCCTACCCCCGGGAGGCGGAAGTCAGGCGGGAGGCCTTCGACCGCGCCCAGGCCAAGGTTCTGCGGATGCTCCTGCCATGGACGGAGACGCGGCGCCTCACCTTCTTCGACGATCGGGAATTCGGCATGGAGGCGGCTCACGCCCGGGTGCAGGCGAGGGATTACAAGGGCGCCCTGGAGCTCAGCCTGAAGGGCCTCGAAGCCTCCAGGCAGGACTCCTCCCGCAAGCCGAAGTACTACCCCCGGGCCTGGTACAACGTGGGCATCATCCACTTCATCCGCGGGGAGTACGAGGAGGCCCGGCCCTACCTCCAGAAGGCCCTGGATATGCAACCGGACGCCAGCATCTTCAAGTCCGCCTATCAGGATTGCCTGGATGCCCTGGATCTCCAGGCCCAGCTCCGCAAGGCCGAGGAGCGCAGCGCCGCCTCCGCCCGCCCGGCCTCGCCCCCCAAGGCCGCCCCTCCGGCGCCCTCTCCCGCCGAAGGGGGCCGCCCCAGCGCGGAAGAGCGCCTCCGCAAGCTCCAGGATCTCCACAAGAAGGGGTTGCTGGATAAGAAGGAATACGAGGCTAAGCGGGCCGAGATCCTGAAGGAGTTATGAGCCTATGATGGGGGCGATGGAAACTCGTCTCACGCGTGCCCTGGATCGGTGGGGCCTTTCCAGCCCGACGCCCCTGGCCGGGGACGCGGGCGCCCGGCGCTATTTCCGCGTCGCCCATCCCCAGCTGGGCACGGCCGTCCTCGTGCTCAACCCCATGGACGAACAGGCGAAGAACGATCCCACCTACTACGAATTCCGGGCCCTTCAGGCCTACCTGGATCCCGTGGTGGCCGTGCCCACGGTGCTCCAGTCGGATGACGAAGACCGGGCGCTCCTCCAAGAGGATCTGGGCGATCTCACCCTGGAACGGCGCCTCATGTCCAATCCCGAGGAAGAGGTGGCCTGGGCGGAAAAGGCGGGCTGGATCCTCGCCACCTTCCTGGGTCCCCTCACCTTTGGCGCGCCCCCGGCCGCCTTCTTCGTGCAGCGCGCCTTCGACGTGCCCAAGTTCGATTTCGAATGGGCCTATTGCCGCCAGAACTTCTTCCACGATTTCCTGGAAAAGGATCCGCCCAAGTGGCTGGACCGCATGATGGAGGAGATCCACGCGAGCCTGGAGGGCCGGGCCCACTTCCTCGCCCACCGCGACTTCCACGTGCGCAACCTGATGGTGCAGGGGGACCGCCTCGTCATCATCGATTTCCAGGATGCCCGCCGGGGCGCGGCCACCTACGATCTCGCCTCCATCCTCTTCGACGCCTACTGGGATTGGAGCCGCGAGGCGGGCCACCACCTCATGCAGCGGGTGCAGGCGGAGCTGGGCTGGGGCGAAGCCCAGTTATGGGAGGAGCTGAACCTCAGCGGCATCCAACGCAACCTCAAGGCCCTCGGCACCTTCGGCCACCAGCTCATGCACAAGCGCAAAGCCCTGTTCGCCCCCGCCATCCCCCGCGCCCTCCGCCACCTCCGCGCCCACTTCCAGCGCATGCGCCACCAGGATGGCGTCCTCGCCGTGGAGCATCTGCTGCGGATCAGCGAGGAGAAGCTGAGGGGCTATCCGGGGGATGAGGTGGAGGGCTTCCTGGCCTGACTACTTCGGATGCCACTCCACGTCCGCCACCCCCGCCGCGGCGTTTTCCGCGCGGGCGAGGGCGAAGAGCCAATCGCTGAGGCGGTTGAGGTACTGCACGACGCCGGGATCCACGGGCTCCGCGCTCATGAGGGTCACCACTTCGCGCTCGGCGCGGCGGCACACCGTGCGGGCCAGGTGGGCCCAGGCGGCGCCGGGCGTGCCGCCGGGCAGCACGAAGGCCTGCATGGGCGGAGCCAGATCCGAGAGGCGGTCGATATCGGCCTCCATGGCCTCCAGGCTCCACGTGGGCTTGCTCATTTTCGCGCCCAGCAGATCCTGGCGGCTATCGGGCGTGGCGAGCACGGCCCCCAACACGAAGAGGTCGTGCTGCACCTGCTGCAGGAGATCCTGCCCCACGACGCTGGGGCCCGCGTGCAGGCGCAGGAGGCCCAGCACGCTATTGAGCTCATCCAAGGTGCCGTAGGCCAGCAGGCGCGGATGGCTCTTGGTGACGCGATCGCCCCCGAAGAGTCCGGTGGAGCCTGCGTCGCCGGTGCGGGTGTAGAGCTTCATCGTGGCCTCCGGGCTTCGGACTTCGGGCTTCGGGTTAGCGCCGACCCAGGCTTTCAGTATGGCCTACATGGGCGGGAGGATCTTGCGCCAAGGCCCCCCATCCATTTGCCTTTCCCGAAGCCCGAAGCCCGAAGCCCGAAGCCCGAAGCCCGAAGCCCGAAGCCCGAACTCAGGCCCCCCCACGCGCTTTTGACCATCCCTGCGGATCCATCTGCCATTCGAAGAGGGAGGCGCGGCCGGCGCCGTCGAGGTGGCCTTCAGACTGGGCGACGGCGCTCAGATCCTCGAAGGTGCAGAGCACGTGCGGCTTGAGGTCGGCCTCCGCGAAGGCCTCCGAGGCGGCATCGAGGCCGTAGCTGAAGAGGGCGAGCACGGTGGCGACGACGCCCCCCTCCTCCCGAACCGCCCTCACGCACTTGAGGCTGCTGCCCCCCGTGCTGAGGAGGTCCTCGATGAGGACGACGCGGTGATTTCGGGCGCTGGGGCCTTCCACCTGGCGCCCCATGCCGTGCTTCTTGGGCTCCGGGCGCACGTAGGCGAAGGGCAGGTTCAGGCGCTCCGCCACGAGGGCCCCCCAGGGGATCCCCGCAGTGCTCGTGCCCGCGATGAGGGTGGGGTGGTGGGCCCTGGCGGCTTCCGCCAGGGCGTCGGCGATGCGGGCCCGCAGCTCGGGCAGGCCCAGGAGCTGGCGGTTGTCGCAGTAGATGGGGGCCTTCAGGCCGCTGGACCACGTGAAGGGGTCGTTGGGCTGCAGCTTCACGGCGCCCGTGGAGAGCAGTCCTGTGGCGAGGGCGTCGGCGGTGAGGGTGGCCATCAGCATTCTCCAGGGATCCGGGTTTTCCAGTAGTCGGGGTGTCTATGGAGGTGCATCACCGCGAGGATGAGGACATGGTCTTCCCTCTCGGCATACAACAGGCCGTATGGGAAACGCCGAACCAGGCACCTTCGGATGGCGCCGTCCGCTTTGGGCCACAGCGCGGGATAGGCGGCCACTAAGGAGAGCGACCTTTCAATCTCTTGGGCGAAGTCGAGCCCCATGCCTGTTTCCACTCCTTCGTAATAGGCGACCGCCTCAACGAATTCCGCCTCGGCCTCTGGGTGGAACAGTACGTTCACGCGGAGTACCGCTGGGCGATTTTCCGGAAGACCTCCTCCGCGGGGATGGGCTGCACCTTTCCCGTGCACACCTCTTCCAGCCGGCGGGCCGCAACCTCAGCCCACTCGCGTTCGAAGCCGCTCTCGTTGGGGTTGAGGCTCCGCAAGAGGGAATCTGCCAGCAGGGCTCGTTCTTCGACGGGGAGTGATTCCGCGGCTCGTATTAACTCCATCAAGGTCATGACCACCTCGAATCCAAAATGGGGTTAAAGATCCAGATCCGCCACGGGGAACTTGCTCATGTAGCGCTCGGCCCCATCGGGGAAGAGGGTGACGACGCGCTTGCCGGGACCCAGCTCCTTGGCCAGCTCCCGGGCCGCCCAGCCGTTGGCGCCGCTGGAGCCGCCCACGAGGCAGCCCTCGGCATTGATGAGCTCCCGGGCTGTGGCGAGGGCGTCGTCGTCCTTCACGTCCATGACCCGATCGGCGATGGCGAGGTCGAGGCTGCCGGGGATGAAGCCATTGCCGATGCCCTCCACCTTCCACTCCTGGAGGGGCGCCCCGCAAAAGATGGAGCCCACGGGCTGCACGACGACGGCCATGAGATCCGGGTTGCGCTCCTTGAGGTAGCGCACGACGCCAGTGAAGGTGCCGCCCGAGCCCGCGCCGAAGACGACGGCATCCACCTTGCCGCCCGTCTGCTCCCAAAGCTCGGGGCCCGTGGTGGCGTAGTGGCTATCGGGGTTGGAGGGGTTCTCGAATTGCTGGGGCACGTAGGCGTCCGGGATGGAGGCCGCCAGTTCCGCGCACTTCGCGATGGCGCCCTTCATGCCGTCCTCCTTGGGGATCAGCACGAGTTCGGCGCCCAGCGCCTTCATGAGCATCATCTTTTCGCGGCTGTACTTCGTGGGCACGCATAGGATGCAGCGGTAGCCCATGGCCTTCGCCGCGATGGCGAGGCCCACGCCCGTGTTGCCCGCCGTGGGTTCGATGATGGTGGAGATCCCGGGCTTGATGAGTCCCGCCTTCTCCGCCGCCTGGATCATGCCCACGCCGATTCGGTCCTTCACGCTGCCGCCGGGGTTCAAGTACTCCAGCTTCGCCCAAAGATCGAGCCCCTTCCCGAATTGGTTCAAGTGCAGGAGGGGAGTATTCCCCACCAGCTCCAGTACGCTTTCGACGACGGGGGCGGAACGCTTGACGAGGGCCTGGGACATGAACGACTCCAACCCCCCATTCTAGCGGGGGGAAGGGGCATGGAAATCACGGGTTTGTGCTCGGGGTCAGGCTGCGTCCTTTCCGTCCAAGCAAAGCGTGTCGGCACTCAGGTCGGCTCCGTTTGGCCACTCCACGAAGTAACCGCGATTCTGTACGGCCAAGAACACGCCCAGCTCCTGAAGCCCGACAAAGGCTTCGCAATCAAGCAAGGGCTTTACATCAAAAACTCTCTGCTCCCCGCCTTCAAAGGATAGATGCAGGGTCCAGTCAGCGCGCGCTTCGCACCGGGCAATGATTCGCATCACTCTAACCCCTTGATTCTGAAGACGGTTTGCCCGGAAACCGCAAGATTCCAGTCCGCCATCAGCTCGTCGCGGTGAATCTCAATCCAAGCAACTACCAATTTCTGTTTTGGGGGCGGAATGTGGCCATCAAGCATCGCCCCGTCCTGAATCGAGAATACGGCGATGTCGCCCTGATATTCCGCATGGATATGGGGTAGATGGTGCTGGCGATTATCCCGATAGAACATTCGGATGATGATCCCGTAAAACATGGCAATGACGGGCATCCCAACCTCCTGGATGAAAGTATAGAACCTACTTCCCCTTCGCCTCGATCATGGCCACGAGGCGGGCGTCCCCCTCGGAGGCCACCGCGGCCATGAGGGCCTCGGCCTCCTTCAGGAGTTCGGCGCAGCGGGCGCGCATGGCGTCGTTGAAGGCGGGGTCCTTGATGTCCTTGAGGTTGATGAGGACGTTCCAGAGGCCGCCTCGGACACCGGCGAAGGCGGCGACGGCGCCCACGAGGGCGTCCGTCAGGGAGGCGGGGTTGCCCACCTGGGCCACGCGCTGGGCGAGCTTCATGGCCTCCAGGCTCCGCTCGGCGGTGGCGAGGGGCACGGCGACGGCTTCCTTCAAGCCCGACTGCAGGGCGGCGGAACGGCGGGTCTTTTCCTCGTCCGTGCCCTTGGGCAGGCGGAGGGCCTCCATGTAGCCGTTGAAGGCGGCCGTATCCTCGTCGATGGCGAGGATGAGGGCATCCTTCGCGGCTTGGCAGCCCTCGGCGATGGCGAGCAATTCGGTTTCCGTCTCCCCGGAGGCCTTGGGCTGCGTGAGGTTTGCCACCATGGAAGCCAGCGCCGCGCCCAGGGCGCCGCACAGCGCCGCGATGGAGCCGCCGCCGGGGGCCGGGGTATCCCGGCTCACTTCCTCCGTGAAGGCCTTCACGGTCATCCCGCCGAGCCCGCGGTCGTAGGCCTTGGGCAGTCGCAGCATCTTTGCGGGGAGACCGAAGGGGGCCACCTCCGCGA
>CAYWDR010000015.1:0-25118 GCA_964457075.1 uncultured Solibacteraceae bacterium
CGTGGAAGACCTCGTGCTTGAAGCCCTCCATCCGGTGCCTCTCCAGGATGCCAGGGCGGACGGCCGACCAGAGGGAAATCGCCCCCTCGGGATCGGCCACGGTATCCTCGCCGGCTTCGAGGACCAAAAGGGGTTTTTCCAACTCGTGTCCAAGAGGTAGGAGTTCCTTGCGCCCCTCGGCAAGAGCCTCCCCATAGGCCGGAGTCGCCCACTTATGGCAGAGGGCATCCGCGTAATAGCGCTGGACGAGCACCGGATCGGAGCAGACGTCGTACTTGTTCCCCCCGATGTTCAGGGGCCGGTGGGGCGCCAGCCACACGAGGAGCTTGCCCAGCAGCTGCCAGGCCCGGGAGCCCTTGCGCAGGGCGATGGCGGGGCTGCTCAGGATCAAGCCATCCAGGGTGTCCCCATGCCAAAGCAGCGTCAGCAGGGCCACCAGTCCCCCGAAGCTGTGGGCCAGTACGATCTGGGGGCAGACGGCCAAGGGTGGCATGGGCACGCCATCCTTCACCCGGGGAGGCGCCCCCGTGCGAGCCGCGTCGTAGCGGCGCTCCTGGCGGAGGAAGAGGGCGAAGTCGTCCACGAATCCACGGATTCCCGCGTCTGCGTCGCCCCGGATGCCGCTGGACCGGCCAAAGCCCTTATGGTCCACGGCGGAAACGGACCAACCCAAGTGGTGCAGCCAATGGGCGATGTGGCGATAGCGCTCGCCGTGCTCGCCGTAGCCATGGGAAATCACCACCCGCCCCTTGGGCTGGGCATGTTCCCAGCGGCAATAGGCCAGATCCGCCCCCGCATGGCCCTTCAGGAACCCGCGCATGGTGGGCTCCAGGTCCGCGGGCAGGAGCGGATGATAGTCGGGCATCGGATCAGTCTATCGGGCTTTGGGCTCTGGGCTTTGGGCTCTTGCCGGCCTCGACCCATCCGGTGCTTTGCGCGGGTCGGAGGCAGCAAGAGCCTAGAGCCCAAAGCCCAGAGCCCCTAGAATGGAAGGTTGCCTGTCCCCCAGGCCGAGGATGCTGCATGGATTTTGATAGCCTGGTTCGCGCCAAGAATGAGCTTCAGCCCCGCGTCGCCCAGCTCGTGAACCATCTGGATCCCGAGCGCAAGAAGCTGGAGCTGGAGCAGATCGAGGAGCGCACCCTCGCCCCCGGCTTCTGGGATGACCCCGAGGCCGCCCGCCCCATCCTCAAATCCCGGGGCGTGCTCATGGATGGCATCGCGCTCGCCAAGAAGCTCAACGGCGGCTTGGAAGATTTGGAGACGGCCCTGGAGCTGGCCCGGGAGGATGAGGGCATGCACGCGGAGGCCGAGACTTTGGAGGCCTCCCTCCGGCAGGATATCGAGGATGCCGAGCTCCGCATGATGCTCAGCGGCGATCTGGATCCCAACAACGCCATCGTGAGCATCAGCGCCGGCGCCGGCGGCACCGAGAGCCAGGACTGGGCCGCCATGCTCCTGCGCATGTACCTGCGCTTCTGCGAATCCAAGGGCTGGAAGACGGAGATCCTCGACCAGCAGGAGGGGGAGGAGGCCGGTATCAAGGGCGCCACCTTCTCCGTGGAGGCCCCCTACGCCTACGGCTACCTCCGGGCCGAGGCGGGCGTGCACCGCCTCGTGCGCATCAGCCCCTTCGACTCCGCCAAGCGCCGCCACACGAGCTTCGCCGCCGTCTACGTCTCCCCCGAGCTGGACGACACCATCGATCTGGAGATCCCCGATAAGGACCTCAAGATCGACGTGTTCCGCGCCAGCGGCGCCGGCGGCCAGCACGTGAACCGCACGGAATCCGCCGTGCGCTTCACCCACCTGCCCACGGGCATCGTCGTCTCTTGCCAGAACGAGCGCAGCCAGATCAAGAACCGCGCGACCGCCATGAAGGTGCTCCAGGGCCGCCTCTACGAGCTGGAGCGCCAGAAATTCGAAGACAAGGTGGCCGCCGCCTCCGGCGATAAGGCCGACGTGGCCTGGGGCAGCCAGATCCGCAGCTACGTTCTTCAGCCCTACCAGATGGTGAAGGACCACCGCACCAGCCATGAGACGAGCCAGACGCAAAAGGTCTTGGACGGCGATCTGGACGGATTCATCCGCACCCAGCTGTTGGCGAAGACGCTGAAGACGGAAGGGTAGGACGTTGTCCCCCTCCACGCCCCCATCTCCGATGCGACCTTGGCGGAAATGGGCCCTGGGGTTGACCCTGGGCTTCGGCCTGATGGCCGCCCTCGGCTACCGGGCCCTCGTCCCCGGGCTCACCTTCCTGGCGGGATTCCAAGGGGCCGAAGCCACCGGGGCAGCGTTCACCGTCGAGCTTCATCACGCCCAGGCCGGCCCGCGCACCGTTCCCCTCCGGGTCTACCGCCCCATGGCGCCCTTCGACCGCGCCATCCTCGTCCTCCACGGCGTCCACACGCTGGGATTTAATGAGCCGCGGCTCGCCCGCTTCGCCCGGGAGCTGGCCCGGTCGGGCTTCCTCGTGGCCACGCCCGACCTGGCCGATCTGAAGAGCTACGACCTCGCGCCCCGCGCCATCGACGATATCGAAGCCTCGACCCTCTTCCTCCTCGACGCGCCCGCGCTTCAGGCGACGAAGCTGGCGCATCGGCCGACGATCATGGGCATCAGCTTCGCGGGAGGCCTGGGCCTCTGCGCCGCGGGCCGTCCCAGCCTGCAGCACCGCCTCGGCGGCATCTTCGCCTTCGGCGGGCACGGCAACCTGGATCGCGTGATGAACTACCTCGCCACCGGGCTCTTGCCCGAAGGCGGCAAGCTCTCCCCCCACCTCTATGGCCAGGCGGTGCTCGCCCGGCGCCTGGCGGACCAGCTGGTGCCCCCGGAACAGGTGGAGCCCCTCCGCCAGGCCCTGGCCCTCTTTCTGCAAGAACGCGCGGCCGACTTCCAAACCCAAGCGGCTTCCCTAGCGCCGGAAGCCCGCCGGGTAGCGGAGTGTTGCCTCCGCTGGGATTCCCAGGCCATGGGTCGCCTCCTCGCCCCCCTGGCGGCGAAACTGCGCTCGGATCCCCGCCTCTCACCGGAACTGAATCCCCGCCCCGGTTGCCCCGTGTTCCTCCTCCATGGCAGCGAGGACAACGTCATCCCCCCCAGCGAAACCCGGGCCCTCGGGCAGTGGGCGGCGGCGGGCGGGCCGGCCACCGCTCTCGTGACCGGCCTCATCCGGCACGTGGAGCTGGAGGACAAGTCCAAGGCCCAACCTCCCCTCGCAGAAAAGTGGAAGCTGCTCAGGCTGCTCACGGAATTCCTGAGGTCTTGACGATGACTGTGGCCCCACACCGGAGCGCGTCCATAGATCCCGAAGGGCGTCCGCGCCCTTCGGGGGAGCCCGAAGCCCGAAGCCCGCAGAGGGCCCACTGCGACCTCTGCCTCTCCCCCATCCACGAAGGGCGCGCGGAGCGTTTCGTCCATGGCGCGCCCTTCGCCTTTTGCTGCCCCGGCTGCGCGCAGGTCTTCGAGATCCTGGGGCCGGAGGAGGCCACCCGGCAGGGCCCCCGATTCAAGGGGGGCGAGGGGGAGGCGGAGCTGCCGCCGGGGCCCTACAACGAGGTGTGGCTGAAGGTGGAGGGCATTGCCTGCGGTTCCTGCGCGCCGCTGATCGAGGGACTACTGCAAAGCCGGGCCGGCGTGGTGAAGGCCGTGGTGGAGCCCGTCTCCGAGGTGGTGCAGGTGCTCTTCGCGCCGAGCCTCGTGCGCAAGGACGAGCTGGGCCCGCATCTCGCGAAGTTCGGATTTGGGGCGAAGGAGCTGCAGCACGCGGATGACGACGCGCCGGACCTCCACGGGGCCATCCGGCTCGTGCTCGCCATCGTGCTGGGCGCCAACGCCATGATGAACGCCATGGTGATGTACGCGGCCTTCGCCCATGACGTGGGGCGCAACTGGCTCAGCGAGCTGGTCTTCATGGAGCGGATCTACGAACCCAACCCCATCCCCGACGATATCCGCGGCGTCTTCACCTACGTGACGGGCCTCTCCGCCCTGCCCGTCCTCCTCTACTGCGGCTGGCCCATCCTCGTGAGCGGCTGGCGCCGCGTGCGCCTGGGCAGCCCCAACACGGATAGCCTCGTGGGCTTTGGCGCCCTGATGGCCTTCTGCGTGAGTCTCTACACGATGCTCGTGCTGAAGAGCCACCACGTATACTTCGACACGGCCTCCATGCTCGTGAGTTTGCTCGTCATCGGCCGGGCACTGGAGCGCGGGAGCAAGCGCAAGGCCCAGCGGGCCGTGCAGGGCCTCCTCCACCTCGGCGCCAAGGGCGCCGAGCTATGGAAGGACGGAGCCTGGATCGAGGTGCCCCTGGCCCAGATCCAGGCAGGGGATAGACTCCGTGTGAAGACGGGTGAACGCCTTCCCGTGGACGGCCGCGTCCTCGTGGGAATGGGATGGCTAGATACGAGCAGCCTCACGGGTGAACCCCGCCCTATGGCCGTAGCCCCAGGCCAGGACGTGCTCGCCGGAACCCTGTTGCAGGACGGCACCCTGGAGCTGGAGGCCCGCCAGGTGGGCGAATCCACCCTGCTGGCCCAGGTGGTGCAGCGAGTGCGGCAGACCCTTTCGGCCAAACCCCCCCTGCAACTGCTCGCCGACAAGATCGCCGCCGTCTTCATGCCCACGGTGCTGGCCCTCGCCCTGCTGGCGGGCCTTCTCGCCTTCGCCAAGCAGGCCACCTCCACGCAGGCCCTCATGGCGGGAGTCGCCGTGCTCGTCGTCGCCTGCCCCTGCGCCCTGGGCCTCGCCACGCCCATGGTGCTCATCCAGGCCGTGGGCGAGTGCGCGCGGCGCGGCATCCTCCTCAAGGGCGGCGAGGTGCTGGAGGCGGCGCCGAAGGTGAAGGCCGTCGTCTTCGATAAGACGGGCACCCTCACCACGGGGAAGCTGGAGCTGCTCGGCCTGCGCCTCAATGGAATCGACGAACACCGCGCCTTTGCGTGGGCCGCGGCCCTCGAAGAAATCAGCACCCACCCCCTCGCGGAGCGGTTGTTCCGCGAGGGCATGACGCGGCTTCAGGCCCTGGGGGAATCCCTTCCCCCGGTGACGGATCGCCGCGTGAAGGCCGGGTTGGGCGTCGAGGGGACCTTTGAGGGCCAGGCCTTGCGCATCGGCCGGCCCAGCTGGCTCCGGGACGAAGGCGTGGATGTGCCCGTGACATGGCTATCGGGCGACGGTCTCGACGGCTCCCTCGTCCTCCTCGCCCACGGCACGACCGCCCTCGCCCTGTTCGCCTTGGGCGATCAGGTGCGCCCCGAAGCCGCCCAAGCGATCCGGGCCCTCAAGGCCTTGAAGGTGGAGCCCTGGCTCCTCAGCGGCGATCGGTTGGAAGCCTGCCTCAAGGTGGCGGCGCAGGTGGGCATTGAGGCCCGCTGCGTCCTCGGCGGCGCCCTGCCCCAGGAGAAGGCCGACCATCTCGCCCGCATCCAATCCACCGTGGGTCCCGCCGCCATGGTGGGCGACGGCATCAACGACGCCGTCGCCCTCTCCCAGGCGGACCTCGGCATCGCCCTGGGCAGCGGCGCATCCGTAGCCTTGGAGAGCGCGGGCCTCGTGCTCGTGCACCGGGACCTGCGGCGCATCCCGACCTTCCTCGGGCTCGGACGGCTCGCCGTCTCCCGCATCCGCCAAAACCTGCTCTGGGCCTTCGGCTACAACCTGGCGTTGATTCCCATGGCCCTCGCGGGCCACGTCCACCCCATCCTCGCGGCCACGGCCATGATGGCCAGCAGCCTGAGCGTGGTGCTCAACAGCGGGCGCACGTTGAGCCTCGCCGGGCACCGCCGCGACCTTGAAACCTAGGCCGCGGCTGCACCCTCTAAGGTCAAGCCACGGCGATGCCCCCATCCACCACCAGCTCTTCGCCCGTGATGAACGAGGCGTCGTCGGACCCGAGGAACAGGGCGGCCTTCGCCACTTCCTCATCCACGCCGAAGCGCTGCAGGGGCGTGCGCTGGACGAGGCTCGACTCGAATCCCGCGAGCGCATCGGCGGGGAGGCCGAGCTTGCCATAGATCGGCGTGGCGATGGGACCGGGGGCCACGCTGTTCACGCGGATGCCCTTCGGCGCGAGTTCGGCGGCGAGCACGCGGGCGAGGCCCGCCAATCCGGCCTTGGACGTGGTGTACGCCGCCGTCATGGGGAAGCCCTTCTGCCCCACGATGCTCGTGGTGAACACGACGGAGGATCCCTTCCCAAGAAGGGGAAGGGCCTTTTTCACGAGGAAGAAGGGGCCCTTCAAGTTCACGTCGAGGATGCTATCCCAATGGGCCTCGTCCGCGGCCTCGACGGGCTGGAAGGCCGCGATGCCGGCGTTCACGAAGAGGACGTCGATGCGCCCGGCCTGGGCCTTCACCTCGGCCACGAGGCGATCCAGATCCGCGAGGTTCGCGCTATCCGCCTGGATCACCGTGACCTCCAGAGGCAAGGCCTTCCGGGCGGCCTCCAACGTTTCCGGATTGCGGCCCGTGACGAACACCCGGGCGCCCTCCGCGTGAAAGCGCTGGGCGGCGGCCAGACCGATACCCGAGGTTCCACCCGTGATGAGGGCGATCTTGCCGTCGAGTTTGCTCATGATGAATCTCCATGAAATGGAACAATCGTTCCAAAATTGTCCAAAAATATCAGCCGAGGATGGACAGGGTCACTCGGGCGATGGCGTCGAGGTCCGCCCGGCGGGCGCCGGATCGGGCCGTGACTTGAAGGCCGTGCAACGCGTTTTGAAAGACGAGGGCCAGGGCGGCCGGATCGTGATGAGGACCCAGCTCTCCTTCCGATTGGGCCCGGCGGAAGCGGGCCTCCCAGCGCCGGAGGATGTCCTTGAACCCCGTTTGAACACAGGTGGCGGTTTGAGGATCCCCCGCGGCCCGTTCCAAAGCCGCATGCGCGAGAAAGCAGGGCTGTCCTTCGGGGGATAGGAGGTAGGTGATCACGCCGTCGAACAGCGTCGCCACCGCCCGTCGCAGGGGCAACGGCCCCTCCAGGGCGGCGGCGATGGGCTGGGGTCCCTCGGTCCGGTAGCGATCCAGGGCCTCGTGGTAGAGCGTCTCCTTATCCCCGAAGGTGTCGTAGAGGCTCTGCCGGTTGATGCCCGTTCCATCCACCAGATCTTGAATGGTGGTGGCCTCGAAACCCTTGGCCCGGAAGATCCCCAGGGCTCCTTGAAGGGCCTGCTCCCGGTCGAAGGCCTTCGGTCGCGCCATGGATCCAACGATAGCATTTTGGAACGATCAGTCAACTATCTTTTCTACCCCTTCACGCCCGCGCCTCCGGGGCCCCTATGCTGAACCCATGCACCGCAGCCCTTTGACCCTCCGGATGGCCCCATGACCCTCTACGACGTCGCCATCGTGGGCGCCGGGCCTGCGGGTTCCACCTGCGCCTGGGCCCTGGCCCGCCGCGGCAAGTCGGTGCTGCTGCTGGACAAGGCCCCCTTTCCCCGCGTGAAGCCTTGTGGAGGAGGCGTAAGCCCCCAGATAGGCCAATGGCTCCCCTTCGATCTTTCCTCCGCCATCTCCATGCGCCCCTCCAAGGTGCGCTTCACCTGGAAGGCGGCGGAGGACGCCGTGGAGCTGGACCTGGGGAGGGACCTCCTGTGGATGGTGCGGCGGGAGATCTTCGACCAGCTACTCGTGGATCAGGCCCGGACGGAGGGTGCCGCCTTTGAAGGCGGATGCGGCCTGCGATCGCTGGACCGGGAAGGCGAAGCCTGGAGGCTCAACACCTCCCAAGGCCTCCGCCGGGCCCGCTGCTTCGTGGCGGCGGATGGCGCCCTCGGCCTCAGCGCGAAACTCCTGGGCCTGAAACCCGCCACCCGGGCCCTGGCGGGCGCCATTGAAGCCGAAAGCCCCACTCCGCCCGCGGATCCCGGCGTCGTGCATCTCGACTTCGGCACCGTGAAGGCGGGCTACCTCTGGAACTTCCCCAAGGCCGACGGCCAAAGCTGCGGCATCGGCGTCCTTCGCGGCAGGCCCGAGGCCTCCCTCGATGAACGCCTGGAGGGCTACCTCCAGGGCTTTGATCTCCACCTCTCCGGTTGCCGCCGCATGGCCCATCCCATCCTGCTGTGGGATGGCGACCGCCCCCTCCACACCGACCAGGCCCTCGTGATCGGCGAGGCCGCCGGAGTGGTGGACCCCCTCACGGCCGAAGGCATCCGCCCGGCGATCTGGAGCGGACTCAAGGCGGCGGAGGTCCTTCTGATGGCGAGGGGGGGCGGTTCCCTGGAGCCTTACTCGCGAATCATGTGGGACACCTGGGGCGCGGACATGGTTTGGGCCCGGCGCTTGGCCCGCGCCTTTTACGCCGCACCGGATCTGGCTTGGCGGGTGGGCCTGAAGCACCCCCGGGGCCCCCGGGCCATGGCGCGGATCCTCATGGGGGAAGCGCGGTACCGGGATCTCGCGGGATCGGCCCTCTCCAAGTTGGGATTGGGCTGGCTTCCCGCCTGAGGGCCCTGACGCCCTCCGCGGATGTGACCACCTTGGAACGATGGCGTTGGGCTGAGGATCTGGGATGATGTCCGCCATGGACACCCTCGGCCGCTTTCAAATCCTGCGCCCCCTGGGCCGGGGGGCCATGGGCGAGGTGTATTTGGCGAAGGATCCCGCCCTGGGACGGGAGGTGGCGCTGAAGACCATCCGGCCGGAACTGGTGGGCGTGAGCCTGGGCGGGGACGTGGTGGCCCGCTTCGAGCGCGAGGCTCAGGCCGCGGCACGGCTCAAGCACCCGGGCGTCGTCACCGTGTACGAGTTCGGACGGGAGGGCGATCTTCTCTACCTCGTACAGGAGTTCGTGGAAGGCGAGAGCCTCGCCGACCTCCTCGCCCATCGCAGCCTGGGCCGGGCGGACCTCGTGGAAGTGGTGGCCCAGGTCTGCGAAGGTCTGCACCACGCCCACAGGCAGGGCGTCATCCACCGGGACATCAAGCCCGCCAACGTCATGGTGAGCCGGGACGAAGGGCGCCTCCTCGCCAAGATCCTCGACTTCGGCGTGGCGAAGATCAGCGGCGCCGAATTCACCCAAACGGGCCAGGTCGTGGGCACCCTCGCTTACATGGCGCCGGAATATCTGCGCACGGCCCAGGCCTCCACCGCCAGCGACCAGTTCAGCGTGGGCGTGATGCTCTTCGAGGGTCTCAGCGGAGAGCGCCCCTTCCAGGGCGATACCACCGGCGCCGTCGTCTACCACATCATCCACGACGCGCCCAAGGATCTGGACGCCGCCCACCTCGAAGGCCTCAGCCCCTCCCTGCGGGGCATCCTGATCCGCGCGCTCGCCAAGGATCCCATCGCACGCTTCCCCAGCCTGCTCGACTTGGCCCGCGGCCTCCGCTCCGCGCTGGATCCCCGCTGGGCCCCCGCCGAGGACGCCACCACGGCCCTGCAGCGGGTGGATCCCCAGGCCATCACCGCGCCCAGGATGGCCACCGGAGCCGCCGCTCCCCCATCCGCCCAGAAAACGCCCCTCAAGGGCCTTTGGATCGGCGCCGCCATCGTCATGCTAGTTCTGGGCGGCACTGGCATCTGGCTCAGCCAAGGAGGAAGCCTGCCCGGCCTCAAGGCCGCGAAGGCTCCGCGCAGCTACGACAATCTCCTCCGGGAAGCGGCACGCGCCCTGGACAGCCGCCCACGCGAGGCCATCCACATCCTCGAAACGGTGCTGGAGGCCAGCCCCAAGGACGCCACGGATCCCGACGTCATGGCCCTGCTCCTCGTCGCCCACTACAAGGACAACGACCTCGTACGCTTCGGCGAAGTGCTCGGCGAAGCAGGGAACCGCGGAATCACTCCCATGAAGCTTCTAGGCAACGATACCTATACCGCCATGCTCGAGGGCGATCAGCGCCGCAAGCGCCTGCCCCAGGCGCTGCGGGAGCGGCTGCTCAAAGGGCTTGAGGAAGGCTCCTGATCAGCCCTTCCGGAAGAGCCCATCCAGGAAATAGGCCGGCCCGATGAGCAGCTGCACGAGATTCGTGGCGAAGCTGGGCCGGTTCTTCTCCCACACCCAGTGCCCCGCCAGTTGGAGGATCCAAGCAGGGATGGCCAGGGCGAGGTGGATGGGCCAGGAAATGGACTTGGCGCCCACGCACATCAGCGCGCCCAGGGGCCCGGCCACGAGGGCCAGCTTGAGATCGTGCTGGGCGTAGAAGAACACGATGAGCGACAGCGTCAGCTCCGCCCAGCCCATGGGCACGCCGGCCACGGGGTAGCGGCCGGGGATCTGGTGCAGGAAGCCCATGGCCGTGAAGACGATGAGGGGGATGCAAAGCGCATGGGTGCGATGGGTGAGGATGTGGGTGTGATCCTTGGCGTACTGGTCGAACCAGGCCGTCAGGGCCGCGCTGCGCTCGAACACCTTCATGGGCGCCCTCCGTTCTCGACCAACATCTTCGGGGGCAGCTCCGCCGCCAACAAGGTCCATTCGGCGTTCAGGGCCTTGAATCGCACCGGAAGGAAAAGACCCGGCGTGTAGCGCCAGTAGATCGCCTCGCGCCCCTTCAGCAGGACGCGGGTGTCCTTATGGGTGACTTTCCAGGCCGCCGGCGCCGTCTCCCGCTGGGGCAGGGCTCCTGGGTCGACCAGCTTTTCCGGTCCGCTGTGCACGAGCACGAACTGCCGCAGGGTCTCGGCGTCGCCCGCCTCGCGCCTCAGCGTGATGAAGGCCGGATGCCCCCCGTCCATCACCAGGAAGGTGACGGCCCGACCGGCGGGGGTGCGGTAGACGAGGCGGCCTTGGGGTGTCTGGGCCCACGCGGGCAGGGCATTCAACAGGATGGACAGGATGAAAAGCCAGGATGAACAGGATGGGAGCTCGGCCCACCCCTCGTTTTTCATCCTGATCATCCTGTGCATCCTGTTCCCGATCCCCTACATGTTGAGCGCCCGACCATGCACGGCCCGGGCCGCCTCGGGGAACACCTCATTGAGGGTGGGATGGGGGTACATCGTGTTGATGAGTTCGTTCACCGTGTACTCCCCGCCGAGGAGGGCGACACTGGAGCTCACGAGTTCGGTCGCCTTCGGGCCGATGATGTGGATGCCGAGGATCTCGCCGTAGGTCCTATCGGCCACGATTTTGATGAAGCCGTGGGGCTCGCCCACGATATTGGCCTTGGCCATGGGCATGAAGGGGAAGGTGCCCACCTGCACATCCTTGCCCAGCTCCCGGGCCTTCTTTTCCGTGAGGCCGATGCTCCCCACTTCGGGGTCGCAGTAGGTGCAACCGGGCACGCGATCGTAGTTGATGGGGTGGGGGTGCACGTCCGCGTTGCCGAGGCTCTGGGCAATGTGTTCCGCGGCGACGACGCCCTCATCGCTGGCCACGTGGGCGAGCATGGGCGTGCGCACGATATCGCCGATGGCGTAGAGGCCCGGCTCCGCCGTCTGCATGAAGCCGTCCACCGTCACGAAGCCGCGGTCCACGACGGCCTTCGTGTTGTCGAGCCCCACCTTGTCGCTGACGGGCCCGCGGCCCACGGCGATGAGCACGTGGCTCGCCTCCACCACGCCGGGCTTATCGCCCTCCAGGTGGCAGATCACCTTGTCGGCGCCCCGCTCGAGGCGGGCGATCTTCGTCTTCACGCGGACGTCCATCTTGTAGGCCTTGGCGAGGATCTTGGCGAGTTCCTCGCCCACGGCCTGATCCTCGATGGGCAGCACCTGATCCGCCAGCTCCACGAGGGTGACCTTGGAGCCCAGGCGGGCGAAGGTGGAGGCGAACTCCACGCCGATGGCCCCGGCGCCGAGGATGACGAGGTGCTCCGGGAGGGTCGTCATATCCAGGATGTGGTCGCTGTTGAGGACGCGGGTGCCATCCGTTTCCAGGCCCGGCAGTTCCCGGGGCACGCTGCCCGTGGCGAGGATGACCTTCTTGGCCGTGTGGACTTCCACACCGGCCTCGCCCGCCACTTCCACGCGGCCGCCGCCCAGCAGCTTGCCGAAGCCCTTGAGCACCTGCACCTTGTTCTTCTTCATCAGGTACTCGATGCCCTTGCCGTTCTTCAAGACGATGCGGTTCTTCCGCTTGACGATGGCCTCAAGATTCGCCCGCAGCCCCTTCGGATCCACGCCGTCGATGCCGAAGTCGGAGGCATCCTGCATCTGCTCGAAGCGGTGCGCCGTCTCCAGCCAGGTCTTGGCGGGGATGCAGCCGCGGCGGAGGCAGGTGCCGCCCAGGCCCGCGGGATCCTTTTCCACGATGGCGGCCGTGAGCCCCAGCTGGCCCGCGCGCACGGCGGCGATGTAGCCGCCGGGGCCGGAACCGATCACGATCACGTCGAACTGGGCCATGGAACCTCCGAAGGTGCGAACGGGCCAGTATCCCATGGGCTTCCCTCGCCCCGAAGGGGCAGTCTCCCCAAAGCGCCGCGGCCCCCAAAAACGGGGGCCGCGGCGAAGTTAAAGCTCTATCAGGCGACGGCCAACACGGCCCGCCGGGTGGCCTTCCACTCCGCCCAGGCCTCGGCCATCTCGGCGCGGTGCCGGGCCATGTTCTCCTTCCATTCGGCCTTGGCCATGTGGAAGGCTTCGGCCTTGGCGCGTCCCAGCACCTTCAGTTCGCGACGTTTGCGGCCCCAGGCTTCACGACGCTCATGCATGGAGGCGAGGGCCTCGTCCATGCGGACCCGGGCGGCGGCCAGGCGATCATGTAAGGAATCATGCCCTTCGGCCCGGCGGACGGCCAGCTTGGCCTGGAGGCGCTGGGCCTCCACGGCCAGCTCGGCCCGGCGCATGACGGCGGCAGGGACCCGGCGGAAGTCGTGGACCATGCCCGTCGGCCGCAGGGCGTTGAGGATCCACTTGGTGCTGTCGTACTGCCACCACTTGGCGCCGTTGCGGTAGTCCCACTGCCACATGTGGTGGAAGTTGTGATAGCCCTCGCCATAGGTGAGGGGGGCCAGCAGCCAGTTGTCCCGGGCGCTGTTCTCTTCCGTGTAGGGGCGGCTGCCAAAGACGTGGGCGGCGGAGTTGATGAGGAAGGTCGTGTGGTGCGTGAGCACGATGCGGACGAGGAGGCCCACGACGAGGTGGCCCCAGAAGTTGCCCGTGGCCAGCCCGATGACGAGGGGGATGGAAGCCGCGACGGCGCCCACGAGGAAGACGTGGTCGTGCTGGAATCGCACCATGGGATCCTTGCGGAGATCCTCGACGCCCTGGAGGGGGATATCGGGTCCCTTCATGACCCAATCCCAATGGGCCCACGCGAAGCCATTGCCGATGGCGTAGGGATCCTTCTCCAGATCGTCCACGTGGCGATGGTGGATGCGGTGGTCGCTGGACCACTTCATCGCGGAGTTCTCGAAGGAAGCCGCTCCGAAGAAGAGCATCAGCGCGCGCCAGGGCGCCTTGGCGCGGTAGGCCCGGTGGGAGAAGAGCCGGTGGTACCCGGCGCTGATGGCCGTGCCGATGATGAACACCATGGAGAGGGAGACGATCCATTCGCTCCATCGCCAGCCGTTCAGGGCCAGGTGCAGGGGCAGGGCCACCGCCGCCAGAAGGAGCGTTCCCCACAGAAAAAGGGTGTTCAGCCAGTTACGGCGTCCCTGAGCCATTCGACCTCCACGGGGGGAGGCCCCCGGCTACCTTCTCTATCGTAACGAGGGGAGGGGGCCGTGAGCCTCCTCCCTTTTTTCCTAGGAAGGTGAAGGCTTCCACCAGCTCTGCTCGTGGAAGAACGCGAAGGTCAATGTCGCGCTCGCGACCATGAGACACCAGATGGCGCCATCGGCGGGCTTCTCTCCCACCAGGGGAATGCAACTGCGCACCAGCAAGGTCAATCCGGAAATCCCCGCCACCCAGCCACCCGCTCGGACGCGAAAGGCCAGCAGGGGCCCCGCCAGCAGCAACCCCCCGGCGCCGTATATCCATAGGAAGGCGGGTTCCCAGGCCCCGACCTCCCGGCCCGGGTCCTCCAGGGGGAAGGCCCACCAGGCCACGAGCCGCTCCAACGCCAGCAAGAGGAGGAGAATCCAGCGCCAAGCCCCGCGCTCGCCGCCCTCGACGGTGAGGGATGGGCCGGGCTCGGAATCCGGGACGGCCTCTCGCCCGCAGGCGGGACAAAAACGGGCGTTCTCCGGGAGATCCACGTCGCAGGCGGGGCATCGCATGGCCTCAAGTATCAGCCTCCAAGCCCATCCATGGGACACTGAAACATTCTCAGCGAGGAAGCGATGTCGGCGAGCAAGCGGCCCTGGTACCGATCGAGTACCTTCTGGATCTTCGTGGGGCTGGGCCTCGGCGTGGTGTTGGGCGGATTGTTCCCCCAGAACACGGATCCGGCGTTCAAGGGCTTCCAGGCCTACGATCTCTTCAAGTTCTTTTCCAAGGCCTTCATCAGCCTCATCAAGGGCCTCATCGTGCCCCTGCTCTTCTCCACCATCGTGGTGGGCATCGCGCAGACGGGGGATATCAAGGCCGTGGGCCGCATGGGCGGCAAGGCCCTGCTCTATTTCGAAATCGTCACCACCCTCGCCCTCTTCATCGGGCTGGGCATCGGCAACTGGCTCCAGCCAGGCGCCCACCTGCCCATCGACCTCGGCGCCCACACGGCGGTGGCCGCCGCCAAGACGCAGAGCGGATGGGATATCGTCCTCCACATGTTCCCCACGAACCTCGTGGATCACGCCGCCAAGGGGGACATCCTGCCCGTCGTGATCTTCGCGACGCTCTTCGGCATCGCCCTCACGAAGGTGGGCGAGCGGGGCAAGCCCGTGCTCGCCTTCTTCGACGGCGTGGCGCAGACGATGTTCAAGTACACGGACATGGTGATGGCCCTCACGCCCTTGGGGGTCTTCGGGGCCATGGCCTACAACGTGAGCCACATGGCGGCCGGCCAAATGGTGAACGGCCAGTGGGTCCAGGGATGGAGCGCCGTGGGCCACCTGCTCAAGCAGTACAGCCTCCTCGTGGGCAGCCTCTACTTCGCCTTGATCATGCTCTTCGCGCTCGTCTTCGTGCCGGTGATGCTGATCTTCGGCATCCGGATCCTGGCCTTCCTGAAGGCCATCAAGGATCCGGCCATCACCGCCTTCTCCACCGCCAGCTCCGAGGCGGCCCTGCCCAAGCTGCTGGAGGAGTCCGTGCGCTTCGGCGTGCCCCGCCGGGTGGCGGGGTTCGTGATCCCCACGGGCTACAGCTTCAACCTGGACGGCTCCACCCTCTACCTCGTCCTCGCCAGCCTGACCATCGCCCAGGCGGCCCACGCCGCGAACCCCATCGCCTACCCGGCCATGGGCCTGGGCACCCAGCTGGCCATGGTCTTCACCTTCATGCTCACGTCCAAGGGCGTGGCCGGCGTCCCCCGGGCCACCCTCGTCATCATCAGCGCCACCATCGCCGGCTTCCACCTGCCCGGCGAGGCCGGCATCGCCATGCTGCTGGCCGTGGACGAGATCATGGACATGGCCCGCACGATGATCAACGTCATCGGCAACGGCCTCGCCTCCGTCGTCATCGCCAAGTGGGAGGGCGTCTTCGGCACGGATACGGAGCCCCTGCCGGACCAGGCCAACGGGGACCCCGCGTGACCCCCCTCATCGTATGGGACTTCGACGGCACCCTGGCGGATACCCGCCCCCTCATCGAGGCCGGCATGCGCCACGCCCTCGACACCCTGGGCCTCGGCCATGAGCTCATGGCCCCCTGGCTCACCTGCGTGGGCCTCCCCGTGGAAGTCGGCATCGAACGCACCTTCGGCCCCTTGGGTTTGACGGTGGAGGAAGTGCTGCCCGCCTACCGCAGCTTCGGCCACGCCGAGCACGAGGGGGAGCTCATGCGCCCCTTCGAAGGCATGGACGAACTCCTGCACGAGTTGAAGGGCCGAGGCCGGGCCATGGCCATCGCCACGTCGAAGCGCCGCCTTCCCCTCCTGCGCCAGCTCGTGCAGTTCGGATGGGAGAACTTCTTCGACCCCATCGTCACCCCCGACGAGGTCACCCACGGCAAGCCCCACCCCGAGAGCCTCGTGCTGATTCAGCGCCTCTCGGGCCTGGGCGCCCATGACCTCCTCATGGTGGGCGACACGGCCTTCGACTTGGAGATGGCCCGGGCGGCCGGCGTCCCCTCCGTGGCCGTCACCCACGGCTTCGCCACCGCGGAAGACCTCCTCCCCTTCGCCCCCCGGGCTTGTGCCCCCGATACCCCCGCCCTGCGGGATATCCTCCTGGCCTATGGAACCTGAGCTCACCCACCTCGACCCCGAAGGCCGCCCCCGCATGGTGGACGTGGGCGACAAAACCGCCACGGCCCGTCGGGCCGTGGCGCTGGGCTACCTGGAACTGGACGAACCCGCCGCCGAGGCCCTCTCGTCCTTCATCCTTCCCCTGAAGGCGCAGACGCCTTCAGGGACCTCGGGGCATCCTTCATCCTTCAGCCTTAAAAAAGGCGACCCCTGGTCCGTGGCCCGCATCGGGGCCGTGAACGGGGCCAAACGCACCTCCGACCTAATCCCCCTCTGCCACCCCCTGGCCCTGGACGCCATCACCGTCGATCACCATTGGGATGGCGAGACTCGCCGGGCCTGGATTCGCGTCGAAGTGAAGGTCACCGGCAAGACGGGCGTGGAAATGGAGGCCCTCGCGGGGGTCACCGGCGGGCTCCTCACCCTCTACGACATGCTGAAGGCCGTCAGCCACCGCATGAGCCTGGGTCCGGTACGGCTCCTGCTGAAGGAAGGAGGGAGACGGGGAACCGTCACCTGGCCCTGGGACCAAGCCCCCTGGGCGCGCTGATTGGAAAATATTCTCATTCTCGACGAGGCCCATGGCGGGTTAGACTGGATATGAACCCTTTGTCAGGTTTACCGCGCTAGCAGGAACCTCCCCCGTTCTTTCTGTATTTGGGAATCACCCCCAGGAGTCCTAGCGAAGCTGGATCTTCCTCCCTTGATTGGAGGCCTCGTGCGTCTCACCCTCATCGCCCTGGCCCTTGCAGGCCTATCCCTGCAAGCCGGCCCCGCCAAGAAGAAGCCCCGCCACGCGGCCTCGCCTACCGAGGTCCACGTCGTCCGAAAAGGGGAGACGGCCGCCGCCATCGCGCGAAAGGCCGGACTGAGCCTCGCCCAGTTGGAGTCTTTGAATCCCGCCCTGCGGTTGAACAGGCTGGCCATCGGCGCGAAGGTTCGCATCAAGGCCGGAGCCCGGATCCAGCTGCCCGCGGCCGCGGCCGCGCCCACCGCGGCGGCCATCCTGCTACCCCCCATCGCCGCGTTGCCCCTGACTCCGGCTTCCCGGAGCCAGAGCCTCGCCCATCTGGAACGCTTGCTGCCCTTCCAGCCCCGGATCCCGGAGCCCGCGGCCGCCTTCGCATCGGGTCGGCCCACACCCGAATCCAGCGTCCGCTCCCTGGAACTGAACCGCATCGTGGCGCCCGTGCTGGAGGCCGAGGAGACTCTTCACGCCTTCATCCCCGCCGACCCGGATCATCTGGACCTCCTCTGGCCCGTGGAAACCCGCACCGTGAGCTCCAATTGGGGCCCCCGCATGCGCTCCCGCATCGTCCGCGCGAAGCACAACCGAAAGAAGCGTGTTCGATACAAGGGCCGCCACCGGGGCGTGGACCTCAACGCCCCTCAAGGCACCGACGTCTACGCCGCCATGGATGGTGAAGTCGTCGTCGCCGGCCGCCACCGCCAGTACGGCAACTACGTCATGGTGGACCATGGCAACGGTGTCGTGACCCTCTACGCCCACCATCGGATGAACCTCGTGAGCGTGGGGGACATCGTCCAAAGGGGCCAGAAGATCGCCGAAGTGGGCCGCACCGGGAACGCCACGGGCCCCCACCTCCACTTTGAACTTCAGGTCCACGGCCTTCGCACCAATCCCCTTCCCTTCCTGAACGACGAGGAGGAGATCTCAGCGGAACTCCAGGCCGTGAACGGACGCCTGGGATCCTACTGAACCTCCCCGCCCTTCAACGCATCCCAGCCAGGGGGCCCGGCGGCTTCATCCTGAAGCCCGGGGGCCCCCTGTGTTAGCCTTTTAGGTTCGGGTTTTCGAGGTCCGCATGCAGCTTCTTCCTATGTTTCGCCGGCTCGGGTTCATTCTGAGCGGAGTCCTGTTGACGACCGGGCTTGGTTGTAATAAATCGAGTTCATCCTCGGCCGCCACCCCTGCCCCCACGGTGGTCATCAAAGGCAAGGTCACGTACGACAGGATCCCCCTCGTCCGCGACGTCAATGGCGTTCCCACGGGCCTGGAGACCGACGCTTCCAAGTACGAGAAGGATCTGCCGGCTCGATACCTCAGGGTGAATTTGTACCAAAAGACGTCGATCCCTGATCCCGCATTCCCCAATGACGCCTCCAAGAACAAGGTCTTCTTCGGATTGTTCGGCACCACCTCCACCGGCGTCGATGGCGCCTACCGGATCGTCGCCCCCGCGGACAACGAATGGATGGTCGAGATCCAAGGCGCCGCCACGCGGATGCCAATCGCGCCCTCGGACGTGAACGTCCTCGCCGATCCGGATGGCATGAATAGCACGGTACCCCAGCAGTCCCGCCTGCGTTATTGCATCCGGAAGGCGCCGGATGGCAGCCTGCCGCCCACCGCATCCGGCGTCAACCACGTGGCCACGTCGGCCCTCGCGGCTGGCAGCGGCGAGACCACCGTGGACTTCCATGTCGGCGTCGGCGATCCCTGGTTTCTCGCGAACACGAATTACGATCGGACGGAGGGCCGGATCGTCACCCGGCTCGTCCCTGGATTCAGCCCAGGGATGGTTGAAGGGTCCAATCCCAACGGATACGACCAGGCGGGCCAATTGGAGGCCACGCCCACGGGGAGCCGCATCCTTTCCATCCTCGACGCCTTCGTCGATCTCGCGATCTACAGTGGCGCCACCGGGACCAACTCGGGAACAGATTCCACGCTCGACCTGCACTATGCGGCGGGCCAAGCCGACCCCCGGGGGACCTTCATCCAGTGGGATCGAAGCCAGAATCCAGGCGGCGTGATCATCGACCCCTCCACCATGCTCCCCACCCCCACCGGCCTATCCTCTTCCCTCGATATTCAAACGGGTGAATTCCACTACTTCGGAAGCGTCAAGGGAACCGCCGCCGATGATGACGCCTGGGACCGTGGTCTCATGTTGGTGCTGGCGGCTCGGGCCCAACTCTTTTTCCAGTTCAGGAATTCGGCCTTCACGGCCCAATCGGCCCAGTTAGGTCCATTCTCGCCCCTTCCCCAGTCGATCCGGTTGGATCATCTGGACGCCCAAATGGCCGCGCTGGAAGGCATCCCCCACGGCTTGGCGGCGGTCATCCAATTGAATCCCTATATCGCGGATACGACGTCGACCGGTTTGACCTACGTGGATGTCCGGGATCTCAGCACCGTTCCGGCTTCCGATCGCGATCCCCACTGCGCCCAGGTATTCTCAGCCCTCGCCTGGGAACTGGCGCTCAAGGCCAAGGCGCTGCCATCGCCAGGCGCCCCCGCGGATTGGGCCACCATCCTGCCCAAAAACATCGGCCTCTTCGCCACCCTCACGGACGCCTCTAATTTTGAGGAGCCCTTCAATTTGTACACCCAGCTCAAGGCGATGCAGTCGCCCTTGCCCGGAGGAACTGGCGAGGCCTCTCCGATCACGGATGCGGTCCTTCAATCCATGCTCGCGAACATGGGAATCCCCGCTGGCAACATCCCATGGCCCCGTCCCATCACGGGCGCCTTCGCGTCCTTCGCTACGCCCTGGGGCCTGAACCCCACTTCCAGCACGCTCTCGCCCATTCTCCTCAGCATGAGCCAGGCCACGGCCGTGGGGGGAACCTACGGCAACATCTCCAAGGGCGAAATCGCCCACGCCCGGTTCTTGATTTCCGCGAGCAAGGCCTACGCCTTCGACGTTGAATTCCCGGGAGGCCCCATGGCCTCCGGGAAAATCGAAGTCAGCTTCATTGGCCTAGGCACACCGGATGGCCGGGTGGTGCACAGCTATACCTTCACGGATTCGACGACCGCGAGCATCCCCCTCCAATTCCAAACCCGCGACGGCGGGAGCTCCACCTGGCTCGTCCGCGTCCGGATGCATAGCCCCACGGCCCTTCAGCCCGACACCACGGTGAAGATCAAGCTGGTTCCCGCCGCCTGAGGTGACGATGCGCTCCGCCGCCTTTGAACTGCTGAAGCACCGGGCCCCCTTCATCCCCGAACTGGCCATCGTGCTGGGTTCGGGG
Source organism: uncultured Solibacteraceae bacterium (assembly GCA_964457075.1). Taxonomy (GTDB): domain Bacteria; phylum Acidobacteriota; class Holophagae; order Holophagales; family Holophagaceae; genus JAFDVN01. The sequence continues at coordinate 20,182 of CAYWDR010000015.1, forward strand.
CTAGGGGCCCTCGCCGCGAGCGCGGAAGCCCGGGCCGGAGAATCCGTCCCCTTTTCCGATCTTGGCTTCCCGCCGCAAAGCGTGGAGGGCCATAGCGGCCAGCTCATCTTTTGCGAGATGGAGGGACGTAAAGTACTGCTCCAGGCGGGGCGCTTCCATTACTACGAGGGGCATTCTCTTGAGATCGTCACCCTGCCCATGCGCCTCTACGGCGGGCTGGGCGTGAAGGCCGTGCTCCTCACCAATGCCGCGGGCGCCTTGAACCCCGCCCATCAGGTGGGCGATCTCATGGTGATCCGGGACCACATCAACTTCACGGGGCAGAATCCCCTCATCGGCCCGAACCAGGGGGCCGGCCCGCGTTTCCCCGATCTCTCCAGCGCCTACACGCCCGAGCTTAGAACCGCGCTGCATGGGGCCGCGGAGGCTCTCGGCCAGCACCTCCAAGAGGGCGTGTACATCGGCGTCACGGGGCCAAGCTACGAAACGCCCGCCGAGATCCGCGCCTTTCGGGCCTGGGGGGCCGATGCCGTGGGCATGAGCACCGTGCCAGAGGCCATCGTGGCCCGGCACGAAGGGATGAAGATCGCCGGCATCAGCTGCCTCTGCAATATGGCGGCGGGTCTCCTGGACCAGCCCCTCACCCATCAGGAGGTGCTGGAGGCTGGCCAGGCCGCCGCAGGCCGCTTCGAGGCCCTCGTGCGGCGATTCATCCGGGACTTGGCGGACTAAGTTCGAGAATCGGGCCCCTTCAGTTCTGGGCCGTCTGATGCTCCTCGATGAGCCGGGCGACGATCTCAGGCTCCGCGAGGGTGGAGATGTCCCCCATGCCCTCATACTCCGCCGCCGCGATCTTGCGGAGGATGCGGCGCATGATCTTGCCCGAGCGCGTCTTGGGGAGGCCCGAGGCCACGTGGATCACGTCGGGCGCCGCGAAGGCGCCGATGGCCTGCCGGACCTGCTCCTTGAGCGCTCCCACCAGCTGGCCCCGATCCTCCGCCCCATAACCGTGATTCAGGAGGACGTAGCAGTAGATGCCCTGCCCCTTGATGGCGTGGGGATAGCCCACCACCGCCGCCTCGGCCACGGATTCGTGGGACACGAGGGCGCTCTCCACCTCCGCCGTGCCCAACCGGTGGCCGGAGACGTTCATCACGTCATCGATGCGGCCCGTGATCCAGTAGTAGCCGTCTTCGTCGCGGCGTGCCCCATCTCCGGTGAAGTAATAGCCCGGGTATTGGGTGAAGTAGGTCTCCTTGAATCGCTTGTGGTCCCCGTAGACGGTGCGGGCTTGGCCCGGCCAGGGGGAGGCCAGGCAGAGCGCGCCCGACGCGCCGTTGCCTTCGATGACGGCGCCGGTGGCGGGGTCCACGAGCACGGGCTTCACGCCGAAGAAGGGCAGCGTGGCGGAGCCGGGCTTCGTGGGCGTGACCCCCGGCAAGGGCGTGATGAGGATGCCGCCCGTCTCGGTCTGCCACCAGGTGTCCACCACCTCGCAACGGCCCTCGCCGACCACGTCGTGGTACCAGCGCCAGACCTCGGGGTTGATGGGCTCGCCCACGGTGCCGAGGAGCCGCAATGAGGTGCGCTTGTGCTGCTTCACCGGGCCGTCCCCCGCCTGGGCCAGGGCCCGCAGGGCGGTGGGGGCCGTGTAGAAGATGTTCACGCCGAGATCGTCGATGATGCGCCAGTAGCGGGCTGGATCCGGGTAGAGGGGAGTGGATTCGAAGAGGACGGTCGTCGCCCCGTTCGCCAACGGGCCATAGACGATGTAACTGTGGCCCGTGATCCAGCCCACGTCCGCGGCGCAGAAGTAGATGTCGCCCGGGTGGTAGTCGAACACCATCTTGTGGGTGAAGGCGGCGTAGGTCATGTAACCGCCCGTGGTGTGGAGCAATCCCTTGGGCTTCCCCGTGCTGCCGGACGTGTAGAGGATGAAGAGCGGATCCTCGGCGCCCATCCAGGCGTTGCTGCAGGTGGAGCGCTGGCGGGTGGCCTCTTCATCAAGCCAGAGATCGCGGCCCGGCTGCATTTCCACCGGAGTCTCCGTGCGGCGGGCGACCAGCACGGTCTCCACGAGGGACATGCCCTCGATGGCCCGGTCCACCGTCTTCTTGAGGGGCACCTTCTTGCCGCCGCGCAGGCCCTCGTTGGCGGTGATCACCACCTTGCACTTCGCGTCCACGATGCGATCCCTCAGCGCCTCGGCCGAGAACCCTCCGAAGACGACGGAATGCACCGCCCCGATGCGGGCGCAGGCCAGCATGGCGTAAACGAGATCCGGCATCATCGTGAGGTAGAGACAGACGCGATCCCCCTTCTTCACGCCGTGCGCCAACAGCACGTTGGCCACCCGGCAAACGTGGTGCTTCAGCTCCCGGTAGGAGATGTGGGTATAGACGCCGGGCTCGTCCTGGGCCCAGATGATGGCCGTCTGCCCGCCCCGTTCAGGCAGATGCCGATCCACGCAGTTGAAGCAGGCGTTGAGGCGCCCCCCGCTGAACCAGGCGAAATCCACCTCCTGATAGTCCGCGTCGAAGACCTGATTCCAAGGGTGGTACCAGCTGAGGCTCTTGGCCTGCTCTCCCCAGAACCACTCGGGGTTATCCAGCGAGAGCCGGTACAGGCGCTGATACTCCTCCATGCTTTGGATGTGGGAGCGCTCCGCGGCGTGGGGCTTCACGGGGTACAGGTCGTTGGACATGCTGCCTCACCGAGCGTGGACCGGGAAGCCTACGCCCGCCGGGCCGGGTCTAGTTGGATGGGAAGCGCCGATGGGCCGCGAAGCTCAAGGCCCCGTTTGAATGAGGGTGGTGGCGACCGCGCCGCTGGTCACCTCGCGGATCATCCCGTTCGAGGTGTCCGCGACGAGGAGGGTGCCGCTGCCATCCACTTGAAGATGGACGGGGCGATTGAACCTCGCGGCGGCCCCGGTGCCATCCAAATTCCCGGGCGTGCCTGCCGTTCCCGCCAAGGTGGTCACCGCGCCGTTCACGTCGACCTTGCGGATGGTGTGGTTCAAGGAGTCGGCCACGAAGAGGTTTCCGGTTCCATCCACGGCGATCCCCGCCGGGCCGTTGAACCGGGCGACCGAGCCCGTTCCATCGGCGCTTCCGCTGGACCCCGCCGTGCCCACGAGGGTCGAAACGGTGCCGCCGGTCGAAACGGACCTGATCGTGCCGTTGCCGTAGTCCGCGACATAAATGATGCCGGACACGCCGACCGCCACGCCCGATGGGTGATTGAACTTGGCGACGTCCATGGCCCCATCCACGGCCCCGGCCTGGGCCGGGAGCCCCGCGACCGTGCTCACGGCACCCGTGGGCGTGACGCGCCGCAGGGTGTGATTGAAGGTATCGGCGACGATGAGGCTGCCCGAGGCGTCCCATGCCAGCCCTTGGATCAGGTTCCCAAACCTGGCCGAGCCGCCCGTTCCGTCGGCGCTGCCCGGCGTTCCCGCGGAGCCCGCGAGGGTGGACACGGCGCCGGCAGGGGTGACCACTCGAATCGTATTGTTGCCGTCTCCGACGTAGACGTTTCCCGATCCATCCAAGGCCAGCCCCACGGGCCAGGAGAATCGCGCGTTGGAGCCGATGGCGTCGGCGTATCCGGGTTGCCCGGAGGCGCCCGCCAACACCACCACGGTGCCCCCTGGGGTTACCTTGCAGATCGTGTGGTCGGCTGAATTGGCCACGTAGACGTTGCCCGCGCCATCCTTGGCCACCCCCGTGGGGGAGCTGAAGAGCAGCGTGGTCTGGACGGCGAGGGTCGCAGGATCGCTCGTGACGGATCCTGAGTCGTTCCGGACGATCACGCGGTAGGTCCCGACGTCGGAAGCGTTGGCGCCGGCGATCGTGAAGGAGGATCGAGTCTCCCCGGCGATGTCCCGGCCGTTCTTCTGCCAGATGAAGGTCGGTGCGGGAGACCCCGTCGCGGAAACGGAAAACGTCGCCCATTGAGTGGATCGAACGGTGAGGCTTTGAGGTTGGGCGGTGATGCCCGGCGCCGCCTTCGCGGCTTCCGAACCGCCTCCGCCGCCACAGGCGGCCATCGACACGGCCACGAAAGCGGCAAGGAGGGTCTTCGCCGCCATCCCGCGGCCTTGGCCCGATTGCGACCCCGGCCGGAATATCATCTGCTTCAACAATGGAACTCCATCTTCAAGGCTGTTTCCCACTTCAGGTGTGATCGTGCGCCCTGCCAGGTTCCAGGATAGACCTTCCCCAAATGTTCGGGATAGCCTCCACGCTTGATTCAGCACCCAAATGCCAAAAGGCGCCCACGTGGGGCGCCTTTTGTATTCACGTTCGATGCTTACTCGCCACCCTCGGCGGGAGCCTCGGGCAGGGTGTAGTCCACGAACTCGATGAGCGCGGTGTCAGCCGCATCGCCGAGGCGGTGGGCCATCTTCAGGATGCGCGTGTAACCGCCGGGGCGGCCTTCGAAACGCTTCCGGAAGTCGGCGTTGAACAGCTTCGCCGCGGCGGTCTTGCTGCCGAGGCGGGAGACGGCCAGGCGGCGGTTCGCCAGGCTATCGGTCTTGGCGAGGGTGATGAAGGGTTCCACGTACTTGCGGAGTTCCTTCGCCTTCGGCAGGGTGGTCTGGATGCGCTCGTGCTCGATGAGCGCGATCGCGAGGTTCTTCATGAGGGCTTTGCGCTGGTTGGTACCGCGGCCCAGGCGCTTGCCGGCAACGTTGTGTCGCATGGTGGCTCCTAGACTTCCTGCTCGAGCCGCATACCCAGGGAGAGGCCGATGCGAGCGAGCTCGTCCTTGATCTCCTGGAGGGACTTCTTGCCGAAGTTCTTGGTCTTCATCAGCTCAGCCTCGGTGCGCTGCACCAGCTCGCCGATAGTCGTGATGTTGGCGTTCCGCAGGCAGTTGTTGGCGCGGACGGAGAGCTCGAGCTCCTCCACGGACTTGCCGAGCCAGGCGTT
>CAYWDR010000015.1:25218-27862 GCA_964457075.1 uncultured Solibacteraceae bacterium
CGGACGTTCGTCACGGCACCGCCCTGGATGCTGCTGAGCAGCACCCGGCGCAGGCTGTGCCCCACGGTCGTGGCGAAGCCACGCTCGAAGGGATAAGCGACGAACTCGGCGTAGGAATCCGTCGCGTTCGACGGATTCACTTCGGCGAAGCGCGGTCGCTGGAAATCGCTGAGGTTCAGCATCCGTCCCCCTTTACTTGCTGTAGAGTTCGACGATCAGCTGCTCATTGATGTCCAGGGTCACGTCCTCGCGAGAGGGAACGGAGACGACCTGGCCCTTGAAAGCGGCTGCATCGAGGGAGAGCCACTGGGGGATGCCGCGGCCCGCGGCGGTCTCCACGGCGGCCTTGACCGTGTCGTTCTCCTTGGCGCGCCGGCCCAGCTCGACGCTGAGACCAGGCTTCACCTGGAAGGAGGGGATGTCCACCCGCTTGCCGTTCACCAGGATGTGGCCATGCATGACCATCTGGCGGGCGGCGGCGCGGCTGGACGCGAAGCCCAGGCGGTAGATGACGTTGTCCAGCCGCTGCTCGAGGAATCCGAGCAGGTTGTGGCCGGTGACGCCCTTCTTCTGGTCGGCCTTCTCGAAGTAGTGGCGGAACTGCTTCTCGAGCACGCCGTAGATGCGCTTGACCTTCTGCTTTTCACGCAGCTGGAGGGAGTAGCCCGTGGGCTTCTTGATCTTCTTGCCGGAACCGTGCTGGCCAGGGATCTTGCCCTTGCGGGTTTCGAACGAGCACTTCTCTTTGAAGCAGCGCTCGCCCTTGAGGTAGAGTTTCATGCCTTCGCGCCGGCAGAGTCGGCAGACGGCGTCGGTGTAACGTGCCATATTTGTCGTCCTCCTGCCTTAGACCCGGCGCCGCTTGGGGGGGCGGCAACCGTTATGGGGGATGGGGGTGACGTCGCGGATGCTCGTCACCGTGATTCCGGCGGCGTTGAGGGCGCGGATCGCGCTCTCGCGGCCCGCGCCGGGGCCCTTCACTCGCACGTCGACAGAACGCACGCCGTGCTCCTTGGCGGCCTCGGCGGCCACACCAGCAGCGACCTGGGCGGCGAAGGGCGTGCCCTTGCGCGTGCCGCGGAAGTTCTGATTGCCACTGGAAGCCCAGGAGATCATGTTCCCCATGGGGTCGCTGATCGAAATGATCGTGTTGTTGAAGCTAGCCTGAACGTGAGCCACCCCGTGCGGGATGCTCTTCTTTTCTTTCTTCTTGACCACCTTCTTGCCGGTGGTCTTGGTCTGGGTCTTAGCCATGATCTACCTCAGCCCTCACTTCTTCTTGCCAGCGATGGTCTTCCGCTTGCCCTTGCGGGTGCGGGCGTTGGTGTGGGTGCGCTGACCGCGGCAGGGGAGACCCTTGCGGTGGCGCAGGCCACGGTAGCAGCCGATGTCCATGAGCCGCTTGATGTCGAGGCCGATGTTGCGGCGGAGGTCACCCTCCACGGTCTCTTCGGCGGTGATGACGCGGCGGATGCGGTTGACTTCGTCCTCGGTGAGGTCGCGGACCTTGGTGGCGTAGCTCACCTTGGCGCGGTCGAGGATGGTATGGGCCTTGTGGTGGCCGATACCGTAAATGTAGGTCAGCGCGATCTCGACGCGCTTTCCGATGGGCAGATCAATACCAGCGATGCGTGCCATGCGTGTGCTCCTTAGCCCTGTCGCTGCTTGTGCTTGGGGTTCTTCTTGCAGATGACCCGAATCACGCCTTCGCGGCGGACCACCTTGCAGTGCTCGCACAGCTTCTTGATGGAAGGCCGTACCTTCATGGGATCCTCTCGTTACTTGAATCGGTAAATGATGCGTCCACGGGACAGATCGTAGGGTGTCACCTCGACGAGGACCCGATCACCGGGGAGGATGCGGATGAAGTTCTTCCGCATCTTGCCGCTGATGTGGGCCAACACCTGGTGCTTGTTCTCGAGTTCTACTTTGAAGACCGCGTTCGGCAGGGCTTCCACCACTGTGGCTTCGAGCTCAATGGCTTCTTCCTTGCTCAAGCGTTCTCCTTGAAGTGGGTCTCGAGGGTGGCAAACACATCATCCGGGGCGCGATTTCCATCGACACTCCGGAAGGTGAGCCGGTCCTTGTAGAAGGCCAGAAGGGGCTGGAAAGTCGAGTTGAACTCGCCCATCCGGGCCCGGAAGGCCTCGGAGGTGTCATCCGACCGGTGCTTCAGCGGACTGCCGCACAGATCGCACACACCCTGCTGCTTCGAAGGCTTGTTATCCACGTGATAGATGGCGCCGCAGGCGTTGTTGGAACACACGCGGCGGCCCACCACGCGGGCCTCCAGAACAGCCTGGGGGACATGAACGTCTGCCACCGTGCCCAGCTCGATACCCTTTTGGGAGAGGAAGTCCTGCAAGGATTGAGCTTGGTTTTGGGTTCGGGGGTAGCCGTCGAACAACACGTCTTGGTTCTCGTCTTGCAGCCGCGCGAAGACAAGGCCATTGACGGTGTCGTCGTCCACCAGTTTACCCTCGGCCATGAGGTTTTTGACCCTAAGGCCGAGTTCCGTCTCTTTCGAAACGGCATCTCTCAGAATGTCACCTGTGGACAGGTGAGTCAAACGAAACGTTTCCACCAGGCGCTTGGCCTGGGTCCCCTTGCCGGAGCCGGGGGCGCCGAGGAGGATGTGGACCTT
>CAYWDR010000016.1:0-17931 GCA_964457075.1 uncultured Solibacteraceae bacterium
CCCTGGGGCAGGCTGAGGGAGAGTTCATCCACCGCCGTCTTGTCGCCGAAGCGCTTGGTGAGGGAGGTGAGCTCAAGGGCTGGGGTCATGGTTTCGCCTTGGGGGAGGACTTGGGATCGGGAATGCGCCCCGCGCGCCGCAGGGCCTCCCGCAGAAGGTACTCGATGTGCCCGTTGAGGCTGCGCATGTCCTCGCTGGCCCAGGCTTGAAGCTGGGCCAGCATCTCGGGATCGACCCGGAGGAGGAAGGGTTTGCGTTCGGACATTCAGGGCTCCGGGCTCCGGGCTCCGGGCTCCGGGTGCGTCTGCCATCGGCACTCAGGGTTCATCGCAGTCCTCGATGCTCAATGAGGTGGATGGGAGGCAGCCAAGGCATCCCGTCCGGGAGCCCGGAGCCCTTCAGTGGTAGAGCGTGCCCGCGTTGACGACGGGGTTCGCGGCGCGCTCGCTGCACAGCACCACGAGCAGATTGCTCACCATGGCCGCCTTGCGCTCCTCATCCAGGGCCACGTGGCCGCCCTTTTCGAGGCGGTCCAGGGCCATCTCCACCATGCCCACGGCGCCCTCCACGATGCGGGCCCGGGCAGCGAGGATCGCGCCCGCCTGCTGGCGCTGCAACATGGCCTGGGCGATCTCCTGCGCGTAGGCGAGGTGGCTCATGCGGGCGTCGGACACTTCCACGCCGGCCTGGGAAAGCACCTTCGTCAGCTCCAGTTTAAGCTTTTGGGCCACCTCGTCCGTGCTGCCCCGCAGGGAGAGCTGGCCGGCCTCGTGGGCGTCGTAGGGGAAGTGGGCCGCGAGGCTGCGGAGGGCCGATTCGCTTTGCACGCCCACGAACTTCTCGCAGTCCTCCACCTCGAAGAGGGCCTCGGCCGTATCCACGACGCGCCACACGATGATGGCGGCGATCTCCACGGGGTTGCCGTCCAGATCGTTCACCTTGAGGCGGGCGCTTTCGAAGCTCCGCACCTTCGTGCTGATCTTGCGCTTCGTGTAGAAGGGGTTGGCCCAAGCCATGCCCTCCTGGCGCACGGTGCCGCGATAGGCGCCAAAGAGCTGCAGGGCCATGGCCTCGTTGGGGTTCACGACGAAGAGGCCCCCGAGGGCGAAGGCGCTGAGGAGGATGAGCGGCACGGAAGCCAAGAGCCATGAGGCCTCCCCCAGGGGCGCCAGGGCCTGCACGCTGAGGTAGAGACCTGCGAGGATGCCCCCGATGCCCAGCAGCAGCACGGGCAATCCGGAAAGGGCGTGGGCGGAACGTTCCTTCAACATGGAAACCTCCAGGAGCAATCAATGTGATATCACTTTGATTGCTCGTCAACCCCTCATGAAGGGGCCCCTGCCCCTTTATGAGCAAGGAGATCACTTGGGAATGAACCTCTGCGGATCGAAATCCTGCTCTTGGCGCATGATGGCCAGCACCCGGAGAACCCCTTCCTCCACGCGGTAGACCACGCGGAAGGGGCGGACCGTCAGCAACTCCCGATAGGACCGGCCCAGGTCCGGGATGGGGGGGGCCATTTCCGGATGGAGGGAGGCATGCTCGATGACTTCCATGACTCTGCCCCTTCAAAAGCCGTGGGTTCACTCGGGAAGGGAACGTTGAGGGTCGGTTTCCAGCGCCTCGCGTTCGGCCCTCGTCAGGGGAGCTCGAACGGGGACCTCCACTTCCTCCCGTTCCTGTGCGTGGACGGGGGCCGGAGCCACCCGGCGCACGGCTCCGGTCTCAAGATCCAAGGCGAGGGCCTCCCGGCCGGTGTCGAGCCAGAGGGCATCTCCCACCAGGGCGGCATGGGTTGGCCGAACTTCCCCGAGGAGGGACCTCCACCAGCGCCGGGGCGCGAAACCCCGTTCGCGGACGGCCCAGGCCAGCAGGCCAGGGGCCCAGACGAGATCCACGTCCCGGCCCCTGCCGAGGAGTTGGAGGGCCGGTTCCGTGGGGGACCAGGGATGCCATTCATCGGGATAGGCGGGCTGGGGGCGGGGACGGGCCAGCTTGGCCCGGTGGGTCTCGAAGGCCCACTGGAAGCCCTGCACTTGCCCTTCTTTGAAGCCGGCGGGCCCTTCGGAGGCCGGAGCTTTGATGAGCCCCGTATCCTCATCCATCTCCACCACGTACTCCGTTTCGGGCGAGGCGGAAACGTCAGATGAAAGTGCGGATCGCAGCGCAGGGGCCAAGGGCCTCGACGCGAGCTGAGGAAGGTACAGCCGGCGTCCGCTCTGCACCGCTTCCTCCACCATGCGGGCGCCATTCATGAATCCGTCCCGGAATCCCGCCTGCTGGCTCCCGGGCCGAGCCCCCGCAGCCGCCCACGCGGCCTCCTCCCTCAGGCCTGCCGGTGAAGGCCTTTGAAGCTGAATGCGGCACGCGCACAACCCCACCAACACGATGGGCCAAGCCCAGCGTCGAATCATGACCCACCTCGTAGAAAGAATCGTGGGCCAAGTCTGGAGCGCGCTCATTCCAGGCGGGTCACGCCAACGTATGACGCGCAGGAAAAATCAACGCCGACGGTCACGGCTTAGTCACTCCCGGTATTCCAGGCCCTTAGGAGCCGTTACGGACTAACCAGTGCTTTTCTGGTTGGTCCGTTACGGCTCCTTATGTCGTTCTTGCCTTTGGGACGACAAGGTGATTTTGTGACGACGACTTAATGCGAGGCCCCTCGTGGATGCAGGGGCAACCGGATCCAAAACCGGGTCGTTTCCGGACCCGACTCGAAGCCTACCCGCCCGCCGAGCACCACCTCGCCGAGGAGCTTGATCCCATAGGTGCCCAGCCCCCGTTCGAGCCCTTCCTTGGTCGTGAAGGATCGCTTGAAAATGCTGGCGCGGAGACCTGGCGGGATGGCACCGGGATTATGGACGGCCAACAGGATTTCGCCCCCCAGCCACCGGGATTCCAAGGTGATGGATTGCCCGGGTGGCGTGGCTTCCAGCGCGTTGATCGACATATTCAAAAGCACGCGGAAGAGGAGGTCGGGATCCGTGTCGAATCCGCGATCCTCCTCGCAGCGGAGGTCGATCCCCCGTCCCGCCCCGGCGGGATGCCCCTGGAGGACGTCTCGCACCTCCTCCAATAGGCCCTTGGAGGAGACCGTGCGCGAGGCCACGTGCGGGAGCCCCCAATCGCCCACCGCTTGATGGCTACGCAGTTCTCGATCCAAGAGATCCGTGAGATTCATCAGGCACCGCCCCCTTTCCTTGGAGGGCCCCGGTTCCCGGGTCATCCCATCCGCCCACCCACGGAGGCTTCGCACCAGATCCGCCATGTCGTGATAGAAGAGCCGATCCAGGGCCCGGATGGGGTTCTTCGTGGGCGAGAGGGCCGGCCGTTGGGTTTCCCTGGATGAAGCGGGCCCTGCCCCCTCGAATCTGGGGGTGGTCCTTCGGGCCTCAGGATGAACTTTCATGAATCCTCCTGTGCCCAAACCAGGCGATGGAAAACTTACGGAAATATCCATCCATGGTGTACGAAAACAAGTTTTTTTATTTCATTTGACTAACATGCTTTGCCTTCTTTACAAGCCTGCCTGGCCAGGGTGTGGTACTCCGTGGATCCCAGGCGGCCGTGGGATCGGCGGGTCAGATGACACTCGCCTTCCACCGCCTTCCCCGTGGCCTGGCATTCAAGCACGGCGAGCGTCACGCCGCAGTGGGCGCACGCCCGGGATGTGCCACAGCCGCCGGGCCCTTCCGAGGCATGGATGCACTCAAACGTCGGACGGGTCGATCCCGCCAGGTTGTTTTTCTCCGTGGTCCTCAGCTCCCTCCGCGACCCTCCGCGAGTGCTTTTCCTCGGCAAACCTCAAGCCCTTGCTTAAGGTAAACACGCTCGCGGAGGGTCGCGGAGGAGGCGGAGGGACGCGGAGGAAAGACTTCGCTTAGCGAGTGAAGCCGCTCACGGTCTCGAAGTAGTGGGCGAAGGCCACCATGCCGCCCGAGGCCTGCTCCCAATCGTAGTTTTCATTGGGCGCGTGGTAGCCATGGCTGGGGAGACTCAGACCCAGGAAGTACACCTCGCAGCCCAGCACGTCTTCCATGGTCTTCACGGCGCCGATGGAGCCGCCCTCGCGGGTGAAGGTGCAGGGGGCGTTGAAGGCGAACTGGTAGGCGTCGCGGATGGCCTCGGCGTATTGGCCCGTGACGTGGCCCTTGAAGGCCGCGAGGCCGTGCTCCTCGTGGACTTCCACGTCGGGGGCGTGCTCCTTCACGAAGGCCTTCACGCGCTCCAGTACCTTCTGTTCGTTCATGGCGGGCACGAGGCGGCAGCTCAGCTTCACCTCGGCGCGGGGCGCCACGGCGCTCTTGATGCCGGGGCCCGTGTAGCCGCCCACGACGCCATGCACTTCCATGGTGGGCATGCCCCACACGCGCTTGAGCACTTCCACGGGCTCCGTGACGCGGATGCCCTTGAGCATGTGATCGGCCATGAACTGTTCCGTGGTGAAGCCGCTGGCCTTCCAGCCGGCGAGCTCTTCCTCGGAAGGGGGGATCACTTCGTCGTAGAAGCCAGGGATGAGCACCTGGCCCGTGTTGCCGTCCAGCATCTTGCCCACGAGGGTGATGAGCTCCGATAGGGGGTTGCGGGCGGCGCCGCCCACCACGCCGGAGTGGAGGTCGTGATCCGCCGTCTCCAGCGTGAGGCGGAAGCCCTGGAGGCCGCGCAGGCCCGCGGGGGTGCTGGGCTTGCCGCGGGTGATCCACACGGTGTCGGAGACGACGATGGCGTCCGTCTTCAGGCGGTCCTGATGGCGCTTCAGCCCGCCTTCGAAGCTGGGGCTGCCGATCTCCTCCTCCAGCTCCCAAAGGAAGTGGATATTGAGGGGCACGCCGGCCTGCTTGGCGGCCAGGGCGCCGAAGAAGGCGGTGACGGCGGGGCCCTTGTCATCCGTGCTGCCGCGGCCCTTGTAGGTGTCGCCGTCGATGACGAAGGTGAAGGGGTCGGCCACCCACTCGGGCTCGTTGGCGGGCTGCACGTCCATGTGGTTGTACACGGTGATGCTGCGCTGGGCGGAATCCTCGCCGAACCAGCCATGGATGAGGGGATTCCCTTCGGTCTCCAGGATCTCGGCCTTGCCACCGTGGCGCTCGAAGAGGCTCACGGCCGCCTCGGCGCAACGGCGCACGTCGCCCTTGCGGGCGGGATCGGCGCTCACGGAGGGAATCTCCACGAGGGTCCTTAGTTCCTTCTCGAAAGCCGCGCGTTGCGCGGCGGCGAAGGACTGGAGGGATTCGAGGGTGAGCTGGGCGGCGATCATGGGGGCTCCAATGCGGAACCCCCAGGATAGCGGCCCACGAACCCGCTAGAATCACCCAATCCCGGAGATCTCATGAACGCGTTCGGTTCCTCCAAGCTGCGCATCGCGTGGGCCCTGGCCTTCCTGTTCCTATCCGGCCTCGTCTTCATGGCCGTGAAGGGGGTGGAGGGCCCCGAGGGCAGCCAAGTGCTCGTCTTCGGCACGGCCCTACCTTTGGGGCAGGACACCCTGCGCAACTACACCTTGGGCAACCTTCAGTCCGCCATGTACTGGGCGGGTTCGCTGGTGATGCTGCTTGGCGGCTTCTTTCCCCTCGTGGCCCGCACCCAGGGCGCCACGGCGGGCGAGCGCGCCTCGGGTTTGCTGCTGGGCGCCGGCTGGGGCTTCGTCCACGGCGCCTTTCTCGGGCAGGTGGCGCTGCTCCCCATCTGGAGCCTATGCCTGCGCCTGCTCCACGAGCCCTTCCCCCCCGAGCTCCTGCGGGCGGCCCTCCACGGCCTGCTGCTGGGGCTGCAGCTGCTGCTCTGGGGTTCCGTCCTCGCCCGCATCTTCCGCTCCAACGTGGGGCTGGCCCTCCTCTTCACGATCCTGCTCCGGGAGTTGGGCCCCAAGCTCGCCTTCTTCCTCGACTTCGGCGAAGACCTCGGCCTCAGCAAGGGGGCCGTGCAGGTGATCAACGTCCTCCATAAGCTGCTGCCCATGGCTCAGCTCCCCAGCGATCCCTTCAGCCCCCTGGCCCTGCCCCTCTCCCTGGGTGGGCCGCTGCTGCTGGGCCTGCTGCTCGCCTTTCTCCCCTTGGGCGCGGCGCCGGCCAAGGTCGGGACTGCGGGGCCCCGGAAGGCGAAGCGGGCTTGACCTTGATGCGGGCCGGAACGAATGCCATCTCGGAGGTGGGCTCCTTACTGGGGCTCTTCGGATGGTTTTGCGTCGAAAAGCGGAACGCAGAGGACGCAGAGGGCGCTTCGCGCCTTCGCAGAGGACGCAGAGGCACGCCGACCCAGCCTCACGGCCTAGCCCATGCCTTGGACGAAGCCGTGGGCCGACCCCAACCGTTGGGTCGGAGCGCCTCTGCGTCCTCTGCACTACAAACCTTCAACTTCGTCTTTTTTCGCGAAGAAGTCGTGGGCTTAGTTCAACCAACTACTGGATCACCGGGATGTTAAGCCGAAAAAAGAAGTTCACCACGGAGGCACCGAGGCACGGAGGGGAGCCGACCCGCTCGACGCCCTCCCCTTCACAGGCGGCGCCAGGGCGGGCTTTCGGGGCCCGCTTGGCGCCGCCTGTGAAGGAAGGTCCAGCATGGCTGGACCTTGGGCCAAAGGCCCGGAGGGCTGGCCCAAGAGCAGGTTGGAGGCCTGTAGAACACCGGGAGGATCGCCCGGTGGGCGGCTTTTCTCCGTGCCTCGGTGCCTCCGTGGTGCATCTGTTTTTGATAGCCCGTTTGGTTGCGGCCCCCGGCCGCGCTGCGTTCCTCCGCGTCCTCTGCGTTCCGCTTTTTCATCCGCCCCGCACCTAGCCCAGCCATGGCGAGACGACCCGCGATCTTGCTTCTCGCCCTGGGCCTCACCGCCCAGCAAAGTGGCGGTCTTCCCCAGGATCCCGCCGAGCTGAAGCGGCGGCTGGCGGAGGTCCAGGGCCGCCTCGCCCAGGTGGAGCAGCAGGTCTCCGCCCTCAAGAGGCGGCGCAAGGGCATCCTCGTGGATATCCAAGGCATCAGCCTCCGCCGGGATCAGGCCCGGGCCCAGGTGGAAGGGGCGCGGCTGAGGCGGGATCAGGCCCAGGCGGAGGTGCATCAGATCACCGCCGCGCAGGGCCGCATCCAATCCGAGATGTTGAAGCTGCGGGGGGATCTGCGCCGGCAGGTGCGCTGGCTGCAGGCCGTGGGGCCCTTCGGCGCCTTCGGGCTCTACACGGGCTTCCAGGATCTGCAGGCCTTCGTGGATCGGGGCCGGCTGCTGGCCTGGCAGCGGCTCCAGGAGCGCAAGCGCCTGGAGCGCATCACCCTCCTCCAGGGCGATCTCGCCAGCAAGGAAAAGGATCTCAAAGCCGTGCTCGCGCGCCTGGGGCAGGAGGAACAGCAGGCCGCGGCCCTGGGCGCCTCCTTGCGCCTCTCCGAGGAGGAGCTGCAGAAGTACCTGGATGGCCTCTCCCAAGATGAAGCCGCCCAACGCCAGGTGCAGGCGGAACTGGCGGAGGAAGCCCTGCAGCTGGAGCGCATGCTGGCCAAGCTCCTCGGCACCCCCCGGAGCGAGGCCTTCGAGGCGGCCGCCAAGTTCTCCGAGCTCCGGGGCGAGCTGCCCAGTCCCGTGGAGGGCACGCTTTCCGAGGCCTTCGGGGAGCACCTCCATCCCCGCTACAAGACCAAGCGCGTCCAGAGCGGCCTGCTCATCGAGGCGGCCGTGGGGGCCCGCGTTTCGGCCGTGGCCGAGGGCAAGGTGATCTTCGCGGAACCCTACCAAAGTTACGGCCCCATGGTGATCCTCGATCACGGCGGCGGCTGGTTCACCCTCTACCAGCACCTGCAGGGCATCATCGTGTCCAAGGGCACCGTGCTCCGCCAGGGCGATCCCGTGGGCACCGTGGGCGAGACGGTGGACGGCCCGAGGCTCGGATTCGAGGTGCGCTTGCAGGCCAAGCCGGAGGATCCGAACAAATGGCTGAAGCGGCGCTACCGCTGAGCGGGTGCCGATAGGGGATTGCCAGACAGCTTTTCCGAAAAGCTAGGGAAGATCCGCTGCCCGTGGCCCCCGCGTCAGGGTATGGTCGGAAACATCAATACACGAAGCTCCGTCGCCATCCGCCCAGGTTTCCTCGGATTCCCGTCCCGCGGCCGCCGAAGCTCCAGGAGCGTAGCCAAGTAACCGAAGGGGATCCGACCGGACCCAAGCTCGGAGATCGCGATGGTAGCTCTCAGCCGATTGAAACGTGGACGAGGCCTGGAGGGCGAGGCCTTGAACCACCTTTTGATGGGCGCTTCCGTCCTCGGCACGGGCGGTGGGGGATCCTATACGCGGGGGCGGGCCATCGTGGAGGAGCTCGCCGCCGAGGGGCGGAGGGTGGAGCTGATCGACCCCGGCCACCTGCCCCCAAAGGCCCTGGGCATTTCCACGGCCATGGCCGGGGGCGGCCTCACGAATGCGGACGTGGAAAGTCTGGAGGCCCTCGCCTCCGAGCCGCCCTCCGTGCCGGCGGCCCGGGCCCTCTCGGCGTACCTGGGCCAGCCCATCGGGTTCGTCTTCCCTTTGGAGCTGGGCCCCCAAAACACCCTGGAGGCCATCCGCCTCGCCGCCCACCTCGGCGTGCCCGTGGTGGATGGAGACTGCGCGGGACGGGCCGTTCCTGAGTTGGACCAGACGACCCTCGCCCTCTTCGGCATCCCCTTCGCCCCCTTCGTGGGCGCCACCTTCCATGGGGATCTGGCCATCCTCGCGCGCGTCGCGGGGCCCGCGCGAGGCGAAGCGCTGTGCAGGGCCCTGGCGGCCAGCAGCGGGGGGCTCCTCTGCCTGACGGGATTCCCAGTGGCCGGCGCCCGCCTGCGGGAGGCCCTCGTGCCGCGCACCCTCACCCGCTGCCTGGAGCTGGGGGCCCTGCTGGGGCCCGGGCGCCGGCCGGCGGAGGCCCTCGTGACGCGGACCGGGGGCCGCATGGCCTTCCAGGGGCGCGTGGCGCGCGCCGAGACGCGCCTCGATGGGGGGTTCTTCCGGGGCCACCTCGATCTGGTGGGCACGGGCGCCTGGGCCGGGGAGCGCTACCGCGTGGGCATCCAAAACGAGTTCATGTGGGCGTGGCGGAACGGGGTCCTGGATATCCAGTGCCCCGATCTGATCTGCGTCCTGGATTCCGATTCGGGGATCGGCAAGGTCACCTACGGGCACGGGTTCGAAAACGCC
Organism: uncultured Solibacteraceae bacterium; assembly: GCA_964457075.1. Taxonomy (GTDB): domain Bacteria; phylum Acidobacteriota; class Holophagae; order Holophagales; family Holophagaceae; genus JAFDVN01. Next base: position 9,151 of record CAYWDR010000016.1, read on the forward strand.
CTGGAGCCGGAGGACGCGGTCAGCGTCCTCCACCTTCCCTGCGCCGAGGTCTGGAATTCGCCGCGGGCGCGCGGCTTCTTCCCGCCGCCGCCGGCCGTGGCATGAGCGGCGCCCGCATGGATCGATTCAGGGCCCTCGCCGACCCCGTGATGAACGCCATCGCGCGCAAGCGGCCCGTCTATTCGCGGCTTTTCGCGGAAGGAGACGCGGCGCTGGGCCACTTCCTCGCGGGGTTCCATTCCGCCACGCTTCCTCCCTTGCAGGGCCGCGGCGATTACATCGCCGAAATGGAGGCCCACGCGCGGGCCGCCCAAGGGGAGGCGCTGGCGGCCCGCGTGAGGGCCCGGCTGGAGCGCAGCCCCCTCGTCTACACGGCCAACCACCTCTGCCTGGAGTGCATGCCCCTCACCGTGCAATCCATGATCATCGCCGCCCTGGGCGAAGATCCCGCCGGGGCGTTGCCCGTGGAGGCCTCCGCCCTCATCCCGGCCGACAACGCCAGTTACCCCGTGGGCCTCATGCTCGCCCGCCGGCGCCAGGGCAAGCCCCTTCGCCTGCCCATCCTCGACCTCTCCAATAGGCAGCGCCGCCAGATGACGCTGCTCCTCGATCCCTTCATGGAGGAGGATCTCGCCCGGGCGGAGGCCCGGGTCCAATCCCTCCTGGAGGCAGGCCACCTCGGCGAGGGGGAGGGCCGGGCCCTCAGCACCACCCTCGCGGAGATCCTGCGCGCCCCCGAGGTGCTGGGGCATCGCGCCTTCCGGGATCAGGCCACCCGCGCCACGGCGAGGCTATGGGAGCGCTGGTTCACGCCGGAGGCGCGGAAGGCCGTGCCGCCCCTGTCCTACGCGACCTTTGAATCCATCCGCACTCCGCTGCTGATCCGGGATCTGGAAAGCCCCGGATCGCCGATCCACCGCATGTGCTTCGACGCGGGCCTGCGCGGGGCGGTGCTGGAAGCGCTGGATGGCGTGCCTTGCTGCTGGAGCGAGGCCGGACGGGCCGGCGGATCCGCCCTCCTGTGGGAGGTCACGCCCCAGCGCAGGGCCTCGCCCCTCGTGGCGGAGGACGGCCATCTCCGCGCCTCCGACGGCCGGCGGATCCCCCTGGAACCCAGCGCGATCCTCGATGGGCTCCGGGAGGGCACCCTCGTGCCCACCTCCTTCCTCAGCCTGGCCATCGGCCTCGTGCGGGGCCTCGTCCAGGTGGGCGGGTTCAATCAGGTGGATTACCTGGCCGCCATGCAGCGGGGCCTGGGCCGGTCCATGGCCTCCACGGGCCATGGGGAGTGGGCCGCCCGCCTCGCCGAGCCCCTGCCCCCCATGCTCACCGCCGGCCTCGCGGGCCTGCTCGCCACTTACGCGGAAGGGGCCGCCCAAAGCGCCGGGGGCATGGAGATCCTGGCCCATGGGGGGCTCGGCCCCGCCCACCTCGATCAATTGAAGTCGCTGAACCTCCGGGAGGCCATGGGCCTCGAACTCCCCGGCATCGCCCGCATGGTGCTGGGCGAGCAGGGGATCCGGGAGGCCGGGCTTCCGGATGGGGCGGACTGGATCCGCCTTTGCTCGCAACGCATGCCCGCCCTCGCCTGTTGAATCCAGCCCCCCGTGTGGAGGACCCGCCGCCATGCACACCAAGACCCACAAATTCTTCAACTCACCCACGCGCCAGGCCATGTTCGAGAAGGTCAAGGGGTACGTGGACAAATCCATGGATATGGAGGCCGAGATCGAGCGGGTGCGCGTCATGCACGATCTGGAACGGATCTACCGCTTCGACCTCGGCGAGAACGCCGAAGGCTACTCCCCGCGGATCCGCGACTACCTCGATGAACTCCGCCTGGACGACCGCCGGGTCGCCCGGTTCAACGAATACCCGGATAGCAACCACGCCGTCCTGAAGCAGCGCCTGGCGGAAAAGTACGGGATCCCTCCCGAGTGGTTCGTCATCGCCGCCGGGTTGGATTCCATCCTGGACCTCATCACCCGCGTGTTTCTCGATCACCGGGATGTGTACCTGATGCCCATCCCGAGCTTCTTCCTCTTCGAAGCCCTCTCCGAGCGCATGGGCGCCGTCCCCTACTTCCTGGAGCTGCGGGAGGAGGATCAGTTCCGCTGGACGAACCAGACCACCCATCGCTTCAAGGAGCTCGTGGACAAGTTCCGCCCCAAGCTCATCTGGATCGCCAATCCCAACAACCCCACGGGCCACCTGATCCACGACATGGTGATCGAGGAGCTGGTGGACTATGCCAGCTCCTACAACGCCTTCGTCGTGGTGGACGAGGCCTTCGGGGAATACACGGATCCGCCGGGGGAGGTGCTCTCCGCCGCCCGCTTCCTGCCCAAGTACCAGAACCTCATGGTGCTGCGCACCTTCTCCAAGAAATACGGCCTGGCGAGCCTGCGCATCGGCTACCTGATGTGCTCCTCGCCGGACATCCTGGAGGGGATCCAGATCCACCGCCACCCCTTCCCCGTCACCCAGCTCTCCTCCGACCTCGCCCTCATCGCCCTCGAAGACGAGGCCTTCCTCACGCAATCGCGCGTCGAAAACATCTCCAAGCGCAAAGAGGTGTTTTCCCACCTCACGCCCCTCGCCCACTTCTCCGCCATCCCCTCGTCCACCAACATCTTCATGGTGAAGCACGAGCACCTTGGAGGCGAAGAGCTGAAACGGGCCTTCGAGAAGCGGGGCATCATCGCCTCCCACATCGATATCTCGGGCATCAAGGGGCGCGGCTACCTGCGCTTCTCCCTGAGGAACCGGGAGGACAACCAGTACCTTTGCGAGGTCTTCCAGGAGATCGACCGGGGTTGGTGCGCGCCGATCTATAACCTGGGGACGACGGGGACCTGATGGGGGGAAATCAATAGCGCCATCGAAGCCCGCCCTGGATGGCACGGCCCTCGGCGGGGAAGTCGCCGGGCAGGGGCGCCGAGACGCTGGCGTAGCGCTGGTCCCGGTCCAGGAGGTTATGGGCCGTGAGGCTGAGATCCAGGTTCCGGAAGGGCGTGTAGGTGAGGGCCAGATCCAGCGTTTCGTAGCCCTTCAGTTCGGGCCTCGAATCCCCCTTCGCGCGCTCCCGTGGGCCCACCACGTGGAGGGCGGCGTTGAGGTTCAGGCCCTCCATCAGGGTGGCGTTGACGCCGAGGTTCCCCCGCCAATTGGCCATGCCCACGGGCCGCGCCCCCGTGCCCTCGTTGCGCCCGCTTTGGCCCGAGAGGTTGAGGTAGCCCCCCAGGGAATCACTGAAGCTGGCCGTCCACTCCGTCTCGACGCCCCGGATCACGGTGGCGTCGGGGATGTTTTGATACTCGAAGCCACCGGAGGCGGCCACCAGCTGGATGAGGTTGGAGATGCGGTTCTCGAAGAGGACGACGCGCCATAGGGTGGAGGCCCCGAGGCGAAGGCCCGCCTCCAGCTCCCCCGTCTTGATCCGCTCGGGCTGATTGTCTTCCCGGCCCCGGATGAAGCCGTTGCCGGCGTAGAGATAGGACTCCACGAAGGTCGGCGCCCGGAAGGCCTCCCCGTACATGGCCTTCAAATGGAAGGCGGGCTCGGGGCGCCAGACGGCGGCCAGGCGGGGCGTCAGGGCCGTGCCGACGTCGTTGTAGCGGTCGAGGCGAAGCCCCGCCGTGATCCCCAGGGCGGGGATGGGATTCCATTGATCCTGCAGGAAGGCCGAGAAGAGCGTGCGGACCGGGGCCTTTCGCATGATGGGCGGCGTCTCCACCAGATTGTCGAGGCCGGAGCCGGGCACGTTGGCGTAGTTCACGATCTGGTAGAGCTTCGCCTCTTCCACCGAGCTCCCCAGCATCACCTTGTGGGCGAGGGAGGGGGCCCAGGTCACCTTCACCTCGGCCCCCAAGGTGGCCTGGGTGGCCCGGTTGATCTGGTAGCTCCCTTGGGTGTAATCGAGGATGACGGGGGGGCCCGAGGGCTGGTCGAGCCTGAGGCGGAAGCCATCCGGGGCATCGTTCCAACGATTGTCCGCCCGGTATCGCAGCCCGTAGATCTTGGGCTCGATGACCCAATCCTCCGCGGGCCGGAAGGTGGTGGCGAGGGTGCCCTGGGCCTGGGAGGGGTGGGCATCCGAGTGCTCGTTGACGGCGAAGTAGGTACCCAGGTAGGGGCCCTTGTGGAGGTTGGTGAACAGCCCGTTGAAGGTGAGGCCCCGGTAGTCCAGCTTCAGCTGGGTGCTCAACTGGCGGCGGAATTCGCTGGTGTGGCCCTTGGGCGTGCCCGCGAGGGAGATGCCCGCGTTCAGGCTGGAGTAGGAGGGAAAGGCGTCCACGGAGGTGAGGGCGTCCTCCGCGATGGGGGAATCGGGCCCATCCGTCTCCAGGTAGTGGAGGTAGGCCGAGATCCGGAACCGGGGGCCGGACCAGCCCGTGAGGACGCTGCCCTCCTTCGTGTTGAAGCTCCCGCCCCTGGTCGAGAGGGTGGTGGAGGCCCCGGATCCGGCGGCATCCTTCGTGATGATGCTGACCACGCCCACGAAGGCGTTGGTTCCATACAAGGCCGAACCGGGGCCGCGGATGATCTCGATCTGCTGGACGTTATCCAGGGCCATCTCGCCGAAGATGATGGTGCCGCTGCCCTCCAGGTTCTCGTTGACGGGCACGCCGTCCAGGAGGATCCGGATCTTCTCCGTGTTATCCGTGATGACGCCGCGCAGCCCGAATTCCGTGTAGCCCAGCTGGCCTCTTACGCCCAGCTCGAAGCCCGGCACCACGCGCAGCACGTCCCGCAGATCCCGGGCCCCCATGCGGCGGAGGTCCTCGGCGGTGAAGACGGAGACGATCGACGGGGCTTCGGCCACCGTCGTTTCCGTGCGGCTGGCGACGGTGAGCTTCACGTTGAGCAGCTCCTCCAGGCTGAGCTGCTGAAGGCCCTTGGGCTTCTCGTCCCGCGCCGCCAGGGCCAGCGCGGAAAGGGTGAATCCCAGGAACAGGCGGCCAGGGGTGCCGTTGGGCATGTCATACCTCGGGGGTGGGCTCGGAGCCATCCATCGACAGGGCGGGGCGGGAAGCCAACTATGGCAGGGGCAAGCTGAGAATCCCCTGCACCGTCGCCTGAAGGGCGGCCAAGGTGTAAGGCTTTTGGAGGAATCCCGCGGGGGCGAGTTCCCCGAGGGCGCCCGAGCTATCGCCCTCGCTGAACCCGCTCGTCATGAGCACGGGCAGTCCGGAATCCAGCCCCTGGATGGCGCGCAGGCATTCGACCCCATCCATGTGGGGCATGGTCAAGTCGAGCACCACGAGCCGCAGGGCCCCCAGATGTTCCCGCACCCGACCGAGGCCCTCCAGGCCGTTGGCGGCGAGGATGGGCTCGAAACCCAGATGCTCGAAGGCCGCCGCGGTGGTGCTCAGCAGATCGGGCTCATCGTCCACGATGAGCACCTTTCCGAATCCCCGGTACTCCACGGCGGGGGCGCTGCTCCCGGATTGCGAAAGCGCCTCCCCGGCGGGGAAGAGGACTTTGAAAGTGGTGCCCCGGCCCACCTCGCTGTAGACCTTGATGCCCCCCCTGTGCCCCTTCACGATGCCGAGCATGGCCGCCAGTCCCAGCCCCCGCCCCGTGAACTTGGTGGTGAAGAAGGGGTCGAAGATGCGGGACATGGTGTGGGCGTCCATGCCATGCCCGTTGTCCTCCACTTCCAGCACCACGAAGAGGCCCGGTTTCATGGATTGGCCCGAATAGGTGGTGGCCAGGCTTTCCGGATCCAGCCACTCGGCGCGAGTGCTCACCTTGATGAGGCCATCCTTCCCGTGGAGGGCGTCGCTGGCGTTGATCACGAGGTTCATGACCACTTGCTGGATCTGGGCCGTGTCCCCGACGACGGCGGGCAGCTCGTGGCCGGCCCGCACCCGGAGCTCGGCCTTCTTGGAGATGGAAACGGAAAGCAGGTGGCCCATCTCTTCCACCAGATGGCTGAGGTCGAAGGGGTGAACATGGAACTTGGCGCGGCCGGAGTAGGCCAGCATCTGGCGGATCAGATCCGTGGCCCGGGTGATGACCCGGTCCGCCTTATCGAGGTAGGTTTCCGCCGGGGCGCCGTGGGGCAGCTCCAGGCGGATGATGTCGTGGAAGCCCTGGAGGGCGGCCAGGAGGTTGTTGAAGTCGTGGGCGATGCCCCCCGTGAGGACGCCCAGGCTCTCCAGCTTCTGGCCCTGCAACAGGGCGGCTTCGGCGTGCTTCCGCTCGGTGATGTCCGTGACGGTGCCGCGCAGCACGGGCCGGCCGCCGCGTCCGTCGAAGCGGGCCCCCGAGACGTGGACCCAGCCCATGGTGCCATCGGGGCGGATCACTCGATGGTCCAGATCGAAGCGGCCCTCCTCCAGGGCCCGCGCCAGCCCGGCGTCCACCTTGGCCCGATCCTCCGGGTGGACGAGGGATTGGAAGGCTTCGTTATCGGGCACGGGGCCGGCGGGATCCAGGCCGAAAATGTGGAAGGTCTCCTCCGACCATTCCGAGTGCTGGGCCGTGGGATCGAAGGCCCAATTCCCCAGGTGGGCCAGGTGCTGGGCCTCCACGAGGCGGGCCTGGCGCTCCCCGAGCTGGTCCAGCATGTCGTTGAAGGCGTCCACGAGCAGGCCCACCTCGTCCTCGGTCTCCCGTTGCACCCGTTCCCCGGGGCCCTGGCGCTTGGCCATGCGGCGGGCGGCCTCCGTGAGGTGGAGGATCGGTTCGGACACGAGCCGGCCCATCCGCATGGCGAGCAGCAGGGCCGCCGATCCGATGAGGAGGGTGCCCAGTAGGCCGCCGGCCAGCACCCAGCGCAGGCGCTGATTCAGCTCGGCGCGATCCGATCGGAGGTAGAGGGTTCCCATCGGATCGCCCGCGTGCCGGATGGGGCTCGTGAGCCAGAGGTGGTCCCCTTCGAACACGAAGGTGTTGGGGAGCATGCGGGCAGGGAGGGAAAGGGGCCCCTCGCCCTCCCGCCGGTACGAGGAGAAGACTTGCCCCTTCGCGTCCAGGATGGCGGCTTCGGAAATCCGGCGATGGACCCGCAGGGTGGAGAGGAGGCGGGAGGCCTCGGTGGGCTCCTTGAATTCGAGGGCCGCCGTGCTGCCTTCGCCCAGCACGTCGGCGAGGATCTGCAGCTCCCGCTGGGCGGAAACGCGAAAGCCCCGGATCTCGATGGCGAGAAAGGCCGTCACGGCCAACGACAGGGCGAGGCCCGTCGTCAGCATGATCACGAGGATCAACTTCCGGCGGAGGGAGCTCTGTTGGAGGAGTTTCACGGGGGGCCTAGGGTTGGTTGATGACTTGCTTGGCGAGGCGCTGCACCTGCGCGGACACGCGCAAGCGGGACTGATCGAGGGCGGCTCGGTTGAGCACGAAGCGGAGACGCCCGTCCTCGCTGAACAGGTGCAGCGCGCCTCCGTAGCCGAGGAAGAAGCTCGTCTCCCCCATCGTGAGCACGCCGCGGGTGGCCAGCCTGCCCCTCAGGGCCGGAAGGAATCGCTCCTCCTCCGATGTGAAATACAGGATGTGGCAAGGCTGAGCCTCGGACGCGTTGCGGAACTTCCGGATGAGCACCTTCCTCCCCAGGAGCGTGCTCTGGGCGAGGGTTTCGAGGGCCGAGGCCATGGGGCTCTCTCCCACGATGCCGATGGAGAGGGGCTCCCCCGGAGTGAAGGCCTCCTCCGGCCACTCGGTGAACTTGGCGAGGGAGAGCAGGAAGGCGGCCCGGGTCTCGTACTCCTCGTACCGGATGCCCTTTTGATTCGCGGCATATTCAGGCTGGCTGAAGGCAGCCACGGCGAGGAGCGCCATGCTCGCGCATCGCGGCCACCGTTCCCGTTGTGAAGCGTTCCCCCTCATCCCTGCGCTGTCACCCCAAAACCCCTTTGTCGGGCGCTTGCCCACTCAGCACGACTATCGCACCACGTTGCCCGCGTTGAAGAGCGGGATGTAGACGGCGAGCAGGAGCGTGAGCACGACCACGCCCATGAAGAGGATCAGCGCGGGGCCGATGAGGGTGGTGACGGCGGCGGTGGCCTTTTCCACTTCCTGATCGAAGAAGTCGGCCACGTGATCGAGCATCTCGGGCAGCGCGCTGCTCTGCTCACCCACGCGCACCATCTCCACGGCGAGGGGATCGAGGACCTTGGCCTGTTCGAGGCTGAAGTGGAGGCTCTGGCCCGCGCGCACGGCCTCGATGACACCCACGAGGTTGGCCTTCATGCGCTCGCTGGGGCTCGTGCGCTGCACCACTTCCAGGGCGGGCACGGCGGGGAGACCGCCCGCGAGGAGCACTCCGAGGGTGCGGCAGAAGACGGAGGAGTGGTACATGCGCACGAGCGTGCCCACCCTCGGCACCGCGAGGAGGCCCCGCTCCATCGTCCTTCGCCCCTTCACGGTGGCGACGAGCCAGCGGGCGAAGAAACCGAGGCCCACCAGGAGCGCCCCTTGCAGCCAGAGAGTGGCGCGGAAGGCGCTGCCCACGGCGAGGAGGGCCTGGGTGATGGCGGGCATCTCCGTATCCCCGCTCGCGTAGAAGTCGGCGAACTTGGGCAGCACCATGTTGAACATCACGCCCAGGGCGACGACCAGGACCACCACGAGGAAGGCGGGGTAGATGAGGGCCTCGGTGATGCGGCGGCGGCTCTGCTGGCTGAATTTCTGGAAGGAGAGCCAGCGGCCGATCACTTCCGCCATCGCGCCGCTGCGCTCGCCGGCCACCACGTTGCTCATGTACACGGAGGGGAAGCCGCCCGCCTGATCCAGGGCCTCGCTGAAGGACATGCCCTGCTTCAGGCGCTCCACCAC
>CAYWDR010000016.1:17941-27592 GCA_964457075.1 uncultured Solibacteraceae bacterium
CGTCCTTGCCGTGGCCCACGAGCAGCTCCAGGGACTGGAGGAGGGGGATGCCCGCCTTCAGCAGCGCCAGCAGTTCCTGATTGAAGAGGATGAGGGATTCCGCCTTGATCTGGCGGCGCCGCAGGAAGAGGCCCTCGGCCCGCTTCACCTCCAGGGGGAAGCCCCCTTCGGCCAGCACGAGGCCCTTCGCCCCCTCGGCGGTCTCCGCCTCGAAGTCCCTGAGCAGGACCTCGCCGGCAACGGTGGTGAACTTCACGGTGAATCGCATGGGGAGTCCCTGGATCCCATCTTAAGCTGATGGACTGCTGAAAAGGTCTTTCGGAGGATTCGTGCGCATCGCCCTGCCCCTGGTTCCCGCCCTCGTCTGCACCTTGGCCGGCGGAGATCTTCCCCTCATCCAGGTGGGCGCCGCGAGGCCCGTGGATCTGGATCTGCGCAGGGCCGAATCCCATCGCCTCATCCCCGCCGATCCCCGGGATCCGGCCCAGGTGGAGGCCAGCCGCCGCGCCTGGCGGCCCTTGCTGGAACCCTTCGCATCGGCCCCGGCCCTGCGGTTGCGCCTGCCGCAGGGCGCGGACCGCACGCCCCTGCTGCTGGCCGCCGCCCAGGCCATCCGCGCCTGGCGCCCGGAGGTGGGCCTATACGTGGGCCCCGACTTCGGCGATCAGCCCATCCTCGATGAGGCCGCCTGGGGCGCCGTGGACGGCGGGGCCCTCCTGCCCGAGGAGCTGGGTCCGGATCCCCGCGGCTGGCGCGACCGTCTCACCGAGGCCATGGGGGGCTTCCCCGGCCGGCCCTGGGTGCTTTGGCTGCCGGAGGATCCCAAGGCCCACGCCGCCACCCTGCTGGGGGACGGGGGCCGCCTCGTGATTCCGGCCGGTGGGCCCACGGCCCGCCTCGCGGCGGAGCTCGGCCTCGGCGCCTACGAGGTGGAAGGCGGCCCCGGCGACCTCACCGTCCATCGGGGGGCCATGGGCCGGCGCTGGCGCTTCGAGGCCGGCGCCTGGACGGATGTCCCCCTGCCCAAGGGCCGCACGGAGGTGAACGTGAGCGCCGCCAAGCCCTACGAAGTGGGCGCGCTCCTCGGGAAGATGCGCGCGGAAGCGCTGCGGAGCCGCGCCTTCCTTCGCACCCTCCAGGCCACGGTGGAGCTGGATCTCCGCTTTCAATCGCCCCGGGGCGAGGACGGGGAACTGGGCTTCACCTTTGGCTACTTCGAGGCCCAGGGAGAACAGCCGGAACTGCTTCAAATGGAAGTTCGCTTCAACGGCGTGAAGGCCAATATCCGCGGCGAGGTGCAGCTGCCCCTCGTGGAGGCCCGCACCTCCATGGCCCTGCCCACGGCCCTGGGCCTGCAGGAGCGCTTTCGCTACTGGGATGGCGGATCCGCGGGCCCGGGCCTGCGCCGCCTGCGCTACGAGCCCGTGGGCGGCGAGGCGGGCCTGCCCTCCGGCGAGCTGGAGGTTGAGGAAACCACGGGCCGCATCCTGCGGGAGACCCGGGAGCGCTCGAACCTGCCCGGCACCGTCAAGAGCGAGCGCATGGAACTCGCCTACGGGGACTTCGGGGGCACCTGGCGCGCCGTGGACGTGCGCACCTTCGAGCGGTGGCTGAGCGCCAATGGCGGCGTCGTGCAGGTGCGGCGGCACTTCCGCTTCAAGGATCCGAAGGTGAACGCGGAGGGATTCCAAGAGGCCTGGGCCGCCGTGCGCGCCTCCAAGGAAACGATGCTGCGGCAGACCCCCGAGGGCGTGCGCTACTACACCCGCCAGGGCGACGGCACCCGCAGGGTGGAGGAACGGCCCAAGACGAACGGCCGCGCCATCGCCGCCATGGTGCTCGTGGATCCGGGCCTCAAGCCCCCTGTCTTCCCCCTGGCGGCCCTCGCCCTCTTCGACTTCAACGCCTTCAACCGCGACGTCCAGTACACCGCCCTCATCGCGGGCGTGTTCAACACGGCGAGCATGGTGGTGCCCCGCCTGCCCTTGGGCCTGGACGCCGCCTTCGGGGGCACCGCCCTCCTCCTCAAGTCTGATGAACGGCCCGTGAAGGACGGCGAATTGCAGGCGAAGGACGCGGTCGGCCACCTATTCGGCACCTTCCGGACCGGCCTCGGCCGGGATCTCGGCGCGGGCTTCCGCATGGAGGCCGAGGCCCTCTTCGGCTACGACCGCTACAGCCGGCCCCGCGACGACAAGTACGAGACGCCCGGATACGTGCTGCCCCCCAGCGGCTGGACCCGCATGGGCCGCCTCTCCGCCTCCTGGCTGGGCGCCGGCTTCCAAGCGCGGGGTTACCACGGCTGGGGCCAGCGTCCCGAAGGCGCCTTCGGCGCGCCGGGGGAGATCCAGACCATCCCCGACGGCGGCCGCTTCACCCGATGGGGGGGCACCCTGGGCCAAAACATCGAGTTGGGCACCCGCACCTGGCTCAAGATGCAGGCAGGCCTGGATGGGGGCCGCGCCTTCGACCGCTTCAATAGCCTCGAAGTGGGCGGAGGCTTCGGCGGGGGCGCCGTCTCCGGCATCCGCTCCAACGCCATCACCGCGGATCGCATCCTGCGGGGGGCCGCGGACGTCTCCTTCCCCACGGGCCCCAACCTCCGGCTCACCCTGGGCCTGCAGTACGCCCGGGCCCGGAGCCTCGATGATCGAAAGTACTACGGCTTCACGGGCCTCAAGGTGGGCGGCGATCTGCCCGGCTGGGGCTGGTTCACCACCTTCCGCGTGGACCTGGGCATCGGCCTCCAAAGCGATATCCCGGGCGTGAAGACGGTCAGTGGGTATGTGGCGGCTTTGAGGTTGTTTTGAGCCCCGCTCGCAAAAAGGGGGCCCCGTTGGCGCCCCCTTTTTGCGAGGAGATAAAAAAGGCATTAGGTCTTTTTTTAACCATTCCAAGCAAGCAGGTGTAAGCTTTTAACACTTCGCGGCGGTACCCATGATTTCAGCCAGCGTGCTCCTGCCTCAGCCTTCGAACGGCTCCCTCGCCCCGACGGGATCCGCCTCCCGCGTGGGCTGGGTGGACTACGCGAAGGGCATCTGCATGATCGGCGTCGTCACGCTCTACGTGGTCAACAAGCTCAACTCCACCGGCGGAAGCGGATGGCTGCAGCTCTGGGCCGACTTCGCGCAGCCCTTCCGCATGCCGGATTTCTTCCTCCTCTCCGGGCTCTTCCTCCACCGGGTGGTCGATCGCCCCTGGAGGGACTATCTAGATAAGAAGGTGCTGCACTACCTCTACTTCTTCACCCTTTGGTCCCTGATCTTCTATGCCACCCGGTTGATGGCCCTGAAAGCCGGCCTCGGCAGCCGCGACGACGATGTGAGATCCCTATGGATGATGTTCATCAAGCCCTTCGGGATGCTCTGGTTCATCCAGCTGCTGCCGGTGCTATTCATCGTCACGCGCCTGCTCCGCCGGGTGCCGGTCTGGATCATCCTGCCCCTCGCCACCCTGTTGCAGATGTTCCCGCCCGCGAAGGCCCACTCCGTCCTCCTCGCCCATTTCTGCGAACGCTTCATCTACTTCTACGTGGGCTACCACTTCGCCTCCCGGTTCTTCGATCTGGCCGCCTGGGCGCAGTCGAGGCGCCTGCGGGCCCTGGGGGTCATCACCGCATGGGCCCTCCTGAACGGGGCGCTCGTCTTCAAGGGGCTCTCCCACCAACGGGGCGTCGCCCTGAGCCTGGGCATCCTGGGCGCCATGGGGGTCATCACCGCCGCCTCCCTCCTCATGAACGCGAAGGGAACGGATTGGCTCCGGTACTTGGGCCAGCACTCCCTGGTGATCTACCTGGGCTTCTTCATCCCCATGCAGTTCTCCCTCGCCCTGGCCCGCCGGGCGGGAGCCCTCCTCGACCCTGGAACCTTCGGCCTCGCGGCTTCCGCCCTGAGCGTCTTCTGCTCCCTCGCCCTGTTCTGGATCACCCGGAACACGTGGATGGCCTTCCTCTTTTCCCGGCCCACCTGGATACGGGTGCCTCGGCCTTAGGGCCTAAGATGGTTCAGCGGAATGAGCCGGCCCCGCGACGGAGAGCCCTTGCCCGAGCCTGCGAAACGCGCCAACACCGCCCGGTCCTGGATGCGGGTGAACGCCTTTTGGATCGGCACGGGCCTTTGCCTCTTCCTGGGTCTGGGCCTGGCCGTGCTGGCCTTCGTGGTGCAAGGCCGCGAGAAGCGGGGCTTCGATCGGAAGACCCAGGTGGAAGCCGAGCTGGCCGCCCTGGCCGCGGCGCTGCAGAAACACCCCTCGCCGCCATTCCGCCCCGACCGGGCCTACCTGAACCTCCTCGCCGGCCTCGCGCGGATCCGGGGCGCCCTGGCCTGGCAGGGGGCCGGTGAAGGCAACCCCGATACGGATCGGCAGAATTTTTTGGAAGGGGAATTGGCCGATCTCATGAGGGCCTACGGCCAAGGCCGGCCCGCCGCGCGGGACGAGGCGGCCCTCGCGGAGCTGCGCGCGGCCTTTCGAAGGGCCGCGGCCGAGCTTGAGCGCGTGCGCCAGGCTTCAGGCCTCCAGGATCCGCACTGGATCGAGGAACTCACTCAGGCTTGCGCGGCGGTGGGCCTCCACCCTTCCGTGCTCGTGGGCTTCGAGGCGCGGCTGGGCCGTGTGGAAGAGGCCAGCCAGCGCCTGGAAGAGGCCCTGGGGATCGCCCTCCTGGACGCCCAGCGGCTTCAGCGCCCCGGATTCGAGGTGGTGAGCTTCCTGCCGGATGCAAAGCGGACCACGGTGGCCGGAGGCGGGTGGGAAGCTTCGGGGTTTGGCCAGGACGCCCGCGTCCCGGGCCGGATCGTGGCCTTTTCGATGGAGGGCGCGGCCCTCGTCCATCGCCTCCTGAACGCCGGAACGTGGCGGAGCCTCGCCCGGGTGGATCGGACCCCCCATGGGCAGTTCCGCTACACCGTGGACACGGCCACCTACCAGCTATCGGAGCACGGGTCCCGGCACGCGGAGGAGGCGCTGGCGGCCGCCCGTGCCCTGGAGGGGGCCTGGTCGGCCCTCAACCCCAAGGCTTCGGGGCTCGCCTTCGCCAGGGTCGAACGGAAGGCCTTCGACGACATCTTCGTCGAGCTGGAACCCGACGCGGAGGCCGGAACGCCCGATGGCAAGCCCGATCTGGATCTATGGCCCACCGAGGGGGAAATCGCCACGGTGAAGGACTATTTCGGGCCGAAGGGGGACCTCGTCGTCCTGAGGTTCCCCTTTGCGGGCGCGGTGCGGCTGCAGGTCCTGGCCCGGGAGGGCTTGCCCTACACGAACGCGGGCGCCATGGACGATGGCCAGCTCGTGGTCCTGCCCGGCGGCCTCTGGCTCCGCCCGGGCGAGGTCCGCGTGCCGGCCTTCGCAGGCCCCCAAGCCTTCAAGATCATCCAGGTGATGGGCCGCCCCCGGGCGAAACAGATGCCAACTCGGTAATCGCCCTTAACCCCTCGCAAAAATGGGGGCGCCATCGGCGCCCCCATTTTTGCGAGAAGTGAAAAGCACGTCAGGCGTAGAAGCCGCGGTAGTGCATGGCTTGGGAGACCTTGTCCAAGGCCAGGATGTAGGCGCCGATGCGGGGGTTGGTCTTGTACTTGTCGGTGGTGGCGAAGACCTGCTGGAAGGCGTGGACCATGTACTCCACGAGGCGCTCGTTGACTTCGCGCTCGCGCCAGTAGAAGCCCTGGCGGTTCTGCACCCATTCGAAGTAGGAGACGGTGACGCCGCCGGCGTTGGCGAGGATATCGGGCACCACGAGCACGCCGTTGTCGAGCAGGATGGGATCGGCCTCGGGGGTGGTGGGGCCGTTGGCGCCTTCGACGATGACCTTGGCCTTGATCTTGGCGGCGTTCTCGTCGGTGATCTGGTTCTCCATCGCCGCGGGCACGAGCACGTCCACGGGAAGGGTGAGCAGCTCGGCGGGTTCCATGGCCTCGCCGCCCTTGAAGCCGGCCACGCCCTTGGTCTCGGCCACGTGCTTCATGAGCGCGTGGATGTCGAGGCCGCGGTCGTTCTTGATGGCGCCGGAGACGTCGCTCACGGCGATGACGCGGGCCCCCGCCTCATGGAGGAGGCGGGCGGACTGGCTGCCCACGTTGCCGAAGCCCTGCACGGCCACGGTGGCGCCGGCCAGGTGCTTGCCCAGGCGCTGCATGGCCTCGCGGGCCACGATGAGCACGCCGCGGCCCGTGGCCTCGTTGCGGCCCAGGGAGCCGCCGATGCCCAGGGGCTTGCCCGTGACGACGGCGTTGGAGGTGCTGCGCACATGCATGGAATAGGTGTCCAGCACCCAGGCCATGGTCTGGGCGTTGGTGCCCATGTCGGGGGCGGGTACGTCGCGGTCGGGGCCGATGATGTCCATGATCTCAGCGATGTAGCGGCGGGTGAGCCGCTCCAGCTCGCCCTGGCTCATCTTCGTGGGATCGCAGATGATGCCGCCCTTGCCGCCGCCGAAGGGCACGTCGACCACGGCGCACTTCCAGGTCATCCAGGCGCTGAGGGCCTTGACCTCGTCGAGGGTGACGTTCTTGTCGAAGCGGATGCCGCCCTTGGCGGGCCCGCGGGCGACGTTGTGCTGCACGCGGTAGCCCTGGAAGACTTCCCAGTGGCCATCATCCATCATCACGGGCAGGCTCACGATCATGGAGCGGCTGGGCGCCATGAAGACCTTGAAGAGGGCATCTTCGAGTCCGTATAGCTCGGCCGCCACCTTGAGGCGGGCCTGCATGGCTTCGAATGGATTGTGGTGGTCGCTCATCGGATCTCCGAGTGGTGGAGTGGGATCAGGAACGGGGTTGGGGCGTGGAACCCAGGACGGGGTGGGTTTCCGGGGGCAGCTCTAGCTCCCGGCCCGCCTTCCAGAGGCCTTCCAAGTTGTAGTGGGCGCGGGTTTCTTCGTCCATGACGTGGACCACGAGATCCCCGAAATCGAGGAGGATCCAATTGCCCATGGCGTGGCCTTCGCTTGAGAAGGCGCGGTGGCCCAAGGGTCGCAGAGCCTCCTCCACGGCATCGGCGACGGCGCGGTTCTGCCGGTCGCTGCTGCCGCTCATGAACGCGAGGGTCTCGGTGAAGCTGCAGGCCTCCTTCACGTCCACCAGGCGGATCCGCAGGGCCTTCTTGGATCGCGCGGCTTCAACCACTGCGCTCAACCGGTTATCAAGGGGCATTCACACCTCAAGCGAATCAACGATACAGGTTTTCACGGGTGATCGCAGCTAAGACCTGGGGGGGCAGATCCGCCGCGAGGGAATCATCGGCAGCACCTGCCGATAACTTGGAACGAAGCACGGTGGAGGCCAGATCCAGCTCCGTGGCCGGAAGCCATTGGAGCTCGCCGGGCGCGCCCGTCCAAGCCTCCATCACCCGGGCGGGAAAGCCCTCCGGGAGGGCGCTCGAAGCGCCGGGCCGGGGGGCCATGGCCAAGGAGGCCAGCTCGAGAATGCGATCGATCCGGTGCCAGCTGGGGAGGAGGGCCAACTGGTCCGAGCCCAGGACGAGGATGAAGGCGGCCGCCGGCTCGGCGGCCCGGAGGGCCTCCAGGGTGTCCACCGTGTAGCTCGTGCCTCCGCGCTCCAGCTCATAGCGTTCGAGGGTCACCCGGGGATCCAGGCCCTCGAAGGCGGCCTTCACGAGACCCAGGCGGGCCTCGGCGGAGGGGCCGCCGGTATCGGATTTCAGGGGCGAGCGGGCCGCGGGCATGATCCGCAGCTCATTGAGGCCTAGGTGCGCGAGGGCCAGCTTCGCCAGCTTGAGGTGGCCGAGGTGGGGAGGGTTGAAGGCCCCGCCCAGTAGGCCGACCCGCTTCATTTCGCCTGCTCCTGCAGGAAGGCGTGGGCGGCGAAGGCCAGTTCCTTCAGCCCTTCGCCCGTCACGCCGCTGATGAAGATGGCCTTTTGGCCCCGGGCCTCGCATAGCTTTTCGAAGGCCAGCTTGCGTTCGTCGTCCTGCAGGGCGTCCAGCTTGGTCCCCACGAGCCAGCGGGGCTTGGCGGCGAGCACTTCCGAAAAGGCGGCCAGCTCGCCCTCGATGATGCGCACGGCATCCTCGGGCTCCTGCATGGGGTCGGCGAGATCCACCAGTTGCAGCAGCATGCGGGTGCGCTCCACGTGGCGGAGGAACTGGATGCCCAGGCCCGCGCCGCCGGCGGCGCCTTCGATCAGCCCGGGGATATCGGCAATGACGAAGCTCTCCAGCTCCGAGCCGCCGAAGCGATCCAAGCTCACGACGCCCAGCTGGGGTTGGAGGGTGGTGAAGGGGTAGTTCGCGATCTTGGGGCGGGCCGCGCTGAGGTTGCTCACCAGGGTGCTCTTGCCCGCGTTGGGAAAGCCCGCGAGGCCCACGTCCGCGATCATCTTGAGTTCCAGGTCGAGGCGCCGGGCCTCGCCCTCTTCCCCGGGCTGGAAGTGCCGCGGCGTGCGGTTCGTGCTGCTCTTGAAGTGCCAGTTGCCCAGGCCCCCGCGGCCGCCACGGGCCACGCAAAGCACCTCGCCGTCGGCCATGAGCTCCGCCAGCACCTCGCCGCTATCCGCATCCTTCACGAGGGTGCCCAAGGGCACGTCGAGGGTGATGTCGTCGCCGTCGGTGCCGTTCTTGAGGCTGCCCATGCCCTGGCCGCCCCGCTCCGCCACGAACTTGCGCTTGTTGCGGTAGGCATTGAGGGTGTTCAGCGAACGGTTGGCCCGCAGGAGCACGCTCCCGCCCAGGCCGCCATCCCCACCGTCGGGGCCGCCCTCCGGGGCGAACTTCTCCCGGCGGAAGGACATGCAGCCCGACCCACCATGGCCGGCGGTGACTTCGAGTTGGAGATGGTCTAGGAACATGGGGCTTTCTCACCACGAAGACCACGAAGACCACAAAGTCAGGCTTCGTGGTCTTCGTGGTCTTCGTGGTAAATCCCGATCAGGCTTCGATCGGATCGATGTGGATGAAACGGCCGGACTGGCCCTTGTCCTGGAAGCGCACCTTGCCATGCACCAGGGCGAAGAGGGTGTGGTCTTTGCCCATGCCGACGTTGACGCCGGCGCGGAACTTGGTGCCGCGCTGCCGGACGAGGATGGAACCGGCGGTGACCTGCTCGCCGCCGAACTCCTTCACGCCGAGGCGCTGGGAATGAGAATCGCGGCCGTTACGGGTGGAGCCTACGCCTTTTTTGTGAGCCATGGGTCACCTCTCCTTAAGCCTTGATGCTCTTGATGCGCACTTCCGTGAACCCCTGACGGTGGCCCTGGGTGCGCTGATAGGTGGTGGTGCGGCGCTTCTTGAAGATGAGCACCTTCTTGGCGCGATCGTGGGTGACGACCTCGGCCTCGACGGTGGCGCCCTTCACGGTGGGCTGGCCCACGAGCAGATCGCCGTTCTTGTCCACGAAGAGCACCTGGTCGAAGGTCACCTTCGCCTTGATGTCGGCTTCGAGCGTCTCCACGCGGAGGATATCGCCCTCGGACACGCGGTACTGCTTGCCACCGGTCTGAATGACTGCGTACATGATTGCCTCTGAAGTTGAGCGGTGACGGGCGGCCTTCCCAGAGGGATGCACTTAGGGCCCGGAGCCAGCAGGGCCTTCCAGGTTGCCAGGGAAGGCCTGGCGGGGCAAGGGAAAAGGCTGGGGCGGTGCCGGGCTCCGGGCTCCGGGCTCCGGGCTCCGGGCTCCGGGCTCCGGGCTCCGGG